>JAICMG010000078.1 GCA_025929365.1 Frankiaceae bacterium
ATCACCGTTCCCGGCAGCATGTACGCCGGATGCCGCCAGCCCTCGACAGCCACTTCAACCAGACGCCCGCCCTCTACCAGCTCGGCGATGCGAGGGCGAGCCTCCGGGTTCTTGATTCGGAAGTAGTCAGCCAGGTCCGCCACCGTCCCGATGCCGTGACACCGCGCCGCGATCATTAGCAGCTCGCGATGCGCAGTCGCGTCGTCCGGTGTCGGAAGGTCGAGGATTCGCGGCGGCAGCACTCGCTCGGTCAGGTCGTATCGACGCTCGAAGTTGACCCTCGACGCGGTAGTGATCCGGCCACTCCAGAACAAATGCTCGAGGGCGCTCTTCGCGGGCGACCAGTTCCAGCCCCAGTTCTCCGTGCTGCGCGCGGTGTCGTCGGCCACCTCGCCGGCGGTCACGGGTCCGCGCGCGGCGACGTCGGCGTACACCTCCTCGATGTAGCCCGGCCGCTCCTTCGCGAGCTGCGCGACGTGACGCCACGTGCCGATGCCCGCTTCCGCCCGCTTCATGCGCCACCGCAGCAGAGGGTGCAGGTCGAACGGGAGCAGGGCGGCCTCATGGCCCCAGTACTCGAACAGCTCCCCCTTGCGGAACGACATGCGCTCGAGCAAGTCCCGGTCGTACGGGCCGAGCCGCGAGTACGCGGGCAGGTAATGGGCACGAGCAAGCACATTGACGCTGTCGATCTGAAAGAGCCCGGTGTGCTGCAGGACGCGACGGACATGACGACGGTCAACGGCCTGGACGGGCCGCTGGCGGGAAGGCCCATGCCCACCGAGGCCCTGCGCCGCGATCGCGAGGCGGCGGGCCTGGGCGAGGCTCAGCGGGACTTGCAACGGCACCGGCGCATCGTGCCAGGCTGTGCCCATGGGAACGCAGCCAACCGGTGAGGCCGCTGCCGAGGCGGTGGCCGCCGACAGCAGCGGGAAGCTCGGCCACAAGGTCCTTGCCGGCGTCAGCGCAGCCGCGACCGCAGCGGTCGCCCGAAAGGTGTTGACGACCGGATGGAAGAAGGCGACCGGCAAGGCGCCTCCGGAGGATCCGGCGCACCCGGACGTGCGGTGGCGCGAGGCGGTGGGCTGGGCCGCCGCCTCGGCCGCGGTCGTTGCCGTCGCGCGGCTGTTCGCCCAGCGGCGGGTCGCGGAGACGTGGCGGCGTGCGTCCGGCACGCTCCCGCCGGGGATGGACGACTCCGCCGTTTAGCCGATTCGCGGAGCCGAACGCGCGTCGACCGGCGCGTCGAGAAGACAGCAGACAAAGCGACCGTCGTCGCGCCATTAGCGTGAAAACCGTGGCGCAGCGCGGCGGGACGACGCGGCCGGGCGGCGCCGTACGAACCCTCGCCGCGATCCCGAACCTCGACGCGCTGTTCGCGGCCCGGTTGCGCGACGGCGTGAACACCGCGTTGGCCGACGAGCGCGGGGCGGTCGTCTTCGACGCTCCCCCGGTCGGGGCATGGACGGTGCGGCTCGACGACGGCCGGGTGCGACTGCTGCGGGGACGAGCCCGCCACCCGCGCGCGGTGATCACCGCAGATCCCGCCACCCTGGCCTCCGTCCTCGAAGGGCGGCTGTCCGGCGTGGAGGCCTATCTCGACCACGGCTTGATCGTGCGGGGCGACCTCGCCTTGGCGCTGCAGATGGACGGTGCGTTCGACGTCGGCGAGCGCCCGGTCTCCCATCCGGTGGTCAAGGCGGTGACCGTGCTCGGTGCCCGTGCGTCGTACCTCGATGCCGGTCCAGCCGATGCGCCGCCGGTGGTGCTGCTGCATGGGCTTGGCGCCACGAACGCGTCGATGCTGCCGTTGGTGCCCGACCTCGCCCGCGACCACCGGGTGATCGCGCCCGACTTTCCCGGCTTCGGGGCGTCCGCGGCGCCACGATGGCGCTATCGGCCGAGCGATCTCGCGGCATGGCTCGCGGCGTTCGGCGACGCGGTCGGGGCGCCGAAGCCGACCCTGGTGGGCAACTCACTCGGCGGACGGGTGGCGATCGAGGCGGGCCTGTCGGCGCCGGAGTCCGTCGACCGGCTCGTCCTGCTGTGCCCCTCGCCGGCGTTTCGACGGTTCCGGGAGCTCGTGCCGGTCGTGAAGCTGCTGCCGCCGGGGGCGGTCCTCGCGCCGACCGTGCTGCCGCACTGGATCCTGGTGCGCATCATTCGGTCGTTCTTCGCCGACCCGGACCGGCTACCGGGGCCGTGGTACGACTCGGCCGCCGACGAGTACCTGCGCGTGATGCGCGGCTACCGCCACCGGAGGGCCTTCTACGCCGCGCTTCGCGAGATCTATCTGGACCCGGCGTACGGCGAGGGCGGGTTCTGGGAGCGGCTGCCCGAGCTCAGCGTGCCGTCGCTGTTCGTGTGGGGCGACCGCGACTGGCTGGTGCCGTCGGCCTTCGAGAACCACGTGGTCCGGGCGCTGCCGCACGCCGAATCCGTGGTGCTGACCGACAGCGGCCACGTCCCCCAGTTCGAACACCCCACCGAGACCGCGACCCTGATCCGCAACTTCCTCACCAAAGAAGAGCGCCTCTGGTAGCGCCGAGCAGGTGCGTGGCTGATTAGTGGAGCCCGGCGGCGATTTGCTCTCCTAGCCGTCTGGTCTGCCGCGAGTTGAGGGACGCTCCTGCCACTGCTCCGGCCAGCAGCGGGAGCACGCTTGCGGAGTTGCTTCCGGCCCGTCGCAGCACGCGGCGCCGCAGCTCTTTGCGCGCCGCACCGGTCAGCATCCCCGACACCTTCTCCCCCGGCGCAAGACGATCCAGCGCGCGACGGCGCGTCCAGGCCCCGAGGTAGGCCGCCGCCCGGACCGCGCGGGTCCCGACCGCGGCCCGCCCGTAGACCTCGTGCAGCTCCGCGACCAGCTTCAGCTCGATCGCGATCACCGCGATCGTCTCAGCGGCGACCTGCACCGGCGAGGTCAGCAGCAAGGGGGGCGCCGTGAACTCCAGCGACGACACCACACCCGCCGCCGCGCCCACCGCGGCCGTGGCGCGCGCCGCGTTGTCGATCACAGCGGCCGCGAGCTCCTCCCCGACCTTGCCGTCGTGGTGGGAAGACAGGGTCGGGAGGTCGCGAACCGGGATGTGCGGCGCCGCCTCGGCTACCGAGTCCGCCAGCCACTGACCGCTCGCCACCGCGGCCGCCCCGGCGCGGCGAGCACTTCCGGCCAGCGAGACCGCGAGCCGGCGAAGCAGAACGGCACGCGACTGGCGATCCAGTGGCGTGCCGTCCAAGAGCCTGGCGAGCAGGCTCTGCGCGTCGAAACCCTGGGCTTTGTCGGCGGGGTCCGTCATCGCGACCTAAGCCGCGCACTCCCGGCAGATGCCCTTCTTCTCGTCCGCGAGCTGGCTGCGATGGCGGACCAGGAAGCAGCGACGGCACGTGAACTCGTCTGCCTGCTTCGGCACGACGCGGACGGTCAGCTCCTCGCCGGACAGGTCCGCGCCCGGCAGCTCCAGCGACTCGGCAAGCTCGGCCTCGTCGACGTCGACCGCGCCCGCCTGCTGGTCGCGCCGAGCCTTGAGCTCCTCGATGCTGTCTTCGCCGACCTCGTCGTCGGTCGCCCGTGGTGTGTCGTAATCCGTCGCCATCGTCTCGCCCTGCCCATCCTGCGTTGCTGGGAACGCCTGAGTCGTCGTGAGAACCTCAACGCTCCGGAACCGGATTTATGCCCGCCGGGGCGCGTCGAACCCTCACCCGCGCCGGCGCACGCTACCTGATCGGGCTGACGATGTGGCGATCCCGGGGTTAAGAGTTCCGGCCCGGTGGGGCAGGATCGCTGCCGACGAAGGAGGCGGCGTGGCTGTCTACGCCCTTGGCGAGCGGGTACCGACCATTGCGGACACCGCGTACGTTCACCCCGATGCCGTGGTGATCGGCAGCGTGACGATCGGCGAGTACTCCAGCGTCTGGCCGTCGACGGTGTTGCGCGGCGACTACGGCGAGATCACCGTCGGCGACCGTACGTCGGTCCAGGACGGCGCTGTCATCCACGCCACCCACGACCTGTCCACCCATATCGGCAGCGACTGTGTCATTGGTCACAACGCCCACCTCGAGGGCTGCACGATCGAGGACAAGTCCCTCGTCGGCTCCGGCTCGATCGTCCTGCACCGCGCGATCGTGCGCACCGGCGGCCTGGTGGGCGCCGGTGCCGTCGTCTCGAACGGCACCGAGGTGCCGAGCGGTGCGATGGCCCTCGGCGTCCCGGCCAAGATCAAGCCCGACAGCGTCACGCCGGAGTTCATCGAGCTCGCCGTCGCGGTCTACATCGACAACGCCAAGCGCTACCCGAAAGAGCTCCGCCGGATCGACTGACGGTCGGCAATGACGCTCACAGCAGTGCCCGGCAGGCCTTGCGGTCGGTCTTGAAGACGCTGGTCAGCGGCACGGCGTCGACGATCCGTACGTCGCGCGGGTACTTCGCCTTGTTGATGTGCTCCCGTGCGAAGGCCACCAGGTCCTCGGCGCTCACCGACGCCCCTGGCCGCAGCTGCACGAACGCGACGACCTCCTCGCCGTACGTCGGGTCCGGCTTCCCCACGACCCCGCACGCCACGACGTCGGGATGGGTGAGCATCTTGTCCTCGATGTCGCGCGGGTAGACGTTGATGCCGCTGCGGATGATCAGGTCCTTGATGCGGTCGACGACGTAGAGGTAGCCGTCGGCGTCGAACCGCCCGACGTCCCCGGTGTGCAGCCAGCCGTCCCGGACCGCCTCGGCGGTCGCGTCGGGAGAGTTCCAGTACCCCGTCATCAGCACCGGCCCCCGCACGCAGATCTCCCCGTCCTCACCGACGGCGGCGTCGGTTCCGTCGGGCTTCTCCAGCCGTACGTCGACTCCGGGGATCGGCACGCCGACCGACCCGGCCCGCACCGCGCCCGGCGGCGAGGACGAGATCAGGGCGGCGGTCTCGGTCATGCCGTAGCCCTCCATCAGCTCGACCTGAGGCAGCCGGGCCGCCACCTGTGCCCGAGTCTCAGCAAGCAACGGCGCCCCACCCGATGTCAGCCGCCGCAGCAACGACAGGTCGTAGTCCTCGAGCGGCTGGGCCAGCAGCATCTGGAGCATCGACGGCACGAGCGCGCCGATTGCCGCTCGGTGCTCGACCGCCAGCTCGAGCCACCCCACGGGGTCGAACCACCGCATGAGGACCGAGGTCTGGCCCTCCGGCGCGTGCAGCCCGAGCGTCGAGACCAGGAGACCGTAGGCGTGAGACAGCGGCAGCGGCGTCAGCGCCACCTCGAGCTCGGGATCGTGCGACCGGCTCACCGCGGCCCACGAGGCGGCGGACATGGCGTTGTGGCTGAGCATGACGCCCTTGGACCGCCCGGTCGTGCCACCGGTATAGAGGAGGGCCGCCATGTCGGCGGGGTCCCGGTCGACCAGCGAGCCCTCCGGCGCCGACTCGAGCTCGGCGTAGGACAGCGTGCCCGGAGCCTGCCCGCCGGCGAGGATCACACCGCGCAGCGTCGACACCCCGTTCCCCGCCGCCTGCACCTTCGGCAGGAACTCCGGCGTCGTGACGACGTACGCCGCCTCGCTGTCGGACAGCACGTGGCGCAGCTCGTCGTCGGAGAGCAGGAACAGCACCGGTGTGGTGACGCCACCGGCCCGCCAGATCGCGCTGTAGCCGATCCCCACCTCGAGGCAGTTCGCCATGCACAGCACCACGCGCTCGCCCGGCTGCAACCCGGCCTCGATCAGGCCCTGCGCCAGCCTGCGGGTCCGTTGCGCGAGCTCGCCGCTGGTGTGCTTCTCGCCTTCGAAGTAGGTCAGCGAGTCCGGTCCGATCCGGTCCCAGGACTGCTCGGCGAGGCGCTGCAGGCTCATTCCGGTGGGCTTGGTCGCAAGCTCGGTTGGCATGCCGATACTGTGCCACCGAACATCATTCGGATCTCATGAGGTGGCATCCGTGGACTTCCGCGACACCCCCGAAGAGGCGGCATTCCGCGCCGACCTGCGCGCCTGGCTCGAAGGCGCGCTGGGCAAGGACTGGGCCGACCAGGCGCCCACCGTCGGGCGCTGGAACGAGGCGGAGAGCCGGGCGTGGAGCAAGAAGCTCTACGACGCCGGGTACGTCGGCATCACCTGGCCGAAGGAGTACGGCGGCGGCGGGCACCCCCACGAGTTTCAGGGCATCTTCCTCGAGGAGAGCGCCCGGATGAGCGCACCGGACCACATCGGCGGCATCGGCCTCGGGATGGCCGGGCCCACGATCATCGCCTGGGGCACCGACGAGCAGAAGAAGCGCTACCTCGCTCCCCTGCTCTCCGGTGAGGAGGTGTGGTGCCAGGGGTTCTCCGAGCCCGGCAGCGGCTCCGACATGGGGGCGGCCAAGACCCGGGCCGTGCTCGACGGTGACGAGTGGGTCGTCAACGGCCAGAAGGTCTGGTCGAGCTGGGCGCACATCGCGGACTGGTGCATCCTCGTCGTCCGCACCGACCCGGAGGCGGAGAAGCACCGCGGCCTGTCCTATCTCCTCGTCGACATGCACTCCCCCGGCGTCGAGGTCCGGCCGCTGCGCCAGATCACCGGCGACCCGGAGTTCAACGAGATCTTCTTCACCGACGTCCGCGTCCCGCGCGAGTCGATCCTCGGCCAGCCCGGTGACGGCTGGAACGTCGCGATGACGACGCTGCTCCACGAGCGCGGCACCCTCGGCTTCGCGCTGACCGCGGGCCTGGAGAAGGCGGTCAACCGCCTCGTCCAGCTCGCCAAGGAGCCCGGACCCGACGGCACCCGTCCGGCTGACGACCCGGTCGTCCGCGACCAGATCGCCCAGTTCTGGATCGACCTGCAGGGCCTGCGGTTCACCAACTACCGCGCGCTCACCTCGCTGCAGAAGACCGGCGTGCCCGGGCCCGAGGGCTCGATGGCCAAGCTGCACTGGAGCGAGACCAACCAGCGGCTCACCTCGTTCGCGCAGAACCTGTTGGGGCTCACGGCTCAGCTCGACGGCGACGGTGCCTGGTGGGACGGGTTCTGGACCTACATGCAGCTGCGAAGCCGCGGCAACACCATCGAGGCGGGGACGTCGGAGATCCTTCGCAACATCATCGCGGAGCGGGTCGTCGGCCTGCCCAAGTCCCGATAAACACCGTCACGCTAGGAGCACGCCCGTGGACTTCGCCTTCTCCTCCGACCAGGAGCTGCTGCGCGCGGCGGCCCGCGACTACCTGGCCGACCGGATGTCGAACGACCGCATGGTCGCCCTCGCCGAGTCCGAGGCGGGCACCGATCCGGCGGACTGGAAGGCGATCGCCGGCCTCGGCTGGCTCGACCCCGAGCTCGGCCTGCTCGAGCACGCGGTGCTCGCCGAGGAGACCGGGTACGCGCTGCTCCCGGCGCCATGGTTCTCGACCGTCGCGCTGACCTGGCCGCTGCTCGACGACGAGCTGCGCGGCGCGGTCGCGGCCGGCGAGCGCAGTGCCACTCTGGCCTGGGCGGAGTCCGGCGGACCGACGACGATCGCCGACGCCGCGGCCCGCAGCACGGTGAAGGCCGCCGGGGGTGCGCTCACCGGCACGAAGCTGACCGTGCCGGACCTCACCAGCGTCACCGACGTCGTCGTGGTCGCGACCGATGGGCTGTACGCCGTCGACGTCACCGCGAACCCCGGCGTCGTCGTCCCGCGCTCGACGATCGATAAGACCCGCCGGCTGGGCGAGCTGCACCTCGACGGCACGCCGGCCCGCAAGCTCGACGCGTCACTCGATGCCCTCGCCGACGTACGGCGCCGGGCGGTTGCGCTCGCGGCGTGCGAGGCGACGGGCGTCGCGCAGCGGGCACTCGACATCGTGGCGGGATATACCAAGGAGCGGCAGCAGTTCGGCCGGGTCATCGGGACCTACCAGGGGGTCTCGCACCGGGTCGCCAACACCTTCGTCGCGACGCAGCTGACCAGGTCGATCGCCTACTGGGCGGCCTGGGCCGTCAGCGCCGACGACGCGCAGGCCGACCTGTCGGTCGCCGCCGCAAAGGCAACGGCCGGGGAGAACTCGGTGTTCGCGTGCGAGCAGGCGATCCAGTGCCACGGCGGCATCGGGTTCACCTACGAGCACGTGTTGCACCGCTACTACAAGCGGGCGCAGTGGATCAACGGTTTCGAAGGCCCCGGCCGCAAGCACCGCGCCGCAATCGCAGAAGAGCTCCTCGGCCCCGCCGCCTAACCCGCCTCGAACCGGCGCTACCGAGCGCATGTGACATAGGTGTTGTGACGGGCTGCACCGATGTGACATACGTGTCGTGATTCACCACCCCTATGTCACATGCGTGTCGCGATTCACGACATCGATGTCACATAGGTGCCGCTAGGGACCGCGCAACAGTCACGGTCAACAACGAGCCGCGACCGATGGTAGTCGTGGGATCATGGCCTCTTGTGGACCGATACGAGCAGCGATTCATGCAGCTGCTTCGCAATCAGACTGGGACGGCCACGGGCGGGCTGACGGAAGTGCAGCTCCGCCGCGCGGTCATCGCCTTTCGTTGGCTCATGACGGCGCCCCCGCACCGATCGCCGAATGACATCGATGCCACGTTCAGACAGATCGCCGATCAAAGCTGGTTCGACTGTGGATTTACCTTGAGCGAACGGGACTACTGGATCGCCGAAGGCATCCCACGTCATGCAGCGCACCGCGCGAAAGAGCTAAGACAGGCGGGCTTTGTGCCTGGTGCCCTCCGCTTGATCATCGACGGTCGACTGGTCTTGGAGTGGGTACTGGAAGGCGAACCCGCTCGGAAAATTCGGGAGCGGCTGGAGCTCCGGTCGGGCTGAACGTAGGTGCCGTTCTGGCTTGTGCCTCATTCACTGGGGGTGGAGTGGGAACCGCCAACGTGTTCGATGTGCCAGGTGCGAGCCTGGCGCTTGTTGCCCATGTCGGAGTCTGCTCCGCATTCACAGGAAGCGCGCCACACGTTCGTTCCTCGCAGGATCTGGAGCGAGGCTACGTGACCAGGCGGGCCGTTGAGGTCCTCCCGATCGACCCACGTCGTCTTCACACGCGCGAGGGTAAGTGCCGTTAGTCCTCACTCGGGGAGACCAGTCGCTTGAGCGCCCCGGCGGTGCGCTCAACATCAGGTCGACACGTGACCGCAACTGCCGCAGACCCCAGAGACCGTGACAGCTGTACGTTCGCAGCGCGGACAGACACTCAGCCCGCGGCTCTCGGGAGTCGTCGTGGCTTGCTGCATGGTGTCGCGAAGAGGGTCAGACGCCGGAACGTCTCGCCCGCAGTGCTTACAGATGATGGCGGCAGCCTGAATGACCTCAGCGCACCAGGGGCAGCGCCGAAGCTCCGGCCTGGCAAGCGTCAGTGTCGCGGCCGCGACCTGAGCGCGGCGAACGGCTTCCGCCTCCGGAGTCGCAGGAATCACGGCGATGATGATTAGCCCAAGGGGGCCGAACAGAAGCCCGAGTAGGAAACCTAGGCCGCTCTGCCCTTTATTGGAGCCGATCGCGCTGCCGATGAGGGCGAAAATCAGCCAGACCACAACCAGCAACGCCACGAGTGCGCCCACAGACGTAACCCACTTCCGCGCGCCCCATCAGACAAGGCGCGCATCGCCGCGGAGGTGGCGCGCCACGGCGTATAACAGCACACTCCGACCCGGCTGGCTTGCATGAGGCACGTGCGCGCAAGAAGTGCCATACCCGTCGCGGTGCGCACCTGCGGCAGCGGGAAGATCGAGCTGGACGGCCAGTCGAAGGGCTTCATCCATCACCGCTCGGTAGCGCGCATTGATCTCGCGAGCCTCGTCCGCGCTTATCGCGTCGCCGTTGCTCGGGGTGAAGATGCCGTCTTGCAGAGAGCCGGAGGCGGTTGAAGCCAGGTAGTTCAAGTCGTCGGTGCGCGGCGAGTCCGGCTGTCGATGAGCGCATCCAACCCGGGGGTGGGAACGCCCAGTTACGTTGATCCAGATGCCATTGGCGTGCGACAGAACCTCAACCAGGCGTTGTTCGTCGTCCACATCGGCATCATCCCTTGCATCGGACGTCCGACCAGAGGTGCCGTTCGAGTGCGATCTCCAGCGCTCTGGATCGACGCCGAGCTCAACGATTAAGGCCTCGACACGCCGATGGATACGCCCATTTCGTTGGGCTCGGCGGACGAGCCGCTCAGGCGAAGCGGTTGGCGAGAAGGATCACGTCGCGGACGTACCACCAGGCGTGGTTGTAGGAGAAGATCGCGTCGTCCAGCGAGGTGCCGCCACGACCGGCGCCGGTCGCACACAGATAGCGCGCCGCCGAGAAGACGGCGTCGACCGGGTCGTTGATGTCCGCGCGGTGGTCGCCGTTCGCGTCGACGCCCCAGCGTGCCCAGGTCGACGGCAGGAACTGCATCGGCCCCTCCGCGCCGCTGACCGACCGGTGCACGTTCTGGCCGTTGCGGGTCTCCAGCGTGCCGATCGCCGCCAGGACGGTCCACGGCAGGCCCGGGCAGGTCGTCGCTGCGCGGCGGTAGAGATCGAGGTACGACGCCGGGATCAGCTGGCGGGCGTACGCGCTGGACACGGCCTGGTCGACCGGCGCCGCACGGGTGATGAGGATGTGCGCCCGGTGACCGAGCGTCTTGTGCACATCGTGGCGGAGCGTGGCGAGGGAGATCTTCGGCGCGACGACCAGCACCTCACGATTCGGTTGCAGGCCAAGGTGCCTGCCGGCCGCGGATGCCACCATGCCCTGCGCGCCCGGCAGGCCGATCGTCGCAAATGCTCCGACTCGTAGCGGTCCGCCCGCCTGGTGGGCGCCGCGCGCCGCGACCGTCTTGCCGAAGAATCGCCGCAGGTGCCGGCTGTCCGAGAAGCCCACGGTGAGCTCACCGCGAGCGACCGATTTCCACAGTGGTGTCGAATGCGCCGTAAAAGAAGGCGTCAATGCGCGGATTCGATTCAGCGGTACGCCGATGACGTGCAGCCGCCGATGTGCGAGCCGAAGCTCGCCTCGTTCGACCGCGATCACCGAATGAACGCCGAACCGGTGGCGCAACCGCGTGAGCTGGCGCGCGGTCGCGCTGCGGCGCAGCGTCACCGCGGCGTCAGGCGGAGTGAGCCGGTGGAGCCGCCCAAGGCGGATCGGATGTGCCGCGAGCGAGCGAGTCGCTGCCACCTTGTGCGCGCCGGCCGTTGCGGATGAGGGATGCTCGGCGACGACCCCGGCGATCGCGACCGCTGCGGTAGCGGCAACGACGGAAACGGCGAGCGCGCCTACGCCGACGGACGCGACCGTCCGAACTCGCGGCACGCTAGGCACGGCACCGACCCTCCCCTGAAAACTTCGGTGTCAAAGATTCGAGGACACCAAAAGTTCATGCAATGCGTCAAATAGAGCGGGATTAGCCGCCAATGTCGTATTTCTACCAGGAGGGTTTCCGGCCAAACCGTCCACCCTCGCGCCGGCTTCCTGGGCGATCAGCCCCCCTGCCGCCCAGTCCCATGGATACATCCCGGCCTCGAAGAACGCATCCAGCTGTCCACAAGCCACCGCGCACAGATCCAGCGCAGCGGATCCGGCCCGCCTTATGTCGCGGATGGCGGGGAGCAGCGTCGACAGCCCGGCTGCCTGCCGGGTCCGGAGCTCGACCTGGTAGTTGAACCCGGTCCCGACCAGCGCAAACGCCGGATCGGCCTGCGCGCTGCATCGGATGGGTACGCCGTCCCGGAAGCTCCCGCGGCCGGCAATCGCCGTGTAGGCGACGCCGCGTTCGACGTCCAGCACGGTCCCGCAGGCCGCCTTCCCCTCGATCGCAGCGGCGACGGACACGGCGTAGTGCGGAATCCCGTACAGGTAGTTCACGGTGCCGTCGAGCGGGTCGACCAGCCAGCTGACCTTGCTGGATCCCGCACTGGCGCCGGTTTCCTCGCTGACGACCGCGTCGTCGGGCCGCGCGGCCGCGAGACCCGCCAGAATCACCCGCTCGGCGGCACGGTCCATGTCCGTGACGACGTCGGTCGGGCTGGACTTCGTCGTGACGTCGAGCGCCGCCGGGCGCCGCCGCAAGACCTCGGCCGCGTCGCGCGCGAGCCCGACAGCGAGCTCGAGCAGCTCGGCCGGGTCGGCGCCGGTCAGCGCGTCGACCGGCGCCGGGTCGCTGACGCCGCCTTGGCCGCGGTCTTCTTGGCCGCCGCCTTCCGGACCGGGGTCGCCTTCTTCGCCGCAGTGGTCTTCTTGGCGGGCGCGGCCTGCTTCGCAGCGGTGCGCTTGGCCGCAGCCGCCCGCTTGACGGGTTCCGGCACGGCGACAGGCGTCGGCGGAGCCGGGTGCTTGATCGGGCTGGGCCCGAGGCCGCCGGCCGGTCCGACCTGCTGGCGAGTCGTCGATTTGAACAGCCCGATCTTGCTCCCGAGGAAGACCAGCGGGTCGTACTTGCGGTCGACCACACGCTCCTTCATCGGGATGATCGCGTTGTCGGTGATCTTGATGTGCTCCGGGCACACGTCGGTGCAGCACTTGGTGATGTTGCAGAAACCGAGCCCGTGGTCCTCCTGCACCATCGGCTGGCGGTCGACGGTGTCGAGCGGGTGCATGTCGAGCTCGGCGTGCCGGATGAAGAACCGCGGCCCGGCGAAGGCGGGCTTGTTCTCCTCGTGGTCACGGATGACGTGACAGGTGTTCTGGCACAAGAAGCACTCGATGCACTTGCGGAACTCCTGGCTGCGCTCGACGTCGACCTGCGCCATCCGGAACTTGCCGCCCTTGTTGTCCGACGGCGGCGCGAACGCCGGCACCTGACGGGCCTTCTCGAAGTTGAAGGTGACATCCGTGACGAGGTCTCGTACGACGGGAAAGGTCCGCATCGGCGTCACGGTGATCGTCTCGCCCGGCTCGAACGACGACAGCCGGGTCATGCACATCAGGCCGGGCTTGCCGTTGATCTCGGCGCTGCACGAGCCGCACTTGCCGGCCTTGCAGTTCCACCGGACCGCGAGATCGCTGGCCTGGGTCGCCTGCAGCCGGTGGATCGCGTCGAGGACGACCTCGCCTTCCTCGACGGGGACCGTGTAGTTGACGAAGTCGCCACCGCTGCCGTCGCCGCGCCAGACGCGGAGGTTGAGGTCGCGGGCGCTCATTTCTTCGGCTCCTCGAACAGCTTGGCGAGATCGGCGGGCATCTTCGGAAGCGCCTTGCGAGTGATCTTCACGGCGCCTTGCGGGGTCTCGGTGACGATCAGGTTGACCTTGCCCCAGTCCGGATCCGTCAACGGATAGTCGTCGCGCGTGTGACCGCCGCGGCTTTCGGTGCGCTCGAGCGCGGCGCGCGCGATCGACTCGGACACCTGAAGCATCGAGCGAAGATCCAACGCGGTGTGCCAACCCGGGTTGTAGGCCCGCCCGCCTTCCACGCTGACCGCCTCGGCGCGCTTCTTCAGCGCGGCGATGTCCTTCAGCGCCTGCTTCATCTCCTTGCCGGTGCGGATGATGCCGACGAGCGAGAACATCATCTCCTGCAGCTCATGCTGGATCGTGAAGGCGTTCTCACCCGCCTTGCGCCCGAACGGTGCGAGGGCTGCCTCGGCTGCCGCATTCACCTGGGCGACGGGCGCAACCGGCCGGCGAGTGCTCTTCTTCGCGTACGCCGCCGCCGACTCTCCGGCTCGCTTGCCGAAGACCAGCAAGTCCGACAGCGAGTTGCCACCGAGCCGGTTCGAGCCGTGCATGCCGCCGGAGCACTCGCCGACGGCATACAACCCGTCGACGGTTGCCGCCTGGGTGTCGGCATCCACCTCCACACCGCCCATCACGTAGTGACAGGTCGGCGCGACCTCCATCGGCTCCTTGGTGATGTCGACATCCGCCAGCTCTTTGAACTGGTGGTACATCGACGGCAGCCGCTTGTGGATGTCGGCCGCGCTGCGACGCGACGCGATGTCGAGGTACACGCCGCCATGCGGTGACCCACGCCCCGCCTTGATCTCGGAGTTGATCGCGCGCGCGACTTCGTCACGCGGAAGGAGCTCCGGCGGCCGGCGGTTGTTGATGTGGTCGTCGTACCAGCGGTCGGCCTCCTCCTCGTTGTCGGCCGTCTCCGCTTTGAAGTAGTCGGTGATGTAGTCGAACATGAACCGCTTGCCGTCGGAGTTGCGCAGTACGCCGCCCTCGCCGCGCACCGACTCCGTGATCAGCAGACCGCGCACCGACAGCGGCCAGACCATCCCCGTCGGGTGGAACTGGACGAACTCCATGTTGATCAGCGACGCACCCGCCTGCAGTGCGAGGGCGTGGCCGTCGCCGGTGTACTCCCACGAGTTGCTGGTCACCTTGAAAGACTTGCCGATGCCGCCCGTGGCGAGCACGACCGAAGGCGCGTTCAGCTGGATGAACGAGCCGGTCTCGCGCCAGTAGCCGAAGGCGCCGGCAATTCGATTGCCCGCCCTTCCGGCCCCGCCGGCCTTGAGCAGCTGCGTGATCGTGCACTCCATGTACACGTCGATGCCGAGCTCGACTGCCCGCTGCTGCAGGGTACGGATCATCTCCAGGCCGGTGCGGTCACCGACGTGGGCGAGCCGCGCGTAGCGGTGGCCGCCGAAGTCGCGCTGGGAGATCTTGCCCTCTTTGGTGCGGTCGAAGAGTGCGCCCCACTCCTCGAGCTCCCACACGCGTTCCGGCGCTTCCTGCGCGTGGAGCTGCGCCATCCGCCAGTTGTTGAGCATCTTGCCGCCGCGCATGGTGTCGCGGAAGTGCACCTGCCAGTTGTCCTCGGGCCAGACGTTGCCCATCGAAGCGGCGATGCCGCCCTCCGCCATGACGGTGTGGGCCTTGCCGAGCAATGACTTCGTGACGATCGCCGTGCGCGCACCTGACTCATGTGCCGCGATCGCGGCCCGCAGTCCGGAGCCACCGGCGCCGATGACGACGACGTCGTAGTCGTGAACCTCGGTCGCGCTTTGCGCGCCATTGGATACAGCAGCCATTGTCGTCGCCTAGAAGATGTGGTGGACGTCGGTGATGGTCCCGTTGGAGACCAGCCGGATGTACAGGTCGGCAAGTGCGATCCAGATCAGGGACGCCCAGGCCCAGTGCCGGTGCCAGTGGTTGAGCTTCGACACCAGCGTCCACCAGCGATAGCGCAGCGGGTGCTTGGAGAAGTTGTTGATCCGGCCCGCGGTGATGTGGCGGCAGGAGTGGCACCCGAGCGTGTAGCCCCAGATGAGGATCGCGTTGACGACGAGCACGAAGGTGCCGACG
>JAICMG010000102.1 GCA_025929365.1 Frankiaceae bacterium
GTCCTCGTTCGAGAACTCACGATCGACCCGACCCGGCGCTACCAGCCCTCCGGAAATCCACGAACCGGCAAGCGGCAATCCCGCGTACTGTCAGACCGTCGTTAACCAGCACTGTCGGCGATGTCCCCAGACATCACACCGCCTAGAGCCGGACCACGATCTGACAAGTCGCGCGATCCGGGACGTTCGGCTCTATCGCCGCATCTCGATCGGTGACACAGTCGCCAGCGGCTGGGGGGTCAGACCAACCACGGGGGAACCATGCGACCCACCCAGGTCAACCGATTCAAGGCCGTCGCCGTAGTCGCCGCCTGTGCCCTTCCCGGCCTCGCCGCGATCGCATCCGCCGCGCCGGCCGCGGCCGCGACGGCGTGCGGGGCGCCGAGCGTCACGGTCAGCCACATCACCGTCAGCTCGGAGGAGAACGGGCCGGAGTTCGACGGGGTGGCGGACATCACGCTGCAGACCAGCGACCCGGGCGGGGCCCTGACCGTGAGTGACTCCTCAGGCGTCGTCGGGGACGACTCGGACGACCCAGCCACCACGCGCCAGGTGAGTGTGGACTACTTCAAGCCGGGCGGCTCGCCGGGCGGCGACGTCGTGTCCTACCAGATCGCGTTCACTCAGGACCCGAATGCCTGCACCAGCCCGGGCACCGCCACTCAGACGCTCGTCGTCACGTACTACAAATCCGGGGAAGGTGGCGAGGGGACGGTCAACGGGGCCGTCGTCGACGGCAGCACACCCGAAACCCCCATCCCCGCCGCGCCCACACCGGTGATCGCCGGAGTAGTCCGGGTCGGGGAGGCCCTCACCTGCTCAGCCACGGTGCCGTCGCACGGCTCCATGGGCTACAAGTGGTACGTCGCGGGGACGCAGGTCGCGACCGGCCACGCCTACACCCCGGCCGTCGCCGACTATCGCAAGGCGCTCAACTGTGGCGCGACGGGCTACAACAACGCGCACAAGCCCGGCCCGACCGCCACGACCGCCCCGGTCACTGTCGCGCTCGGCGCGCCCCTGAAGTCGACGAACGCACCGGGCCTGGATGGTGAGACCCGATCCGGCGGCGTCGTGCGCGTCGGCTTCCACGGCGACTGGTCACCGAAGGCAACGGCGTACTCCTACCAGTGGTTCGTCGGCACGAAGAAGATCAAGGGCGCGACGGCGAAGCGGTTCAAGATCCCGAAGTCGGCGATCGGCAAGCACGTCAGCGTGCGCGTCACGGCGTCCGCGCCCGGCTACCACCACGGCCACGTCACGGTGAAGACGCTCAAGATCCCGTTCTGAGCGGACTTGTCAGAACCTCATCCGCCCATAGCCGGACCAGGTTCTGACACGTCGGGTCTTAGCGCATCTGGCGGCGGGGGACCCGCGTCGGGATCGGGCCCTTCGGGATCGGCACGTTGGGCCCGCCCAGCGCCTTCATCCGCGCCTCGACCGCGTTGACCTCGGACTTCTTGAGCTTGCGGGGCAGCCGCATGAGGTGGTTCTGCAGCTTGCGCGCCGCGATCCGGCCTTCGCCGTCGCCGACGATCACGTCGTGGATCGGGGTCTCCGGCGCGACCCGGCCGATCCGGCGCTTCTGGTCGACGATCAGCTGGCGGATCGCCGCCGTGGAGGCGCCCTCGCCGACCAGCACGATGCCGGCCCGCCCGATCACCCGGTGCACGAGCTCCTGGTTGCGGGTGAAGCCGACCGCCGGCGTCATCCGCCAGTCGCCGCGCATCATCTGCAGCACCGCCGCGGCCGCGCCCGGCTTGCCCTCGAGCTGGGCGTGGACCGCGCCGGTCGCGCGGCGGCCGAAGATCGCCGTACCGGTCACGAGCGCGAGGATCACCCCGAGGATCGGGAAGACGATCACCTGCCCGATGAGAACGCCGACCACGACGAGCACCGCGAGCACGGCAACCGCGGGGCCGACGACGTAGGGCATCAGTCGCGGATCGTTCTCGCGGGTCATCTTCCAGACCGCGCGCATCTGCGCGACCCGGCCCTCCGGCGCACCCTCCGCGGCGGGCGCAGCCGCCTTGCGGCGCGCGTCGGACCCCGTTTTCTTGGACGCAGCGGCGGACGGCTTCTTCTGGCGGGCCATGCCGCGAGTCTAGGAGGCGGCTCGGCGTCGGTTAGGGGACCGGCGAGCCGCCTGTGGCCAAGTGGCTAGTGGCCGACCGCGACCGGGACGCGCGCCGCTTCTCCGGCGGCGACGGCACCCTGGACGACCGCTTCTGCCGAAGCGCGCTCCCGGGCGCGTTTCGTGTCCGCGACCATCGCCGACCAGGCGTTGCGACGGGCATGACCCTGACCGCCGTCGGGCCAGAACGCCACGACAAGGTTTCGCATGAAGTCCTGCATGATCACCAGGCTCCCCGCTCGAGGTGACGGGTGCGTTTCCCGCTAGTGAACTCTGCTAATCCGTTTGGCTCATGAGTTTCTACGCCGTTCGCGCGGCGATGGCAACGCTGTACAACCGCCCAGCGCGGTACGACGACCGGACCAACGGACCACTCAGGACACCGGCGAACCCGATGGCCTCAGCAACCTCACGCAGCTGGACGAATTCCTGCGGTTTGACCCACCTCGCCACTGGATGATGGCGAGGTGACGGCCGCAGGTACTGCGTGATCGTCACGAGGTCGCAGCCGGCCGCGTGCAGGTCGGCGAGTGCGGCCTCGACCTCCTCGCGGGTCTCGCCGAGGCCGAGGATCAGGTTGGACTTCGTCACCAGCCCGGCACCTCGTGCGGCGCTGATCACCGCGAGCGAGCGGTCGTAGCGAAACGCCGGGCGGATCTGCTTGAAGATCCGCGGCACCGTCTCGACGTTGTGGGCGAACACCTCTGGCGCCGCACCGAACACCTCGTCGAGACATTCCGGCCGGCCGGAGAAGTCGGGCGCCAGGATCTCCACCCCGGTGCCGGGGGAGACCCGGTGGATCTCGCGGATGGTCTCGGCGTACAGCCAGGCGCCCTCGTCCTCGAGGTCGTCGCGCGCGACGCCGGTGACGGTCGCGTAGCGCAGCCCCATTGACTTCACCGACTCCGCGACCCGGCGGGGCTCGTCGCGGTCGAGCGGCTGCGGCTTGCCGGTGTCGATCTGGCAGAAGTCGCAGCGGCGGGTGCAGGCGTCACCGCCGATGAGGAACGTCGCCTCGCGGTCCTCCCAGCACTCGTAGATGTTGGGGCAGCCGGCCTCCTCGCAGACCGTGTGCAGGCCCTCGCGCCTGACCAGCGTCTTCAGCGCGGTGAACTCCGGGCCCATGCGCGCACGGGTCTTGATCCACGGTGGCTTGCGCTCGATCGGGACCTCGGCGTTGCGCGCCTCGACCCGCAGCAGCCGGCGGCCGTCCGCGTCGACGCTCACGCGGTCACGCCTGCGAACACGCGTCGCAGCTCGCGCTCGACGAGAGGTAGCACGTCGGTCACCGTCAGGTCGCGGCCGAGCTCGGCGCTCAGCGAGGTGACTCCCGCGTCGCGGATGCCGCACGGCACGATCCGGTCGAACGCCGCCAGGTCGCAGTCGCAGTTCAGCGCGAAGCCGTGCATCGTCACCCCACGCGCGACCCGTACGCCGATCGCCGCCACCTTGCGGTCCGGCCCGCGCGCGCCGGCTCGGACCCACACGCCGCTGCGCCCGTCCACCCGCTCCGCGGCGACGCCGAGCTCGGAGCAGACCGCGAGCAACACGTCCTCGAGCCGGCGGACATGGCCGACGACGTCGGCCGCGTCCGGAAGCGCGACGATCGGGTAGCCGGTGAGCTGGCCCGGCCCGTGCCAGGTGATCTTGCCGCCGCGGTCGACGTCGGTCACCGGCGTGCCGTCGACCGGCCGCTCCCACGCCTCGGTGCGCTTGCCCGCGGTGTAGACGCTTTCGTGCTCGAGCAGCAGCACGGTGTCCTCGATGGAGCCCGCGACCCGCGCCGCGTGCAGCTCGCGCTGCCATGCCAAGGCCGCGTCGTACGCCACGACGCCCGCCCGGATCAGCTGCACCCCTCAACGGTACGGCGCCTGGGGTTCATGGGCACTGCCTGTGGACAGCGTCCGCCGCGCACGGCCGATCCCTGCTGGGATGCCGCGCGTGGATCAGCCCTTCGCACTCGACGGCTACGTCCTCACCGACCTGATCGGTTTCGGGGCAACCGGCGAGGTGTGGCGCGGCCGCGACGAGACCACTCACGAACCGGTGGCATTGAAACGGCTCTGGGAGCCGGCCGGCGACGGTCTCGTGCTGCGGTTGCGCCAGGACGCGGCGGTCGTCGCCGAGATCGCCGGACCGCACGTCGTCCGCGTCCTCGAGATCGCGACGCTGCCGCTCGGCGAGGCGATCCTCGTCATGGAGTACGCCGAGGGCGGCAGCCTCGCGTCGCTGCTCGCTCGCCGCGGCCGGCTGCATCCGTCGGAGGTCGTCACCGTTCTCGGCCCGCTGGCCGAGGCGCTCGCCGCGCTGCACGCGCGCGGCATCGTGCACGGCGACCTGACGCCGGCCAACGTGCTGTTCGCCGCCGACGGCCGCCCGATGCTGGGTGATGTCGGGCTCGCCCGCGTCCTGGAGGAGCCGCCCGGTGCCGACGTCGGGTTCCGCGACCCGGCTCTCGACGCGGCCACCCCGCCGACGGCCGCCTCGGACTGCTTCTCCCTCGCCGCGATCGGGTACGCGGCGCTCACCGGCGTGCCGCCGCGCTCCGCATCACGTCCCGGCGTGATCGAGCCGATCGTCGGGTGTGCGCCGTGGGTCCCGGCGCCACTCGCGTCCGCGATCGAGGCGGCACTTGCGCCGGACCCGGCAACGCGCCCTGACGTTGCCGGGTTCGGCGCAGCCGTGCTGTCGGCGTGCGGAGCCGCGCCGGTCCGGTTGACCGGGCCGCGCCGTACGCCGGAGTCCCATGCGGCCGCATCGGCGGACGCCGACGCGGTGCCGCACCCGCGGTCGCGCGGTGTCGTCGTGGTCGGCATGGTCGCGGCGGTGGTCGCGATCGCCGCCCTTGCCGGCATCGCGTCGGCGCGGCTCAACCCACCCCGCGCGTCTGCGTTGCAGCCGCCGTCGGCGAGCGCGCTCGACGCGCCGGCCACGCCGCGGTGGAAGGACCCCACTCCGTACCGACCGATCGTCGCGCGGCTGTTCGCGCTTCGTGCGCGGGCGTTCGACACCGGCCACATCTCGCTGCTGGACTCGGTCTACGCGCCGACGTCGTTCGTGCACGACATGGACTCGGCGTCGCTGCGGATTCTGCGAAGCCAGCATGTGCACACTCGTGGCTTCGGTCAGCACATCGTGAAGATGGCGATCCTCGACGTCGCGATCGGTCGCGTCGAGATGGCCATCACGGCGACGATCCCGCCCTACACGGTTGTCGACCAGGCGGGGCGGATCGTCGCGCGCCACGCCGGGCGCACGCAGCGGTTCGGCATGAGCATCGAGCGCCGCCACGGTGTATGGCTCATCCAGACGCTCGGCCGAGCACCACTCGTCGCCGGATCGCCCTAGCGTCGCGGCGCGCGATGACCGCGCGCTAGTCCGGTCCTTCGCGGTCCTCCCGAAATCGCGAGCATCGCGTCGAGCGCTTCGTCGAGCTCGGGATGCGCGAAGCTGAAACCGGCCGATTGCAGGGCCTGCGGCAACACGCGTTGCCCGGCGAGCAGGCCCTCGTCGGCGAAGCCGCCGAAGGCGAGCCGCAACGCGACCGGCGGCACCGCGGCGAACGCCGGGCGGCGCAACGCGCGACCGAGTGACTTCGTCAGCTCGACGTTGGTCACCGGCCGTGGGGCGGTCAGGTTCAGCGCGCCGGAGATGCCGTCGTTCGCCAGCGCGAACTTGATCGCCGCGATCTCGTCGGCCATCGCGATCCACGACATCCACTGCTTGCCGGACCCGAGCTTGCCCCCGAAGCCGAGCCGAAAGATCGGCAGCATCCGGCCGAGCGCGCCGCCCTCGGGAGACAGCACGATGCCACTGCGAATCCGTACGACGCGGATGCCCGCGGCGTCCGCGGGCGCGGTCGCGGCTTCCCACTGCCGCACCACGTCAGCGAGGTATCCCTCGCCCGCGCCGTCGGACTCGGTGACGGTGTCGTCGCCGCGGTCGCCGTACCAGCCGACCGCACTCGCGTTGACGAGGACCTTCACGGTCGAGGTATCGCGCGTGATCGCGTCGACGATCGTCGTTGTCGCGTCGATGCGGCTCTCGAGCACCAGCCGCTTGTACGCCGGGGTCCAGCGCCGGTCACCGATGCCGGCGCCGGCGAGGTTCACCACCGCGTCGGCGGTGGCGACGACGGCGTCGTCGAGCTCGTGCTTCGCCGGATCCCAGCGCACCTCGTCGGAGGCCTGTGGTGCGCGTCGTACGAGCCGTTGCACGGTGTGCCCGTCCTCGCGCAACGCCGGCACGAGCGCGGAGCCGATCAGCCCGCTCGCGCCTGAGACGACGATGTTCACCCCGACCGCCGCCAACCCGGCGTGATCATGACCGCTAATTCAAGACACGCCGTACGCCGGGAATTAACGGTCATGATCACCGGGTCAGACGCCGAGGTCGGACTCGAACTCGCCGGCTTCGAGCCGCGTCTTGACGGTGCCGAGGAAGCGTGCGGCGTCGGCGCCGTCGACCATCCGGTGGTCATAGGTCAGTGCGAGATAGACGATGTGGCGTACGGCGATCACCTCGCCCGCGACCGGGTCGTCGATCACGACCGGCCGCTTCACGACCGCACCGGTGCCGAGAATCCCGACTTGCGGCTGGTTGATGATCGGCGTGTCGAACAGCGCCCCGCGTGAACCGGTGTTGGTCAGCGTGAACGTCCCGCCGCCGAGCTCGTCCGGCGTGATGTGGTTGTCGCGGGTACGCGTGGCGAGGTCGTCGACCTTGCGCGCGATGCCGGCGAGGTTCAGGTCGTTGGCATCCTTCAGCACCGGCACGAGCAGGCCGCGCGAGGTGTCGACGGCGATGCCGAGGTGCACGCTGTCGTGATAGGTCACGGTGCCCGCCTCGAGGTCGATCGAGGAGTTCACCGCCGGGTGGTCGCGCAGCGCCTCGCAGACGGCGAGCACGAAGAACGGCGTGTAGGTCAGCTTCACGCCTTCGCGCGCTTCGAACTCTGCCTTCGCGCGTTCGCGCAGCCGCGCGATCTTCGTGATGTCGACCTCGACCACGGTCGTCAGCTGGGCGCTGATCCGCAGCGACTCCGTCATCCGCTCGGCGATGACCGTGCGAAGTCGCGACAGCTTCTCCGTGCTGCCACGTGCCGGGGACTCCGGCGCGGTCGCCGCCGGTCGTGCGGGCGCCGGCGCGGTCGCGGCCGGTGCCACCGGAGCACTCGTGACGGTGGGCGCGGCGGCCGGCGCCGGTGCGGCAGGCGCGGGTGCCGGCGCGGCTGAGCCGGCGCGTGCCGCGGCGTCGATCACGTCCTGCTTGCGGATCCGCCCGCCGACGCCGGTACCGGTGACGTTGGCGAGGTCCACGCCGTGCTCGGAGGCGAGCCGGCGTACCAGTGGCGTCACGTACGCGCCCTGATCGCCGTCCCCGTCCCCTTCCTCGCCGGGATCCGCGTCCGGGGTGGCGGCGGGTGATGCGGCAGCCGGCGCGGCGGGAGCGGGCGCAGCAGGTGCAGGCGGCGGAGTCGGGGCCGGTGTCGCAGGTGCCGCCGAAGGCGTGGGTGCGGGTGCGGCCGGCGCTGGGGGAGCCGCGGTGGGCGCGGGCGTCTCGGCGGCCGGCGCCGGCGCACTCGCCGACGCGCTCCCGGCTTCGTCGATGACCGCGAGCTCGGCGCCGACCTCGACGGTCTCGTCTTCGGCGACCTTGATCGAGGTCAGCACGCCAGACGCGGGCGAGGGGATCTCGGTGTCGACCTTGTCCGTCGAGACCTCGAGCAGCGGCTCGTCGGCGTCGACGTGGTCGCCTTCCGCTTTCAGCCAGCGGGTGACGGTTCCTTCGGAGACGCTCTCGCCGAGGCGCGGCATCGTGACGGAGACGGACATCTCTCTTCTTTCTCCTCTATGCCTGGCGAGTTCTCATCGTGCGGTTCGGTGGCTGGTGCTGAGGCCCTACCCGTGAGCGTGTAGCGGCTTGCCGGCGAGCGCGAGGTGGGCCTCGCCGACCGCCTCCGACAGCGTCGGATGCGGATGGATGAGCTGGGCGACCTCGACCGGCAGCGCCTCCCAGTTGGTGATGAGCTGCGCCTCGGCGATCAGGTCGCCGACCCGTGACCCGACCATGTGCACGCCGAGCACGGCGCCGTCCTTCGCCGCGACGACCTTGACCGCCCCGCCGGTCTGCAGGATCTGTGCGCGGCCGTTGCCGGCCAGGTCGTACGTCGTCTCCACCGTTTCGATGCCACGCTCCGCGGCCTGGGCGGCGGTGATGCCGACGCTCGCGACCTCGGGCTCGCAGTACGTCACGCGCGGCACGCCGTCGTAGTCGACGGTCGGCGGGTTGAGCCCCGCGATCTGCTCCGCGACCATGATCCCTTCGGCGAAGCCGACGTGCGCGAGCTGCAGCCCGGGCCGCAGGTCGCCGATCGCGTAGACCCCGGGCAACGACGTCCGGCAATGCGCGTCGACGGTCACGAAGCCGCGATCCATCGCGACGCCGGCCTCGGCGTATCCCAGCCCGTCGGAGACCGGACCGCGGCCGACCGCGACGAGCAACACCTCGCCGTCGAACGTCTTGCCGTCCTCGAGGGTCACCGTCACGCCGTTGTCCGTGACTTTCGCCTCCGCGAAGCGCACGCCCAACGAGAAGCTGATGCCGCGACGCCGGAACGCGCGCTCGAGCAGCTTCGAGCTGTTCTCGTCCTCGGTCGGCAGCAGGTGCGGCAGCGCCTCGACGATCGTCACGTCGGCACCGAAGGACTTCCACACGCTCGCGAACTCGACGCCGATCACGCCGCCGCCCAGCACCACGACCGACGACGGGACGCGATCGAGGGCCAGCGCATGCTCGCTGGTGATGATGCGAGTGCCGTCGATGTCGAGCCCGGGCAGCGACTTGGAGTACGACCCCGTCGCCAGCACGACTGCCTTGTTCGCGGTGTACGCCGTCCCGTCGACCTCGACGGTGGTGGCCGACGTCAGCGTGCCGGTGCCTTCGACCGTCGTGATCTTGCGGCTCGCGACCAGGCCGGTGAGGCCCTTGTAGAGCCGGCCGACGACGCCGTCCTTGTAGGCGTTGACCCCCGCCATGTCGATGCCCTCGACGGTGCTGCGGACGCCGACCTTCTCGCCCTCGCGTGCGGCGTCGGCGACCTCGGCGGCGTGCAGCAGCGCCTTGGTCGGGATGCAGCCGCGGTGCAGGCAGGTGCCGCCGACCTTGTCCCGCTCGATGAGGATGACGCTGAGACCCAGCTCGGCCGCGCGCAGTGCACAGGCATAGCCGCCGCTGCCGCCGCCGAGGATGACGATGTCGGCGGTCTGCGACTCGGCCACGGTGAGCTCCTCTGTCGTGCTCCGCGCACCGGTCACGGAGCGGGAAGCGGAACTACTTGATCCATTCTTTCACCGGGGGAGTGGTGGCCAATCAGCCCGCTCGGCTCGACAGCCATTCGACGAGCGTGCGGACCGGCACTCCGGTGCCGCCCTTGGGCGTGTAGCCGAACGCGTCGCCTTCGTTCCATGCCGGCCCGGCGACGTCGAGATGCGCCCACGGGACGCCGCCGGGGACGAACTCCTTGAGGAACAGACCTGCGGTGAGCATTCCGCCGTTGCGGTCGCCGATGTTGGAGATGTCGGCGATGTCGGAGTCCAGCGACTTGCGCAGCTCCTCGGGGAGCGGCATCGGCCAGCACTGCTCGCCGGCCCGTCCCGCGGCACCGAGGATCTCCTGGCTCAGGTCCTCGTCGTTGCCCATGACGCCGTACAGCCGCGAGCCGAGCGCGACGAGCGCAGCGCCGGTCAGGGTGGCGATGTCGACGATCGCGGCGGGCTTCTCCTCGCCGGCCCGCACGATCGCGTCCGCCATGACGAGGCGGCCCTCGGCGTCGGTGTTGAGCACCTCGACGGTCTTCCCGCCGTACATCGTCAGGACGTCGGACGGTCGGATCGCCGTACCGCTCGGCATGTTCTCCGCGCTCGCGAGCCAGCCGACGACGTTGATCGGGACGTTGAGCGTGGCAAGCGCCCACAGCGTCGTGATGACCGACGCGGCGCCACCCATGTCCGCCTTCATCCACTCCATGGCGGTGGCGGGCTTCAGCGACAGGCCGCCGGTGTCGAAGGTGATGCCCTTGCCGACGAGGTGCACCGCGGGGGACCCGGCGCGGCCACCGGCATGCTCGATGCGCACCAGGCGCGGCGGGTGCGCGGCGCCCTGACCGACGCCGAGGATTCCGCCGAAGCCGCCGTTGGCCAGCGCCTTCTCGTCGAGGACCTCGACAGCGCAGCCGGCGCCGCCGCACAGCTCGACGGCCGCCGCGGCGAGATCGGCGGGGTGCAGGTCCGCCGCAGGGGTGTTGACGAGGTCGCGGCAGCGCTCGACGGCCTCGGCGATGACGGCCGCGCGGTCGACGACCGCCTTGGTGTCCTTGTCCTTCGCGTCCTTGACGACGATCGCCGCACTGCCGACGCCGGCGCGGTGGTCGGCCTTCGACGCGACCCGGTAGGTCCGGAACGCGTAGCCGCCGAGAGCGATGCCCTCCGAGACGGCGCGCAGGTCCTCGAGCGATCCGTCACCGTTGACCGCGGCGAGGCTGGTCGCGACCCGGCGGGTGCCGGCGAGCTGGCGCACGGCGGCCCCGGCCGCCCGGCGGATCGCCTCCGCGTCGTACCGCTCGCCACGACCGGGGGCATCGCCGAGCCCGACCGCCACGACTGCGGGGGCCTCGGTCGCGCCCAGGGTGGCGAGCCGCGTGACCTCGCCTGCCCTGCCCGTCGCACCGAGCGCGTGCAGCGTGCTCTCGAGCCGCTTCTTCAGCGCTTTGTCGACCGCCTCTGCCCCTGGCGCGACGACCAGCGACCGGCCCTTGCGGGCGACGCCGATGACGAGCGCGTCGGCAGCCACCTGGTTCAGCGGTGTCGATGTCAACGAGAGGCGGGTCATGCTCGAGGAGCCTATGACGGGTACCGTCGCGCAGATGGTGGCAGCGGAAGTATCTGTGCTTGACGGTCCCCTCGCCGACCGCCACCGCGGGCTGGGCGCGAAGTTCGCTGACTTCGGCGGCTGGTCGATGCCGTTGTCCTACTCCGGCGTCGTCGAGGAGCACACCGCGACCCGTACGGCGGTCGGCGTCTTCGACGTCAGCCATCTTGGCAAGGCGCGGGTCACCGGGCCCGGAGCGGTCGAGTTCGTCAACGGCTGCCTGACGAACGACCTGAACCGGATCGGTGTCGGGCAGGCGCAGTACACGTTGTGCTGCGACGACGGCACCGGAGGCATCGTCGACGACCTGATCGTCTACCGCGAGGAGGACGGCCTGTTCCTCGTGCCAAACGCCGCCAACACCACCACGGTGCTCGCGATGCTCGA
>JAICMG010000042.1 GCA_025929365.1 Frankiaceae bacterium
ACGACCGTCGTGCGCGCGTGGTGCACGGGCATCCGCGAGCTTGTCGCCGTCCGGCACGTGGCTCACGGGCCCGAGACCCATTGCACGTCGGACCACCGGTTCTTGATTGGCGACATCTCCTCCGTAAGTGCGGCGACGGTCCAGGGTCACGGTTACGCAAGGGTGCTCGAGGCACCCACGAGATTCGGCGAATCGAAGATCGGTTGGCGCGAGATCGCCGATGTCGACAGAGCCACTCTCCTTACGCCACGGCGCATTCAGTTCGAACTTCCGCAACACCTGCGTATCGACCTTCGCGACTACTCCGTCCGCGCGTGGAACCTTGATCGCTACAACGTCGTCATCGAAGAGAGCGAAGATCTCGGCTTCATGGTGGGCGCGTTCCTCGGTGATGGCCACGCGTTCCTGAACAAGTCCCGCAACAGCGACATCGGGCGCGTCAGTTGGTACTTCGGCGCGCAGGAGAAGGACAGCATCGACCGGCTCCGTTCAGCGGTGGAGCGAGTCACGGGCGTGCCATTGAAGGATGGCGGGGTCAGAGCCGGGGTCCGTCACCTTCATCTCTACTCCCTGCAATGGGCGCGCGTCCTGGCCAAGTGCGGAAAACGTGAGCACAAGCAGCTCCCGGAGGAGTGGCTGTGCGCGGACGAGGCCTACCTCCGTGGTCTGTTCGAGGGTCTCCTTGCGTCAGATGGATATGTGGAGAAGGGAGGGCGGCTGTGTTTCCGCAACACATCGCGCGCATTGAGCGAGCTGTTCGGTGTGTTGTGTCTATTGGTGAAGGGCTCGCTCCCGAATGTTGCAGTCGAGGCGGGTTCACCCGGCGGGCTTTCGGGCGTAACCGGCAACTGCCTCCCATCACGCAAGTCACGGCTCAACGTGACGCACGAGAAGCGCCACCTCGACGAGTACTCCGCCGTGAAGCTCATGGAGGTCCGCGACCTTGGGCTTGCCGCGCCGGTGTACGACATCGAGGTGGAAGACGAGAGCCACAGTTTCATTGCTGACAACGTGATCGTGCACAACTCGATCTGCACCACTCGGGTCGTTGCCGGTGTCGGTGTCCCGCAGATCTCCGCGATCTACGACGTCGCGCAGGTCGCCGGCCCGGCGGGCGTACCGGTCATCGCCGACGGTGGCATGCAGTACTCCGGCGACATCGCCAAGGCCATCGCCGCCGGCGCCGACAGTGTCATGCTCGGTTCGCTGCTTGCCGGTTGCGAGGAGTCGCCGGGCGAGCTGCTGTTCGTCAACGGCAAGCAGTTCAAGTCCTACCGCGGGATGGGCTCGCTGGGCGCCATGCAGTCACGCGGGCAGGGCCGGTCGTACTCGAAGGACCGCTACTTCCAGGACGACGTGCTGTCCGACGACAAGCTCGTGCCGGAGGGTGTCGAGGGTCAGGTGCCGTATCGCGGCCCGCTCGGCGCGGTCGCCCACCAGCTGCTCGGCGGTTTGCGCGCCGCGATGGGCTATTGCGGGGCACACACGATTGCCGAGCTCAAGCAGGCCCAGCTCGTGCGCATCACGTCCGCCGGGCTCAAGGAGAGCCACCCGCACGACGTCGCCATGACGACCGAGGCGCCGAACTACACCGCGCGATAGCGCGCAGGGACGCAGACGATGAGAGACAACGTGGAGATCGGCCTGGGCCGGGCCGCCCGGCGGGGCTACTCCCTGGACGACATCGCGATCGTGCCGTCGCGGCGTACCCGCGATGTCGACGTCGTCTCGCTCACCTGGCAGATCGACGCCTACCGCTTCGACCTGCCACTCGTCGGCTTCCCGTCGGACGCGACGATGTCGCCGACGACGGTCGCAGAGGTGGGGCGGACGGGCGGCCTCGGAGTGCTCGACGCCGAGGGCCTGTGGACCCGCTACGACGACCCGGGGAGCGCGCTCGACGAGCTGTCCGGACTGGACAGCGACGATGCGACGCCGGTCCTGCAGCGGATCTACGCCGAACCGGTGCGCGACGAGCTGATCACCCAGCGGATCAAGGAGCTGCGCGACAGCGGCGCAACCACCTCAGTGCGGGTGTCGCCGCAACACACGTTGCGGTATGCGCCGACGATTCTCGCTGCCGGGGTCGATCTCCTCGTGATCCAGGGGACGATCGTCTCGGCTGAGCACGTCGCGGCGTCGGCGACCGAGCCGCCGCTCAACCTCAAGACCTTCATCGCCGACCTCGATGTCCCGGTCATCGTCGGCGGATGCACGAACTACCAGACGGCGCTTCACCTGATGCGCACCGGCGCGGCCGGCGTCATCGTCGGGACTGCCGCTGACGAGTGGTCCACGACCGGGCGGGTCCTCGGCATCGAGGTGCCGATGGCGACTGCCATCGTCGACGCCGCCGCGGCGCGTCGCGACTACCTGGACGAGACCGGTGGCCGCTACGTCCACGTCATCGCCGCGGGCGAGATCGAGACCAGCGGCGACATCGCGAAGGCGCTCGCGTGCGGCGCCGACGCGGTCATGCTCGGCGAGCCGCTGACGGCCGCCGCCGAGGCGCCAGGCAAAGGTGCGTGGTGGCACGTCGCGGCGTCGCACCCGAAGCTGCCGCGCGGCAGGTTCGCCGAGGCGGCTGTGGGCTGGCCGCTAGGGCCGCTCGCCGAGGTGATTCGGGGGGCCTCCTCGTCACCGGACGGCGACCTCAACCTCTTCGGCGGGCTGCGTCGCGCCATTGCGAAGGCGGGCTACAGCGACCTCAAGGAGTTCCAGCGGGTCGAGCTCGGCGTCAAAGGCGGCTAGGTCGAGCCCATGAGCGGGGAGCTCACGCGGCTCAGTTGGGCGATCGCGACAACGGGCAAGGCACCGCGCGGTGCACTTCGGGAGATCTGGTACGCCGCGCTGTCGCGGATACCGGGCGGTGATCCGGCGTACGAACGCCGGCGACATCCGCAGCGTGCATTCGTGCTCGATGACCCGCGCACGCTGGTGGTCGACGGGCATGCCGGCTGCGGCAACTCGTGGACGTGGCAGGTCGTGCGCGCGGTCGCTGGGGATCGTCCGATCGCACACCACCGGCATCGAGCGGCGCAGATCCTGGAAGGGGCGCGTCGTGGGCTAGCCACGATCTGCGTGATCCGCGATCCGGTCGACGCAATCGCTTCGCAAGCGGCGCGCTACCCGAGCATGCTCGACATCGAGCTGATGCGGTTCGAGTACTTCTACTCCCGCTGCTGGCCAGTCGCCCCCCGCACCGAGGTTGTGACCTTCGAGCAGTCGACGGCCTCGCCCGCATCTGTCATCGACCGGCTCAACCACCGGTTCGGTTGCGACCTTCCGCGCTTCGACAGCCTCGGTCCAGACATCGAGCGCCGCTTGATCCAACACATCGAGCAAGACAGCCGTGGGGACTTCGGTGACGACGCGACAGTGCGTGGCGCTCTACCCTCCGAGGCGCGACGGATGCGAACCGAGCAACTGAAGGATGCGCTGTCCGCGCCGGCGCTTGCCCCCTACCGTCGCCGGTGCGAGGAAGTGTTCAAGCGCTACGACGAGCTCGCCCGCTCTCAAGCCGTCCGTGCCGGTGCGGGCGGGTAGGTAGCCTCGCGGCATGCCCGAGTTCGACTACGACGTCGTCGTGATCGGGAGCGGCTTCGGCGGCAGCGTCGCCGCGCTGCGCGCGTCGGAGAAGGGCTATCGGGTCGGAGTGATGGAAGCGGGCCGGCGATTCAGCAACGACACGCTTCCGGAGACCAGCTGGGACCTGAAGGACTTCCTGTGGGCGCCGGCTCTCGGCTGGATGGGAATCCAGAAGATCACGCCCCTCACCGATGTCGTCTGCCTGTCCGGCGCCGGGGTCGGCGGCGGATCGCTCGTCTACGCCAACACGCTCTACACGCCGCTCGACGACTTCTACAACGACGCGCAGTGGGCCCACATCGCGGACTGGAAGAGTGAGCTCGCGCCGTACTACGACCAGGCGTCGCGGATGCTCGGCGTTGTGGAGAACCCGACCGAGACCGCCGCCGATGTCGAGATGCGTCAGGTCGCCGAGGAGATGGGTGTCGGGCACACCTACCACCACACGCCGGTCGGCGTCTTCTTCGGCGAACCCGGCAAGACCGTCGACGACCCCTACTTCGGCGGCGCCGGACCCCGGCGGGCGGGCTGCATCGAGTGCGGCAACTGCATGATCGGATGCCGCTTCAACGCGAAGAACCGGCTCGACCTCAACTACCTCTACCTGGCTGAGGGACTCGGTACGACGATCCACCCCGAGACGACGGTGACGGCAGTCCGACCCCGTCGCGACGGCGGGTACTTCGTCGACACGAGGCACACCACGCGGCGGCGCGACACGCGGACTTTCACGGCTGAACAGGTCGTGTTTGCAGCCGGCACGCTGGGCACCCAGAAGCTGTTGCACCGGATGCGCGACGAGCGGATCCTGCCGAGGCTGTCGGCGCGGCTCGGGCAGCTCACCCGAACCAACTCCGAAGCGATACTCGGCGCGCGCACGCGCGACGTCGACGCCGACTTCTCGAAAGGCGTGGCGATCACCTCGTCGTTCCACCCGGACGACCGCACCCACATCGAGCCGGTTCGCTACGGCAAGGGCTCGAACTCGATGGGCATGCTGCAGACGATCCTCACCGACGGCGACAAGGGGCCTCGATGGCGTGAGGCGCTCCGTGAGGCTCGTAAGAATCCCCGGGATCTCAAGAAGCTGTTCTGGCTGAAGGGCTGGTCGGAGCAGACGATCATCGTTCTGGTCATGCAGTCGCTCGACAACTCGCTGACCGTGTCGCGAAAGAAGGGCTGGTTCCGCGACAAGCTGGTCTCGAGGCAGGGCCACGGGGAACCGAATCCGACCTGGATCCCGGCCGGCAACGACGCCACGCGTCGCCTGGCGCAGCGGATCAACGGCATTGCCGGCGGATCGATCGGCGAGCTTGCGAACGTCCCGATGACGGCACACATCATCGGCGGCGCGCCGATCGGACTCACCGCCGAGGACGGGGTCGTCGACGCGTGGCAGCGCTTGTACGGCCACGACGGCCTGCATGTCACGGACGGTGCCGCGGTGACCGCGAACCTCGGGGTGAACCCTTCGTTGACCATCACTGCCCAAGCCGAGCGCGCGATGGCGTTCTGGCCGAACAAGGGCGACGCCGACTCGCGCCCTCCGCTCGGCTCGCCGTACGTCGAGCTCCCGCCGGTCGAGCCGCGCACCCCTGCCGTTCCGGCGGGCGCACCCGGCGCGTTGCGACTTCCGGTCTAGCGCGGGCCGATCAACCGGTCGAGCAGCGGGCGTGCCCGCCGCGCTTCGTTGACCTTTCGCCGGCGGTCCGCTGACAGCCGAGATCGCAGGCGGTCCTGGAGCAGATCGCGGAAGGTCACCTGTGAGAGGTCGACCGGCTGGGGACGCCGGCGGCGCGGTGCCGGCGGCTTGAGCATCCGGTCCTCCGGGCGCGGCACGGGTGGCGGCCAGTCGATGTCCGCGCCGAGCTCTGCCATCCGCTGTGCCAGCGCGGTACCCGTGAGCACTGGTTCGCTGCTCAGCCGAACGAGTGGCATTCCGCGCCGCGGGTCGTAGCCGAGGAACGCCGCGAGCTCACGTGCGCGGGCGACGACGTGGTCGACCTCACCGCGGCTGAGCTGGGTCTCCCACCCGGCGACCGACTCACTGTCGATCGCGCGGTCGGTGCGGGTGAACCCGGTCGACTCGGCGCTCGGCTGCACCTCGTGGTGGGCGAGGACCGCGTCGGACCACTCCTCGCCGAGATGCTCGAGGACGGCGCGCATCGCGGGCTCCGGTGCGGTGACGAGGTCCTCGTAGCGCACCAGCAGGAACCGGTCGCCGAGCCGGGCACCGGAATGGAGCAGCTGCCGGTTGGAGCGCCGCCAGTGTGTGACGCCGGCGCGGATCGACCGGCGGAAGCGCCGCCGCATCGAGCTCGCGACTGCGGCGGGATGCCGGACCATCCCGATGACGACGGCGTCGGGGAACATGCGGGTTGCGAGATCGAGGTGCCAGACGTGAAAGGGAGTCTTGTCGCCCCACCGTTGCTTTCCGCGGGCTGCGGCGTACGACCCGAACAGCCCGCCGTAGAACGTCGCCAGCTCGGCGTGAAGCTGGTCCTCGGTGAGTCCGAGGTTCCCGTACCAGTCGCCACCGAGCTTCCAGTACGGCACCCAACGGTGGGTCGCGGCGAGCCGCAGGAAGCCGGTCTCCTCGGGGATCGCGATGCGCGGATGGCTGTCGAGCATCAGCCGCAGCAGCGTGGTGCCGGAGCCATTCGCGCCAACAACGAAGATCGGTCCGCCGGCCGGGTCGGGTGCCACCTCCTCATCCTCGCGTAGCGGGCGGCAGCGAGCGTTCGGGGAGGTTCGGGAAGACGTCGACGTAGTAGCGGTGCACCGCTCCGTGGCGAGATGCCACTTCGATGCCACGCGTCGAGAGTGTGCCGCGCCCGGACTGGGCCCGGCCGGTATAGGTGATCAGGCGACCGTGCAGGTCCGGCGTCACGTGGCCGAACGACCGCACACCCCGGATCGCGATGAGCCGGCCGTCGGCAAAGTGCACGGCAACCGCGCTACGCGGGTTGCGCGACACGGAACCATCGACGCGCACGTACCGACCGGCGCGGACGCGGGCGGTGGGATCGGGGTGGTCGGCCTTGACCAACCCGGTGAGATGGTTGGCGATGATGCTTCCGGCTGAGTATCCGACCGACTCGTCCTCCAGCTTGTGCTGGTGCCCCTTGCTGTCCTTGTCGGTGTTCTCGTCGGTCATGCATGTGGTGGTCGCCGTCCCCGGCTCGGTGGCCCAGGCCCATGCCGGGAGCAGGTAGCCGAGCATGTCGTCACCCAGCCCGATCTGGAAGCGGTACCTCGCATGCTCGAGCCAGGTGGGCACCGACGGGTTGGGGCGACCTCCGCACGAGACCTGGTCCGCACCCCACGGGCTGCCGAGAGCAAGCGCCGGGAATGCCTCGCCTGGCCACACCAGCATCTGCACCTGCGGGCCGAGATCGACCAGGCCGGCCTCGGTGCGCAGGTCGAGTGCGAGCGGTCCGGTTGATGTCGTGGCGACGTATCCGGTGCGGTTGCCGAACAGACTGGCGGCAGCCGCGGCGACGAAGAGGTTGTTCTGCAACGGCACGTCGAAGCTGCGGCTCGAGAAGCCGACCCGGCCGTACGGCAGCCGATGCGCATCAGGCAGGGCGCGGATCGCGGCGCCGGCGATGGCACGGCCGCTGGCGCGGGCTTGCGCGAAGCTGCCCTCTCCCGTTCCGACGGTCGGGGTGGTGATGGGGTCCTCGATGCTGCCGTTGTCGCCGACGAGGAAGATCGAGACGCCGCCGTACCGCGCATCGAGCCGCCGTTGGAGGTAGCCCGGCCAGTCCTCGGAGAGTGCGCCATGGTTCGGCCCGTGCCCGATCTCCTGGTTGTGCGCGGCGAGATTGGCCACCGTGAAGACGATCCGCCCACCGGTGGTGACTGCCTGGAGCAGGCGCAGCTGCGGGTCCAGGGCGACGCCGTGTCCTTTGTCGTCGGTCGTCGGGAAGTTATTGGAGAGGTTGATCGTCACGCGGTGCGGGAGGCGCGTTGTCTCCGCCGTCACGAACCCGGGTCGCATCGCGTCGTACGCACGAACGGCAACGGCGGCGACACGGTGCTCGAGGTAGGTCAGGTAGTAGGCGTCCTGGCCGCTGCGCGCGCCGAAGTCGCCACCGACCGACGGCGTGCCGTAGATGCCGATCGTGTCGGGTGAGGACTCGTTGTGGTTGGCGGACACGACGAGCGCGCCGATGCCGGGCCGTTCTCGCTGCGCGAGCTCGCGCATGACGGCGATGTCGTTGTTGAACAGTCCCTGGGCCGTGACCGACGCGATGACGATCGTGTGGGCGCCGTCTCCGATCGCGAACGCGCGCGCATGGAGCCGGTCGTGCACCGATGTCGCCGGCATGTTCACGCCGCCGGAGTCCCAGATCCCGTCCCAGCGAGTGTTGCCGTTCGCGTCACAGAAGGGCTCACCGAAGGTGTACCGGCCATCGCCGTTGGTGTCGGTGTAGGGCTCCTCGAGGTCCCACCTCCGCGGGCCGTCGAAGATCGCGCTGGGGCAGTTCGGGAACGCCGTCGCGCTGTCGTGGGCGTTGAACGTCGGCGGCGTGATGTCGATGCGCGCGGCGCCGACGAGGAAGTGGTGAGTGGAGGGCCGGCTGGTGGCCGGATGCGAAGCGGGTCGCGCTCCGGCTACACCCGCCGACGCCACCACGCCCGCAACTGTCGCGAGGACGGCGAGGTGGGCTTTGGCACGGGCCACGGCCGATACCCTAGAGGCGATGAGGGCATCCGCGGACGGCTTCGACACCGTCCTCGTCGTCGACTTCGGGGCGCAGTACGCCCAGCTGATCGCGCGACGCGTCCGGGAGTGTCGGGTCTACAGCGAGATCGTCCCGTCATCGATGCCGGTCGCGGAACTGCTGGCGAAGCGCCCCAAGGCCGTGATCCTGTCCGGCGGCCCGTCCTCGGTGTACGCCGAGGGCGCGCCGCAGGTCGATGCCGCGCTCTTCGAGGCCGGTGTCCCGACATTCGGGATCTGCTACGGCTTCCAGGCGATGGCGCTCGCCCTCGGTGGCGAGGTTCGGCGTACCGGGTTGTCGGAGTTCGGCGCGACGCAGCTGACGGTTTCGGGTGACGGCGGGGCTGTGCTGGCGGGCCTGCCGACCACGCAGCAGGTGTGGATGTCCCACGGTGACGCCGTCCTCGCCGCCCCGCCCGGTTTCGTCACGACCGCCGCGTCCGACGGTGCACCCGTCGCCGCGTTCGAGGACCTCGGCCGCGGTCTGGCGGGTGTGCAGTTCCATCCCGAGGTGCTGCACACGACGCACGGACAAGCGGTGCTCGAGCACTTCCTTTACGACGTCGCCGGCTGCCGCCCGACGTGGACGATGGTCAACATCGTCGACGAGCAGGTCGACCGGATCCGGGTGCAGGTCGGTGGCAAGCGGGCCATCTGCGGGCTGTCGGGAGGCGTCGACTCGGCGGTTGCCGCCGCACTCGTGCAACGCGCCATCGGTGACAGGCTGACCTGCGTCTTCGTCGACCACGGTCTGCTGCGCAAGGGTGAGCCCGAGCAGGTCGAGCGTGACTTCGTTGCCTCGACGGGCGTGACGCTCAAGGTCGTCGATGCGACCGATCGCTTCCTCGAGGCACTCGCCGGCGTCAGCGACCCGGAGCAGAAGCGCAAGATCATCGGCCGCGAGTTCATCCGGGTCTTCGAGACCGCGGCGCGCGAGATCGTCGCGGAGTCCGAGGCCCACGGGGAGTCCGTCGACTTCCTCGTGCAGGGAACGCTGTACCCCGACGTCGTCGAGTCGGGTGGCGGCGAGGGCACCGCGAACATCAAGAGCCACCACAACGTGGGCGGCCTGCCCGACGACCTCCAGTTCTCACTCGTCGAGCCACTCCGCACTCTTTTCAAGGACGAGGTGCGCAAGGTCGGCGAGCAGCTCGGGCTTCCCGCCGAGATCGTGTGGCGGCAGCCGTTCCCCGGTCCCGGCCTCGGCATCCGCATCGTCGGCGAGGTCACCCGCGAGCGACTCGATGTGCTGCGCGAAGCCGATGCCATCGCACGGGAGGAGCTGTCCTCCGCAGGCCTCGACCGCGACATCTGGCAGTGCCCTGTCGTCCTGCTCGCGGACGTGCGCTCGGTGGGTGTCCAGGGCGACGGACGAACCTACGGGCACCCGGTCGTGTTGCGCCCGGTCTCGAGCGAGGACGCGATGACCGCCGACTGGACCCGCATCCCGTACGACGTCCTGGCGCGCATCTCGACGCGCATCACCAACGAGGTCCGTGAGATCAACCGCGTCGTGCTCGACGTGACGAGCAAGCCACCCGGGACCATCGAGTGGGAGTAATGGCGCGAAGGGGGAAGCATGCGGCGCCTCATCGGGGTGGGCCTGGCGACGCTGGGGCTGGTGTCCGCCTCGCTGGTTGCGTCTAGCCCGGCACCCGCTGCGGGCACTCGGTACGCGATCGGCGTCGCGACGTGCGCGCCTGCCGCGAGCGGCCAGGCCCGATGTCTGGCGATGCGACGCAAGGCGGTTCCCTCGGGGACCACGGGGGCGCGCCCTTACGCCGCCAGCTCGAGCAGTCTGTCGCTCGGGCCGAACGGCGGCTACACCCCCGAGGACATCGCGAGTGCCTACGGCGCCGATCCCGCTTCGGCGAGCGGGGCGGGCAAGACGGTCGCGATCGTCGATGCGTTCAACGACCCGTCCATCGCCGCGGATCTCGGGCTGTTCGACAGCCAGTACGGATTGCCGGCTGAGACGGCATCGAGCTTCAGCGTCGTCGGACAGACCGGGACCAGCGTGTTGCCAGGCCACAACGATGCCAGCGGATGGTCGGGCGAAGAGGCCCTCGACGTCGAAACCGTCCGCGGCCTGTGCCACCTCTGCAACATCGTGCTGGTCGAGGCCAACACCGCATCCGACGCCGACCTCGCCGCGGCGGCATCAGCAGCTGCCTCCCTCCACCCAACCGTGATCAGCAACTCCTATGGCGAAGGCGAGACCACCAGCATCCCGAGCAGCGCCTACAGCTTTCCCGGCATCGTCGTGGTCGCGTCCTCGGGGGACGACGGCTGGTACGACCAGGATCTGCTCGATTCCGTCAACTCACCGGAGCTACCCGCCGTGGCACCAGGCGTTGTCTCCGTCGGCGGTACGACGCTCAACCTCGGCCGCGATGGCTCGCGCGTGAGCGAGACGGTCTGGAACGACGACGGGCCCTATCTCAACGACGCGCTGCAGATCGGCAGTCCGCAGGGAGCGACAGGCGGCGGCTGCAGCACGAAGTTCGCCGCACCGGCATGGCAGCTGCACGTCATCGGTTACGCCTCGACCGGTTGCGGCTCCGCGCGAAACTCCGCGGACGTCTCTGTCGATGGCGACTACATCACCGGGCTGGACATCTACTCCAGCTTCGACTGCGGGCCGCAGTGCGAGCCAACCGGGTGGGCGACCGTCGGCGGTACCTCGCTGTCCTCAGCGATCGTCGCCGCGCTCTGGGCGTTGGCGGGCGGGTCTCACGGCCTCGACTTTCCTGCGGCCTCGCTCTACGCGACTCGACACGGCGCGCCGGCCTTCCACGACGTGACGGAGGGGGGCGCCGGATTCTGCGACGCGTACGGCGAGTGCGAGGCCCAGAGCCCGTCGCCCAACACCTTCGGTGACGGCATGGTCGACTGTGCGTGGGACGCGTCGGGGAACAGCGTCACGGCGACCGGGCAGTGCGACGCCCGGCCCGGCTATGACGGGCCGAGTGGAGTCGGGACCCCGGACGGTCTGGCCGGCTTCATTCCCGTTGCCCCGGAAGCGGTCGTGAAGGTGCCCGCCAAGCTGATGGCCAAGCGGGCCGCACACTTCAGTGCCTCGGGGTCGACCGATCCCTACCCGGGTGAGCGGTTGACGTCGTACTCCTGGTCGTGGGGTGACGGGTCGACCGGCTCGACCGGCCCGAGGCCGACGCACTCATACGCGAAGGCCGGGAAGTACCGCGTGAGGCTGACCGTCACCGATTCACTCGGCCTGACCGGCCACTCCGCGGTCAGGCTCCGCGTCCGCTGATCAGCGAGCCGGGCGGGAGGAGCGGCTGGCCATGCCCGCCCAGGTGAAGTCGGTCAGATAGCTCACGAAGTCCGCGCGCGACATCGTCTGTTGCTCCAGCCAGCGGTCGGTTGCGGCGCGGACCATGCCGACGATCCCGAAGCCCCACGGGTCGGCAGCGCCCGAGTCGAGCCCATTGGCGCGGAGGACCTCACCGATGACGCGTGAGGCGTGTGCGCCGACGGTCGAGGCGTAGTCGTCGAGCAGGTCCGCCGATGACGAACGCTGCACCTGATGGGCCGCCACGAAGCGATACAGCTCCGGGCTGGCCTCGACCTTCGTGACGTACATCTCGATGCCGGCCTGCAGCTTTCGCCGCGGCTTGTCCTGGCTGTCGATCGCCGCCATCACCTCGGTCACCATGTCGTCGGCGACCGCACGTCCCACGGCGAGGAATAGGTCGGCCTTGTCGTGGAAGTAGCGATAGAAGACAGGCTTTGCGACCCCTGACACCGCGGAGATGTCATCCATGCCGATGTCCGCGCCGCGCGCTTCGACCGTCCGGACCACGTGCTGGATCAGCTCGGCCCGGCGCGCCTCTCGATGCTCGCGCCAGCGCTCCTTGCGGCCGTCCCTCGCCTGCGGACTTGACGTATCGAGTGTCACGGACTTATGGTAACAGATACCAACAGTAACACTTATCCCGATCACGGCAGAGGAGCGGCCAATGAGCCCCACCGCCACTGACCTGGTGCGCCGGGTCGCGTCGCGGGTGACGACGCCCCTGCTGCCCGACGATTACCTCAAGCTGCTCAACCCGCTGTGGACCGCCAGGGAGCTACGCGGCAAGGTCGTGGAGGTCATTCCGGAGACCGAGGACGCGGCGACGATCGTCATCAAGCCGGGCTGGGGCTTCCGGACCGGCTACCAGCCGGGCCAGTACGTCGGAATCGGCGTCGACCGTGACGGCAAGTGGCACTGGCGGTCGTACTCCATCTCCTCGACGCCGGATGCCAGCGAGGACACGCTGTCGATCACGGTGAGGGCGATGCCGGAGGGCTTCGTCTCCGAGCATCTCGTGCGTGGGCTCGAGCCGGGCACTATCGTCCGGCTCGCGTTGCCGCAAGGGGAGTTCGTCCTGCCCGACCCGCCCCCGGCCAAGGTCCTGTTCTGGACCGGCGGCAGCGGCATCACACCGGTGATGTCGATGCTGCGAACGCTCGATCGCCGCAGCACGATGCCCGACGTCGTCCACATCCACTCGACGCCGACCCGCGCGCAGGCGATCTTCCGCGACGAGCGGCTTGCATTGGCCGAGAAGTACGACGGCCTGCGGATGGTGGAGAACTTCGACGACGAGCACGGAATCCTCGACGTGGCGAAGCTCGAGGTGGCGTGTCCCGACTGGCGTGAGCGGCAGGCCTGGGTATGTGGGCCCGCGCCGATGCTGGAGGCCGCTGAGAAGCACTGGGCGGCGGCCGGCGTGACGAGGTCGCTGCACATCGAGCGCTTCTCGGCCACCCTCACCGCGTCTGCCACTGGCGGACATGTCACGTTCGCCGCCTCGGGCAAGGAAGCCGATCTCGACGGGGCAACGACGCTGCTCGAGGCCGGCGAAGCGCTCGGACTCCAGATGCCGTTCGGCTGCCGCATGGGGATCTGTCACACCTGCGTACTGCCGTTGAAGAAGGGCATCGTCAAAGATCTCCGCAACGGCGCGGAGTACCAAGAGAACCAGAACATCCAGACCTGCGTCACCGCGGCTGCCGGTGACTGTGTCATCGAGATCTGAGGACTGACATCGATATGGCCATCTCCGACGTTGCCAGCTTTGCCCACCTGACTCCCGCTCAGGTCGAAGAGCTAGGTCAGGAGTTCGACCGGATTCGCCGTGACATCGAGGCGTCCCGCGGCGCTGAAGACGCGGCGTACATCCGGCGACTCATCGGCATCCACCGCAAGCTCGTCGTGGGTGGACGCGCCGCGCTGTTCGCGAGCGCATTCCCACCGGCGTGGCTTGCGGGCACGGCCATGCTCGCCGCCGGCAAGATCCTCGAGAACATGGAGATCGGGCACAACGTGATGCACGGCCAGTGGGACTGGATGAATGATCCTGAGATCCACTCCGGCACCTGGGAATGGGACACGACCTGCCCAGCGGACCAGTGGAAGCACTCGCACAACTACGTGCACCACACCTACACGAACGTGATCGGCAAGGACAACGACGTCGGCTACGGCATCCTGCGCGTCACCAGCGACCAGAAGTGGCACCCTGCGAACCTCGGCCAGCCGGTCTACAACGCGCTGCTCGCGCTCCTCTTCGAGTGGGGCGTGGCGCTGCACGACCTCGACATCGAAGCGATTCGCCGTCGCGAGAAGGACCCCGTCGAGATGAAGCGCCAGCTGAAGGGGATCTGGCGCAAGGTGCGCAAGCAGGTCGGCAAGGACTACCTGATCTTCCCTGCGCTCACCGGTCCGCAGTTCGTCTCTACACTGTCCGCCAATGCGACGGCCAACATCATCCGCAACCTCTGGTCCTACCTGATCATCTTCTGCGGTCACTTCCCGGATGGCGCGGAGAAGTTCACCGAGGCGGAGCTCGAGGACGAGACGAAGGCCGAGTGGTATCTCCGCCAGCTGCTCGGCTCGGCGAACTTCACCGGCAGTCGCCTGATGCACATCGCGTCCGGCAGTCTCGGCTACCAGATCGAGCACCACCTGTTTCCGGACCTGCCGAGCAACCGTTACCCGGAGATCGCGGAGCGGGTGCAGGCGTTGTGCGCGAAGTACGACCTGCCGTACACGATCGGCCCGCTGCACCGACAGTACGGCCAGGTCATCCGTACGTTGATGCGGCTCAGCCTGCCCGGCAAGCGCGCCGGTTCCGAGCCATTGCCGCCACAGCGCACGAAGCGCGCAACGCCCGCCGAGCTCCGTAGCTACACGGGTCCGAAGGCACCCCAGGCCTCAGCCGCTTGACGGAACCGAGCACGCACCGGCGGCGACTGCCTCGCTGGCTGCGGGTGGTGCTCGGCGCTCTTGTCGTCCTCGTGCTGTTCGTTGTGGTGACGGTCGTGCGACTGCAGCACGTTCATCACTTCTCGAGGCACGAACGGCACCAGGGGTGGCTGTCCGGGGTCTACGCGGGTCACGCACCGGCCGATGACGAGGCCTTCGCGAAGTGGCGCGGCGCGGCGATCCAGACGGCGACCGACTTCATGGGTCCCGCCGGCTGGCTGCAGTTCAAGCATCCACTCGTGACGCTGCTGGCCTGGCGCTACGACGACGCAGTTCGCCTGGTCCTCAGTGTGCCGATGTGGCCGGCATCGGGTGGCAGCCTGAGCGACGCCGCGGCCGGAAGGTACGACGCGTACTACCGGCAGCTTGCCAGCTCATTGGTCGACGACGGCCGAGGAGACACCATCATCCGGCTCGGGTGGGAGTTCAACACGCCCTTCTTTCGGTGGCAGGTCAAGACGCCGGCGCAGGCGCGGCAGTACGCCGGGGCATGGCGGCGGGCAGTGCGTGCGATGCGCGCGGTGGGAGGCCAGCACTTTCAGTTCGTGTGGAACCCGGACGTCGCCGACCAGGGCATCGACCCCGCGCTCGGCTACCCGGGCGATGCCTATGTCGATGACATCGGTCTCGATGTCTACGACTACGGGACGAAGCCAGGCGAAAGTTCGGCGCAGCGCTGGGAGGAGCTGCTCCATCAACGAGTCGGCCTGCAGTGGCAGGCGCGCTTCGCGGCGGCGCACTGCAAGCCCGTCGCCTTCCCCGAGTGGGGTGTCGTGAACGATCCGAACTCGGCCACCGACGGCGGGGACGACCCCGACTTCATCCGGCGCATGCATGGCTGGTTCGCCACGCACGACACCGCATTCGAGGACTACTTCGACGCTGCAGCCAACGGCGCGACGTTCGACCTCGACGGCAGCGACTTCCCGAACGCTGCGAGGGCCTACCGGCTGCTGTTCGGGGTCACGCCTCGCTCAGAACAAAGATCTGCTCGGTAGCCGACAGCTGGTGGCGATCGATGACGGCGGCGTCGTACAGATCTTCGGTCCGGAAAGGGGAAACGTCGAACCCGCCGGCCGCGAGCCGCTGGCTGATGTCGCGTCCGTAAAGCCGAACGTGGTCGTGCTGCCAGTACGCAACCGTGCGGTCGTCGGGAGAAACGATGCGCGCGTCCTCGTACGTCGTCGCGCGGGTGTCGTCGACCGGCACCATCACGATCGTTCGCCCGCCCGGCGCCAGGACGCGCCGAAGATTGTGCAACGCCGCAGCCTCGTCATCGATGTGCTCCATGACGTGCGAGCAGATGATCAGATCGAACGAGCCGTCCCGAAAAGGCAGCCGGGTGATGTCCGCTCTTATTTCCGCCCCGGGCTGAAGATCGACGCTCACGTATCTGAACCGGCCGAGGGTGTGGAGCTGCTTCGCAAGGGGCAGCTCTGGGGCGAAGTGGAGAATCCTGGCGCCGGGGGCGAGCAGCTCGCGTCGAGCCTGCAACCACAGCCACAGATAGCGGTGGCGTTCCATCCCGCCGCAGTAGTCACACGTGCGGTTACCCGGATGGGTCGCGCCGTTGAATCGGGCGAATCGGGCCCCGCACATCGTGCACTCGACGCCCGTCTTGCGGTAACGAATCTGCCGAAACGGCCGCATCACGCGGACGGGAAGCCGACCGCGCAGGTGTCGAAGGCGGGTCATCACGCGGTCATTATTCATGGGGATCCGCGTGAGGGAGTGGATCAGCCGTAGGCGCCCGGACGGTCGGAGCCGCGATCTGCCACGGCTCGCTGCTCCGGCCCGAACAACGCGGCGCTACCGACCGCGAGGACGATTCCGCCCACCAGCAATGACAGATCAAGCGACAGGTGTCCGCCGTGGTCGCAGTTGATCGTTGGCACGACCGTCTTCGGCGTGAGGACGCTGCCGCAGCTCTGCGTGTAGCCGCCTACCTTGGCCGCCGCAGAGTACGGCGTGGCCAGCCGGACGAGACCGAACACGAACATCAAAAGACCGGCAAGGATCAACACCTTGGCGAGGCTGGAGAGCTCCTGGAGGCGTTCCACGGGTGAACCGTACCCCGTTGCTCAAGGCCTGATACGAACACTGCGGCGCGCCGTACGTCATCCGCTCGACCCCGCAGTCGCTTTCGCGATGATCCGCGAGGTCGTGCAACGGCTCGGCGTCCGTGCGCTGGTCGGCGCCGGCTGGTCGGATCTGGCGAGTGATCCGACCGGTGCCGATGTGTTCGTCGTCAAATCGTTCGACGACGCCGAAGTGTTACCGCGGGGCGCCGCAGTGGTGCACCACGGCGGTGCCGGAACCACGCAGACCGTGACGCGCTAGGCCGATTGGACGAAAGCGGCGCACCGTAGTCCGGCGTGCCGGAAATTGCAACGATTGGATGGTTTCGACTCTTGGCGGGTTGGGAAATCCCTGCGCAGGTCAGACGGGGGCGCCTGGGCGAGCAGGCGAAAGGCTCTGATCGGTTCACACCTTGGGGGCGTGACATCGGAGGCAGAGCATGCACCCCGCAACCACTCGCCACCTCACGACGCTCGGAATCGCAGGAGCTGCGTTCGCGCTAGCCATCGGTACGGCGCTGCCGGCACTTGCCGATCCGCCCGCCGGCCATGGCAACGGCAATCCGCCGAGCTCACCGCCCGGCCAGGCGAAGCAGACTCCGTCACCCGCGCCGACCGGCGCCCCCGCGGCAAGCCCGACCCCGACTCCCACGCACGTCCCACCGGGGCAGGCGAAGAAGCCGACGGGTGCGACGAAGGCCAACGGCGGCAAGGCGAAGGGCGCCACGAAGCACCACCCCGGCGCCAACAACGGCAAGGGCAACAACGGCAAGGGCAACAACGGCACCGGGTCGGGCCACAACCCGCCCGGCAACAACGGCACGGTCAAGATCCACTCGGTTGCCGGTGACCCGGGCCACCACAACGTCGCGCACCCGGGCTGCAGCTTCGTCGTCGACTTCTGGGGCTTTGACCAGGGCCAGACGCTCAATGTGTCGTTCACCGGCCAAGCACCCACCGGCAACGGCGTGCCCCTGACGCTGACCGCGCCCGATGGCACGTCGATCACGTCGCCGGACCCAGCCGGTGGTGGCAACGACCCGGACGGTGAGCTGGTCTTCACGCCAACCGCGTCGGAGCTCGCGGTGCTCGGTCCGCCGGCGCACAACGGCTATCACGTCCGGCTCACTGTCGCGACCGGCCAGGGTGGCGGGAAGAAGCAGAAGGTCTTCTGGATCTCGCCGTGCGCCCCGGACACGCCGCCTACGACGGCTGCGGCGACCGGCACCTCGCTGGCGCCGGCGGCTCCGACGTCGATGCCGACATTGTCGACCGACTCTCCCGGGGTGCGCGCGGGCAGCCTGACCGCCGCCCGTGTCTCGGCCGGCCGGTCCGCGCCACAGCTGCAGGCGGCGCGACTGAACCAGGCATCCCGGCCGCTCAGCAGCCTTCCGTTCACTGGCGCCAACCTCAGCACGCTGATCGTGACGGGAGGCCTGGCCCTCCTGGCCGGCATCTTTCTGCGGGCTGCGGTCCGCCGCCGTCGACAGGTCGGGTAGGCCGGCGCCCCGCTGATAGGAAGGCGGGGTGATCGAGCAGGAGTTCCTGGGGCTGGCCGCCCCCGGCGGACATCGTGCCGGCGCGGGCGGCTGGCCCTGTCAGGGCGTGTACTACACGCCGCGCGGCCAGCGGCCGACCGTGGCCATGATCGCCACGCACTACAACGTCGACTTCTCGCAGCATTATCTGGCGGACTACGTCGCGCGCCGCGGGATCGGGTTCCTCGGATGGAACACGCGGTTCCGCGGTGCCGAGCAGTACTTCCTGTTGGATCACGCACTAGTCGACATCGGGGTGGGAGTGCGGTGGCTCAAGGAGGCCGCTGGTGTCGAGACCGTGATCCTGCTGGGCAACTCCGGGGGCGGATCGCTGATGTCGGCCTACCAGTCGCAGGCGATCGAGCCGAACGTCGCGCCCGGGTACGGCATGAAGCCGGCCGTAGGGATCGAGGAGCTGATCGCGGCCGACGGATACGTGTCACTCGCCGCGCATCCCGGTCGCCCGGACGTGCTCACCAACTGGATGGACGCGGCCGTGCTCGACGAGTTCGACCCGACCGCGACCGACCCGTCGCTGGACCTGTGGAACCCGCAGAACGGGCCGCCGTACTCACCCGAGTTCATCGCCCGCTACCGGGATGCCCAGGTCGCGCGCAACCAGCGGATCACCGACTGGTGCAAGTCCGAGCTCGAGCGCATCACCGCAGCCGGTTTCGTCGACCGGATCTTTCCCGTGTCACGCACGTGGGCGGATCCGCGCATGGTGGACCCGTCGCTCGACCCCAGCGGCCGACCCGCCAACCTCTGCTACGGCGGTCTGCCCGAGCGGGCGAACCGGTCGGTGTGGGGCATCGGCGGTGCGAACACGTTGCGCACCTGGTTGTCGATGTGGAGTCTCGAGACCTCGCAGTGCCGCGGCGAACCGCATCTTGCGCGCGTCACGGTGCCGGCGCTCGTGATCAGTGCCGATGCCGACGTCGGCGTGTTCCCCAGTGACGCGGCGCAGATCTCCGAGGCGATCGGGTCGAGCGACAAGGAGCTCTCCTCGCTACCTGGTGCCCACTACTTCGAGACGCCCGACGGGGCACGCGATGCGGTCGCCGACCTGATCGTCGAGTGGGTCGGGAAGCGGTGGTGAGCGAGCGGTCGGCAGGTCCGCTTTCCGGAACAACGGTGCTGGAGCTCGGAGCTCTCATCGCCGGCCCGTTCGCCGGGCAGCTTCTGGGCGACTATGGCGCCGATGTCGTCAAGGTCGAGCCGCCCGGCGCCGGCGACCCGATGCGTCACTGGGGAGTTCTGCACCAGGGCGAGAGCCTGTGGTGGCCCACCATCGGGCGAAACAAGCGTTCGGTCTGCATCGATGTCCGAACCGCCGCGGGCCAGGACCTGATTCGCCGCCTCGCGGCGAACGTCGACATCGTCACCGAGAACTTCCGGCCCGGCCGGATGTCGGAGTGGGGGCTGGACTACGCGTCGCTCTCCGCCGCCAACCCGGCGCTGATCCTCGCCCACGTCTCCGGCTTCGGGCAGACCGGCCCTCGCGCCGCTGACGCCGGGTTCGGCAGCATCGGCGAGGCAATGGGCGGGTTGCGCTATACGACGGGCAGCCCGGACCGGCCGCCGAGCCGGTACGGCGTCAGCCTCGGTGACGCGCTCACCTCACTGTTCACCGTGGTCGGCGTGCTCGCCGCCCTCAACGAGGTGCGCAAGACAGGGCACGGGCAGGAGGTCGACATCGCCATCTATGAAGCGGTGGCGGCGCTCATGGAGTCCACCATGGCCGATTACGAGGTCGCCGGTGTGATCCGCGAGCGGGCCGGAAGCGTCCTTCCCGGCGTCGCGCCCTCCAACGTGTACGCCGCGGCTGACGGAGTCGGGGTCTTGATCGCCGCGAATGCCGACGCCGTGTTCTCCCGGCTGTGCGATGTGATGGGTCGTCCAGAGCTCGCCCGCGACGATCGATACGCGACGCATCGCGCCAGAGCCTCGCACCAGGAAGAGCTCGATCGGCTGATCGAGGAGTGGACGGTCACGCTCGACGGCGAGGAGCTCCTCGCCCGCCTCAACGACGGCGGGGTGCCGGCGGGCCGGATCTTCACCGCGGCCGACATGGTCTGCGACCCGCACTACATCGCGCGCGACATGGTGCTGCGGCTGGCAACGCATCAGGGATGGACGCTGCCGATGACCGGGATCGTGCCGAAGTTCTCGGTGACGCCCGGGGTGGTCCGCACGACCGGAGCCCCGCTGGGGGCCCACACCGCTGAGGTGCTGACCGAACTGGCAGATGTCGACGCCGAAGAGCTCGAAGGGCTCGAGGCAAAGGGCGTGATCGCCGTCACGCAGTGACGGCGGACGCCGGCGCGTGCTTCACATCGTCCGGTCGCAGAGCCCGCAGCCAGCAGGCGAACTCGAGGCTCAGTCCGTCGGGGTCGAAGAAGTAGACAGATCGCATGAAGACGCCGTCATGCATCTCCATCGACCAGCCCTCGGGGCTGTCGTCGTGGTTGACCGGCCCGATGCAGTAGACGCCGCGCTCGCGGAGCTTCGTGGCGTACTCGTCGATGCGTTCGGGCGCGACATCGAACGCCACATGGTTCATCGTCGACACCGCCGTCGTGATGTCGCCGAGCCCCGGCAGCGCCGCCGGCGCGGTGACGCCCGGCTCGCGACCGGGTGCGCCCGGGAACCAGAAGAAGGCGAGCGAGTCGCCGTTGCCGATGTCGAAGAAGAAGTGCTGCCCCATCCCGTCGGGCAGCTCGATGGTCTTGGTCAGCGGCAGACCGAGGACTTCCGTGTAGAACGCCACGGTCTTCGCCATGTCGCTGCAGACCAGCGCGAGGTGGTTAACGCCGCGAACCTCGAAACCATCGGCCATGCCGGGATCGTATGTCGCCCTAGAGCTTGCGGTAGCGGCACTGGCCGCCACCGGATGCGTGCAGGTCACCATTTCGCGACCACACCCGCGCATTCCAGCCGAACAAGCCGGCGGTCGACACCGGCGCCGTGGCGTCGCACAGCAGCCAGTCCGCCTCCGACGTCGGGCGATGGAAGGCCACGTTGAGGTCAAGCGTCGGGGCGACGTACGGCACGTGCTCGTCGGCGTAGCGGCCCTGCACCGACGGCCAGCTGGCGACGTCGATCACCACGATCGAGCGTGCGGCGTCGACCCACGGGTCGGCGAAGTCGCGGTCGGAGGTGAAGCGCAGCCATGGCCGCCACGCGGCCGCCCGCTCTTCCGGCGGTGGCGGCCACTCCGTCGGACCGGTGGGTTTGTAGTCGAGGTTGCGCCAAAACGGGAACGGCGGCCAGACGCCGGGGGGCGTCAGCTCCTCGATAGGCCTCAGCTCATCGGGCACCGGCACCGATGGCATCTGCGCCTCGTCGTACTCGAGGCCCTCGCCCGCGCCAACCGTCCAGACCATCGCATCGAGGATCGGCCGCCCCTCCTGGCACATCTCGACCCGGTAGGCGCTGGCGCCGCG
>JAICMG010000138.1 GCA_025929365.1 Frankiaceae bacterium
GAAGACGCGCGTGCAGTTCGGCCGGCCGATCATCGAGAACCAGGGCATCGCGTTCAAGCTCGCCGACATGAAGACCCGGATCGACGCATCCCGCCTGCTGGTGTGGCGGGCGGCCTGGATGGCGCGGCAGGGCAAGCGCTTCGATGCCGCCGAAGGGTCGCAGTGCAAGCTGTTCGCCGGAGAGACCGCGGTCTGGGCCACCGAGCAGGCGATCCAGATCCTCGGCGGCAACGGCTACACCCGCGAGTACCCGGTCGAGCGGATGCACCGCGACGCCAAGATCTACACGATCTTCGAGGGCACGTCGGAGATCCAGCGACTCGTGATCGCCCGCGCAGTGAGCGGCGTCTACATCAAGTAGGAGAGTGCGTTGTCACTGGTCCGGGTCCACAACTTCGCGGTGTCGCTCGACGGATTCGGCACCGGTGAGGGCCAGAGCCTCGAGACGCCGTTCGGGCATGCCGGCAGCAGGCTGCACCAATGGTTCTTCCCCACCCGAGCCTTCCGCGAGATGCAGGGCGAAGCGGGTGGCAGCAGCGGTGTCGATGACGCCTTCGCCAAGACCTGGGGACCCGGCATCGGCGTGGAGATCATGGGCCGCAACAAGTTCGGCTACCAGCGCGGGCCGTGGACGGATGAGGAGTGGAAAGGCTGGTGGGGCGACAACCCGCCGTTCCACACACCGGTCATCGTGCTCACCCACCATCCGAGGCCGGTGATCGAGATGGCGGGCGGGACGTCATTTCACTTCCTCGACGCGAGCCCTGCCGAAGCGCTCGATGCGGCGCGAGAGCTGGCGCCCGGTCTCGATGTCCGCATCGGCGGCGGAGCCTCGACGATCCGGCAGTTCCTCGCGGCGGACCTGGTCGACCAGATGCACGTCGCGGTCGTGCCGATCGTCCTCGGCCGCGGCGAACGCCTCTGGGACGGCCTGGAAGAGCTCGAGCAACGCTTCACCATCGAGTCGGTCAGCTCGCCGAGCGGCGTCACCCATCTCACCTTCACGCGCGAAGGGTCGAGCCCAACGTAAGTGGTCCAACTCGGCCGACTTCGGCTACCTACGTTGGGCTCGTGGCCGGAAGCCGGGCGCGCAGGGCCGCGACCTGGGCTCGCAGCGCGGCGACATCCGCCTGCAGCTCCATGACGCGACGTACGCCGGCGAGGGTGAGCCCTTCGCCGACCAGGCTGCAGATCTCGCTCACCCGGTCGACGTCGGCCATGGAGTAGCGCCGCTGGTAGCCGTCGGAGCGCGCCGGCGACACCAGCTCCTGCTGGTCGAGCCGCCGCAGGAACGCGTGCTGCACGTCGAGCATCTCCGCGACCTGTCCGACCGTGAACAGCGGCCGTTCGCGGTCGTCGTACGGCCGCTGCTCACGGGAGGCCATGTCAGCTCTCGATCTCGGCTTGCGTGGTCGCGCCGTTGACCGAAATCGTGCGCGGCTTCGCGCGCTCGGCCAGAGGCAGCCGGACCGAGAGGACGCCGTCGGTGTAGTCGGCCGACACGGCGTCCGCGTCGACCCACTCGGGGACGCGAACGCGGCGGCTGATCTCGCCGTCGAAGCGCTCCTGGACCAGGACCTGGTCGCCTTGCCCGTACGCCGCGCGGCGCTGCGCGCTGATCGTCAGCGTGCGGTTCTCCAGGGTGATCTTCACGTCCTCGGACTTCACGCCCGGCAGGTCCATGTGCACGACCAGGTCATCGCCGCTCTTGACGATGTCCATCGGCAGGCCGACGCCGTCGGCGGTGCCGAGGGTCCGCTGGGCGATCCGGTCGAACTCTGCGAGGAAGGGGTCAAAGCGTTCCAGCAACATCTGCACACCTCCAGGGAATCGGGTGGCCCGGCGCGGAGGTCACCGCGCCAACTCCACACCCGAACTGTACATTAGTTGCAACTTGACTTGCAAGTTATCTATTCCCCGTTTAGCGCGTCCTGAACATAGGGCAACGCCGCGTCGCGCCACTTCGGGACCAGGTCGAGCCGCAGCCGCCGGTCGAGCACGTCCTCCGCCGTGATCGCGCCCTCGGCACGGATCGCCCACGCCACCTCGCTGCGAAGCACGGGGATGCCCTGCGCGATCGGCTCCGCCGGCCCGGCAGCGGCGACCTCATCGGCCTCCGCACCGAAGCGCCGGCGCAGCCTCGTCGCCTCGGCGTTCGCCCGCGCGGTCGCACCGACCAGCGGCAGCGACTCGGTCCGGCACGACACGTCGACGCCGAGCTGCTTCACCGCGCGGTCGACCGCGTCCTGCGCCATCCGGCGATACGTCGTGAGCTTGCCGCCGACGATCACGAGGACGCCATCGCGGTCGAGCAGAGCGTGCCGGCGCGAGATGTCCGCGGAGGAGTCGCCGTCGCCGCCACCGAGCAACGGGCGCAGCCCGGCGTAGCGACCGATCACGTCGTCACTGGTGACCGGCCGCGCCAGGCCGGTCGACAGCGTTTCGAGCAGGAACCTCTCGTCCTCGGCAGTGACCGAGGGAACGTCCTCGATCGTGTCGACCGCGTCGTCGGTGAGACCGACGAGAACAGTCCCGTCCGGACGAGGGACGCCGAAGACGAACCGGTTGATGCTGCCCGGGAGCAGCACGTTGAACGCTGCCGTCGGGTTGTCCATCGCCGCCGCCGGCAACACGAGGTGCGCGCCCTTGCTCGGCCGCAAGGGCACATCGTTGACCAGCCCGCCGGACCACACGCCCGCTGCGACGATCACCGACCGCGCGCGGACGGCCAGCGTGGTACCGGTGAGCTCGTCGCGAACCGTCGCGCCGTCACGGGCGACGTCGAGCGCCGAGCAGTGCGTGACGATCCGTGCTCCGAGTCCCGCGGCGGTGCGCGCGATCGCGACCACCAGCCGTGCGTCGTCCTCGAGCGCGCCGTCGACGTGCACGTAGGAGCCTTTGACCTTGCCGATCGTCGGCACTCGCCGCTTCGTCTCGGCCTCGTCGATCCACCTGGTGCGTGGCATCCAGGCAGGCGTGCGCGAAGCCGCACGAAGACCGTCGGCGATGCCGAAGAGGAAGCGCGACACGGCGCGGCCGCCCTTCGGGTACGACGGGTAGAGCGGCATGAGGAACGGCATCGGCCGGATGAGATGCGGCGCGATGACCGTGGCGAGCCGGTTGCGCTCCACGGCCGACTCCCAGGCGACGCCGATCTGGCCGGCCGCGATGTAGCGCAGGCCGCCGTGGGCGAGCTTGCTCGACCACCGGCTGGTGCCGGCGGCCAGGTCACATCGTTCGATGAGCGCGACCGACAGGCCGCGGCTCGCGGCATCGAGCGCCACTCCCGCGCCGGTCACACCCCCGCCGATGACGAGCACATCGACCGCTTCGCGTTGTAGCGCCTCGAGGTCGCGCTGCCGACGCTCGACCGTAAGTCGGGTGTCGGCAGCGGCGGCTGAGATCATGGCTTGAGCCAGCCGTCGAGGCCGGTGGCCATCTCCTCGATCACGACGTCGCGCCCGACGCCCTCGAGCAGTCGTGCCGAGACGACGAACGGCGCGACGGCGACGAGCAGCGCGGTCGCCATGATCTCGGGATCACCGCTTCGGATCGACCCGTCGGCCTGGCCGTCGACGATCACCCGCTGCAGGTGCTCGATCGCGATGCGTTGCGTCGAACCCACGCGCTCGGTGAGGTAGGGCAGCAGCAGGTCCGGGTCCACGTCGATGACGCGCTGGAACAGTGGCTCGTCGGGCAGCCGCCGCGCGACGTCGGCCGTCATGGCGACGAGGCGGGCGCGAGCGCTTCGACGTCGCGCAGCCCGTGACTCGGCGTCGAGCAGCATTGCCGCGAAGTCACCGGTCATCACCGACAAGATGAGCGCCTCGACGTCCGGCACCATCCGGTAGAGCGTCATGCGGCTCACGCCCGCGCGGCGCGCGACGTCGGTCAGCGTCGTACGCCGCACGCCGACGGCCAGCACGGACTCGCGGACGGCGTCGGCAACGCCGGCCGGCAGGACCGCCGGGACGGATCGGCGCGCGGCCTGGTCCGGCTTGTGACGTTGGGTCATCATATGTCACACTGTAACACATGCCGACGGACGAGATGGTAGACAGCCGCATGGACAACGGGGCTTCGTGGACGTCTTGGGGATCGACGCGGCCGGAGCTCAACCGCACCGCGCGCGCTCTGCTGGGCGACGCGTTGGGCACGCTCACCCCCCAGCGCGCGCTCGCCGTGGAGGACGCCGAGCTCGCGCCGTCGAGACTTCCTACCGCCGCCCGGGAAGCACTCGTGGCCGCGGTCGGCGAGACCGCCGTCCGCGACGATGCGATCGCGCGCGCCGAGCACGCCGGCGGCCAGTCCTACTCCGACATCCTCCGCCGGCGCCACGGTGACACTTCCGAGGCGCCGGACGCGATCGTCGTACCGGGCTCGGCGGCCGAGGTAGCCGAGGTCCTGCGCGTCTGCACCGAGCACAAGGTCGCCGTCGTGCCGTGGGGCGGCGGCACGAGCGTGGTCGGCGGCCTGACGCCGATCGCCGGCGGATGCGTAGCGGTCGTCGCCGTGGACCTCGGCCGCCTCGACCGGCTGCTCAGCGTCGACCACGTGTCGCGCACCGCGACCTTCGAGCCAGGCATCCGCACCCCCGCAGCAGAGGCGGCGCTCGCGGCGCACGGGCTGTCGCTCGGTCACATCCCGCAGAGCTACGAGCGCGCGTCGCTCGGCGGCTACGTCGTGACGCGCTCGTCGGGACAGGCATCGAGTGGCCGTGGTCGCATCGACGACATGGTGCTGGGACTGCGGATGGCGACGCCGCGCGGCGAGCTCGTCCTCAACGCGATGCCGGGCAGCGCCGCCGGACCTGACCTTCGTCGCCTCGTCCTCGGCTCGGAGGGCACCCTTGGCATCGTCACCGAGCTGACCGTCCGCGTGCGCCCCGTCCCCGAGGCGACGCACTACGAAGCGTGGGTGGCACCGAGCTGGGAGGCCGGCTCCCGCATGATGCGCCGACTCGCGCAGGACGGCCCGAAGCCCGACGTGCTGCGCCTGTCAGACGAGGACGAGACAAGGTTCTCGCTCGCGATGTCGGGGACCGCGGGCGCCAAGAAGCGCGCGATGGACACGTGGCTGCGGCTGCGCGGCATCCACGGAGGCTGCCTCATCGTCATCGGGTTCGAGGGCGGCGCCGCCGACATCCGTCACCGCCGGCGCGGCGTACGGCGGGTGCTGCGCGCCGACCACGCCGTGCCACTCGGGTCGGGCGCCGGACGGTCGTGGGAGCACAACCGCTTCTCGGGCCCGTACCTGCGCGACACCTTGCTCGACCAAGGCGTCCTCGCCGAGACGCTCGAGACGGCGACGACGTGGTCGCAGCTGCAGGGCTTGTACGACGACGTGTGCGCGGCGCTGTCGGCGTCATTGATCCGTGACGGGCGACCACCGCTGATCGGCTGCCACATTTCACACGTCTACCCGGCCGGCGCATCGCTGTACTTCACTGTCCTTGCCGCGGCGCAGTCAGGCGGCGAGATCGAGCAGTGGGCGGCCGCGAAGGAAGCCGCCAACAACGCGATCGTCGCGGCGAACGGGACGGTCAGCCATCACCACGCGGTCGGCACCGCCCACCGCGATGTGGTGACGACCGACCTGGGTGGCGATCAGCTCGTCGGTGTCGCCGCACTCCGCGCGGTCAAGGAGGCGCTGGACCCGGCCGGAATCCTCAACCCCGGCAAGCTCCTGCCCTGATCAACGACGGCGAAGGACGACTTAGAAGCCGACGGTGAAGCCTGACGACGGCGTCCCGCTCGGCGTCGATGCTGGAGTTGTCGGCGTCTGTGACGGCGGTGGCGTCGGTGTCGTACTCGGTGACGGGGACAGCGTCGGGGTCTCGGAGGGCGACGGCGTCAGCGAGGGCGTCGGCGTCGGGGACGGCTTGGTCAGCCGCGCGCGGGCGTCGTTGAAGAACGCGCTCAACGCATCCGCGATGTTCTGAGCGAGCTGCGGCGACAGGTGTCCCGCGTCGCCCTGGCGGGTGATCGTCGCGCCCATGTTGGAGTCCACCGCGTCGAGCTGCGTGACGTCCTTCGTCTTCACCGCCGTTGCCAGCTGCCCGAGGTAGGGAGCAAGTGCCCCGGAGGCCGACTTCGATATCGACCCCTTGCACACCAGGTCGGACAGCGTCGTGAAGTCGGTGCCGACGCGACCACTGAGGGTCGGCAGGTTCTGACAGCTGGCGACCTCTCCGTTGCCCTGCCCCGACGAGTTGTTGTGCACGAGCAACGCGACGATGGCAGCCACGACCGCAGCGAGCGCGAGCAGCCCGAGCACCCACGGCCACAGCCGCGTCTCACGCGCCATCGGCGGAGGTGCCGGGGACACCGTCTCCGAGGCCATGACCGCGGTCGCCGGCGCCGTCATCGCGACGGTCGGCGGCGCCGCCGCGGGCGGCAGCCCCATCGCGACCGTCGAGTCCGTCGCCAGGCCCGACAGTCGCCGCAACCGGTCCGCGACCTGCGCCGCGGACAGCCTTGCGTTGGGCAGGCGCGCCGTCATCCCGCCGAGCACGTCCCTCCACGGCGTGGGCAGCGACGGCGGAATGGCCGGTGGCCGATTCAGCCGGGCCATCGCGACTTCCATCGGCGCGCCTTCGTACTCGCGCCGTCCGGTCAGGCACTCGAGGAGCAGAAGACCGAGCGCGTAGACGTCCGCCGGCGGACCGACCGGCTCGCCGGTGACCTGCTCCGGTGCGAAGTACGCCGGGGTGCCGACGACCTCGCCGGCATTGGTGATGTGGCTCGCGTCGACCAACCGCGCGATGCCGAAGTCGGCGAGATGCACGCGACCGTCGGCGGAGATGAGGACGTTCGCGGGTTTCACGTCGCGGTGGATCAGGCCCTGGCTGTGCACGTAGCCCAGCCCGTCGGCCAGCGCGATGCCGATCTCGGCCACCCGGTCGCTCGGCAGCGCGCCGTACCGCAGCTCTTCGGCCAGCGTCGGTCCCTCCACCAGCGCCATGACGAGGTACGGGCGATGCGTCGCGTCGTCCTCGCCCGCGTCGAGGACCGTGACGAGTGAGGGGTGGTCGAGTCGCGCGAGGGTGCGCATCTCGTCCTGGTGTCGCTGCAGCTGGTCGGCGACGTCACCGCGGAACAGCTTGATCGCGACATCGCGGTGCAACCGCTCGTCGAAAGCGCGGAAGACCTCGGCGACGCCGCCCGAGCCGAGCATGACGCCGAGGCGGTAGCGGCTATCGAGCAGGTCGCCCTCGAAGGGCGGCGTGGTGCTGGTCATCCCCTACAGGATCGCGGAGCGACCCGAACTCCGTTACACCGGCACGCCGCAAGGGCCCGCGATGTACGACCTCGGGCGTAGGTGCTCCGGCTCTGTGATCTCCGTCGCACCTAGCATTGCCCCGGGCAGGCCCTCGTAGCTCAGGGGATAGAGCAACCGCCTCCTAAGTGGTAGGTCGCGCGTTCGAATCGCGCCGAGGGCACAAGAAGAGGTACGCAGATGAACCGACCCGCCCGCGGGGAACGTTCTTCCGGCATGGGCGACGATCGGATCGCCGCCGCGAAGCGCGGCGAAGCCTGGGCGCTTCGCGAGATCTGGCAGACCCTGAGTCCCAAGGTCCAGGGATACCTCACCGGGCGCGGCGTGACCGACGCCGAGGACCTCACCAGCGAGGTCTTCATCCAGGTCTTCGAACGGCTGCACCGGTTCCGGGGCGACGAGGCCGCGTTGCGCAGCTTCGTGTTCAGCGTCGCCCACGCCCGGTACGTCGATCACGTCCGCAAGGCCTCGCGCCGCGGCGCCACCGTCGCCTTCGACACCGCACTGCACGACAGCATCACGCCAAGTGCGGAGGCGGACGCTCTCAACGTCATCTCCGACCAGCGCGTGCGCGCCGCGCTCGACACCCTCTCCCCCGACCAGCGCAACGTCCTGCTGCTGCGGGTGGTGGCGGACTTGGACCTGGTCCAGACCGCTGACGTGCTCGGGAAATC
>JAICMG010000178.1 GCA_025929365.1 Frankiaceae bacterium
CGCGGACGGCCTGGTGACGCTGCTGGTGTGGCTCGGGCGCGGCGTCGAGGACTTCACCGCGCTGAACGCGGGGCCGCGGAGCACTGCCTCGACTTCCGCCCCAGAGAGGAGTGCCCGGTGACCGCCCGTGCCGCGCCCCGGCCGCACGGCGGGCAGGCCGTCCACGCGTCAGTCGGCAGCTACCGGCTCGGCGGACTCACGGGCGATACGCCGCTGCTTACGCTCGAACTCTTCGACGAATTCGGTCATGTAAACACGCAGCTGGTCAGACCGGCTCGTCCCGCGCGCCTCACAGGCGGCACCAAAACGCGCCCACAGGTCATCGCCAACGCGCACGACCCGTTGGGGCGTCTTGCCCTCCTGTCTCGGTGCCATGTCATCACCGTAGCTGCTGCATATGCCCTGAGTCCATTGATCGCCGGCCGCCTGCTGGGCGGGAAGCGGGCTGGCGCGGCGGATGATTCGCGTCTGGTGCATAGACACGAGCATATCTCACACGATAGCTTGTGCATAGACACGAGAGAGACGCATTCCACGGTGGAGGCTTCCACGCAATGAACCCCCGACATACGCGGCCGGCGCAAAGGCCGGAACGAAGCCCACCCGCAAACCACCAGCAAGGACAGGACAACCCCGTTGGCAATCAGCAAGCGACTCAGGTACGAAATCCTGAAGCGCGACGGGTTCGCGTGCAGGTACTGCCACCGCGACAAGGTCATCATCACCGTCGACCACGTCATCCCGCAGGCTCTCGGCGGCAGCGACCACCCGAGCAACCTCGTTGCCTCTTGCGACGACTGCAACGCCGGCAAGGCGTCCGCGCTGCCCGGCGGAACGACCGTCCGCGACGTCCCACCGTTCATGCTCCAGTGGGCGCGGGCGATGCGTGGGCCGGATGCGTTCCTCGTCGAGGCGGCCATCCTGTTGTGGTGTCGGCGCTACGAAGGGACGCACGATGCGGCCCCGGATGACGACCTGGTCGACGATGCGCGCCAAGAGATCGCGAGCGCTTACTCAGTACTCAGCGGACACGTAGCCGAGTTCTTCGACGGTGCACAACACGCTGGCGGTACCGGCGAGTTCGACATCTTCCGGGCGGCCGAAGAGATACATGACATCGAGTCCACCGAGGACGCCGCTCGTGCGTGGTCCGACGCCTGGCTCACTGCCGTCGGCGACCTTCCGGACGAGGAGTCTCTGAATACGGTACGAAGGGCCCTCACCCGGCTTGTCGCCGCCGGTGCGGACGCCACGGCCGTCACTGTCGCTGCGGTATACGCCGGTTCGCACGCCACGCGGGCGCTGCACTTCGGCTTGACCGACAAACAGGCAAAGTCGATAGGGATCTATGCGCCCGCGCAGCGAGTCATCGACCTGTGGTCCCTGGCGTGGCGCCAAGCATGCGGCCGGTGGCCGGGCGTCCGGGAGCGTAAAGCGGTCCGGCAGTCGCTTTGGGCCGTCGGCATCGACGGCGTGCATTGGGAGGCGGACGTATCGGCCGCCGCACTGGCTGCTGGCGCCCACCAAAGCACAGACCTCTTTCCCGGGCTACCACTGAAGCTTTCTGCGGTCGGGGCGGCCGAGCGCCTGAACGCTGGTGTGCGGTGAGCATCGAGGCGATCAAGTGGGCGCTCAACGACGCGCCCGACGTGCCTCCGCAGCTCGTCGCCGTCCTGATCGGGCTGGCCAACCATGCTGGCCCTGACGGTAAGAGCGCGTTTGCCTCGCAGGCGCGCCTGGCCCGCTATGCGCGCAAGTCGGACCGGGCTGTGCGCAACGATCTGGCGGCGCTGATCGAACTAAAGCTGATCAAGGTCAGTGAGAACCAGGGTGCTGCGGCGCACATCCGGCAGGACCAGCGGCCGGTCGTCTACGAACTGGCGCTGCACCGCACGGGCGGAAGCACGGTTCCGGGCGGCACTGACGTTCCTGGCGCGGCCGGAAGCGTAGTTCCGGCCGGAAGCACGGTTCCGGCCGTGAATGATGACGAACCCGGACAGGGTGGGTCAACGCCCGGAACCGTGCTTCCGGGCGGAAGCCAGGTTCCGGGCGGAAGTACAGCGTCGAACGACCGGAAGCACACTTCCGACGAACCAACTACTAACCAACTACCTAAAGACTTCTCGTCGCCACCGGCTGCGCCGGAGGACGACGCGCCACCGAAGAAGGCCAAGGGCAAGCCGAAGAAGCCCGAGCCCTACCGCGAGGACGTCGAGAAGGTCTGCCTACGGCTCGCTGAGCTCATGGTCGAGAACGAGTGCAAGCCGCCGACGATCTCCGACGACTGGCGGGCCGAGGCTCGGCGCATGTTCGACATCGACCGGCGCCCGTTCGACAAGGCCATGGCGCTGCTGGAGTGGTCGCAGGCCAGCCAGTTCTGGCGCAAGAACATCCACTCCATTCCGAAGTTCCGCGAGAAGTACGACCAGCTCCGGCTGGAAGCGAACGACGAGTGGGCGAAGAAGCACGCCGACGGCCGTACCACCGAGGAAGCGACGCCGAGCCGCCCCGACTGGTGCGGCCAGTGCGACCCCCAGACCCGCATGGCCGAGAACGCCGAGCGCCACCCCGTGCGCTGCCCCCAATGCCACCCCCTGACGCAGAAAGCGAACGAGCGATGAACGACCGCACTCCCCCGCAGAACCTCGACGCCGAGATGGCCGTGCTCGGCGCGATGCTCGCCTCCCGACGCGCCCTCACCGAGGTATCGGAGATCCTGCTTCCCACGGACTTCTACAAGCCCGCACACGAAATGATCTACGCGGCGATCCTCGAACTGAACACTGCCGGACAGCGCTCCGACACGCTCACCGTCGCCGCGGCGCTGGAGAAGCGCGGGGAACTGGCCCGGCTCGGCGGAGCGCCGTACCTGCACCAGATCGTCGCGAGCATCACCACCGCCGCATCCGCCCCCTGGCACGCCGAGATCGTGCGCGACCTCGCCACCCGGCGCCGGCTGATCGAGGTCGGCACCCGCATCGCGCAGATGGGCTACGAGACCGACGACGCCTCGGACCTGCCGCAGATCGTGAACCGGGCGCAGGCGGAAGCGAACGCGATCAGCGACCGCGCGTCGCACGAGAACGACCCGACGGTGCGCGACACCGTGGACGAGGTCATCGACGAGCTGAAGAACGGCGTCGAGATGGGGCTGCCGACCGGCTTTCGCGACTTGGACTACCTGACGCACGGGCTCCAGCCGGGACAGATGGTGATCATCGCGGCGAGGCCCGGCATGGGCAAGTCGACGGTCGGCCTCGACGTGATCCGCAGCGTCTCGATCAAGCGGCGCCTGCCCAGCGTGTTCTTCTCCCTGGAGATGCACCGCAAGGAACTGGTGCGCCGCTGCCTGTCGGCCGAAGGCTCGATCCCTTTGCATCACATGGCCCCGGACTGCATGATGCAGGACGACTGGGACCGCCTCGGCCTGTGTTACGACCGGGTCGTCACCGCCCCCATCACGATCGATGACCGGCCCAACCTGACCGTGATGCAGGCCCGGTCCAGGGCCCGGCAGCTCAAGCAGAACGGCGGCCTGGGGCTGGCGGTCTTCGACTACGCGCAGTTGGCGAAGTCCGGGCGCGACCGCAAGCACGAAAACCGGCAGACCGAGGTCACCGCGATCTCGAACGAGCTGAAGCTGATGGCCAGGGAGTTGCACATCCCGGTCATCGTGCTCGCCCAGCTGAACCGTGGCCCGATGCAGCGCGCGGACAAGCGGCCGATGATGTCCGATCTGCGCGAGTCGGGCGCACTGGAACAGGACGCCGACGTGGTGATCCTGCTGCACCGCGAGGACGCGTACGAGCGCGAGTCTCCGCGTGCCGGCGAGGCGGACTTCATCGTCGAGAAGCACCGCAACGGGCCGACTGCCACGATCACGGTTGCATTTCAAGGCCATTATTCGCGCTTCGTCGATATGGCCCAGTCATGAGCGCCCCGACCACCGACCTGCCGACGGTCGAGGACTTCCTCGACGACGCGTCCGCGCGCCTGGACCGGATCGCCGGCCACCTTGCGCCCGGCAGCGACCTGTACGAGCTGTGGCGCACCCAGGCACTCGCGGTCGCGGCCACCACCATGTTCTGCTCCAGAGCGCGCAGAGGGGCGCACCCAGGCACTCGCGGTCGCGGCACTGCGGATGCTCAACCAGCAGCGCAACCCCACCGACACGGAGGCCCAGCCGTGAACCACCACGACCCGGAGTCGGACCGTGACTGGGCGACCGCCGCCCTCCAGTTTCTCGCCGACCACCTGGCCGCCCGCCACGGCGACACCGAGACCGTCACCAACAGCCGGCGCCTGCGGCTCGCGGACGCGCTCGGCGACAACCGGCACGACAACCCCGAAACCGAAAGGACCGCACCGTGAACGACACCGACCCGCTCAAGGCGACCTGGCACGCCAAGCCCAACGACCTGATCGGCGGCTGGTGCGTCATGGACGTCGACCACACCCCCGCGCTCGCAGGCCGCCCCGAGATCGCCGACTTCACGATCCGCGCCCACGCCGAACACATCGCCGATCTGCACAACGAGCGGCTGGCCCGCGAGCACTGGCACCACGCCCCGCCCTCCAGCCCCTACACGCGCCTGCACGACTACGGCAACGGCGCGGACGAGGCGCCGTCCCGCAAGGACGTGATGGAGCTGCTGCGGTCCTTCAACGCCGCGACCGCGATGAACGGCGTGCACCGCCGCACCCTCGGCCGGGCTTGGGAGCGGCTCGACATGGCCAATCGCGCGCCCGGGCCTACCGGCCTGACCCGAGTGTGGTCCGGCTACGACGACGACGAGTGCTGGTTCCCGATGTTCGCGGACCTCGCCGACGCCAAGGCCTACGCCGAACAGGCCTACGAGGCCCAGTGCACAGCCTCCGGCCTCGACGCAGACCGGACGGAGGTCACCTGGGGCGAACGCAAGGCCTACACCGAGGAGCACGGGTATCCGGGGATGTACGACCTGGGCACGGGCACCGGCTGGGTGGTGTGCGAGCAGCTAGTGCACGCGAATCTCGCGTCGGGCCTGGCGCAGCAGCCGATCGAGCGCGAGACGGACACCACCGAGCCGGTCGAGCAGGTCCCCGGCCAGCAGCAGATCCCGGCCGCGCCGTGCCCCGACTGCCACGGGATCGGCTACGACCTCGGCGGCGACCCGGCGAACTGCACCACCTGCCGCGGCTACAAGGCCGGCGACCTGGTCGAGATCACCGAGCCGGTAGACAGCGCCCGCGGCGCCCACATCGCCGAAGGGCACCTCGGGCGCGTCACCGAGATCGACGACGACCCCGAGCACCCGATTAGCCTGACCGTCGACGGTTTCGACGGGCTCGCGTGGTGCAGCTCCGGCGAGATCCGGCACGCGGACGAGGTGGCGTCGTGACCGCCCTCGACGAGATCCGCGCCCGCGACGCACTCATCGGCGACGACACGGCGGGGGCGACCCTCACCCAGGCCGAAGCCGACCGGCGCGTCCTGCTGCGCTTCGC
>JAICMG010000049.1 GCA_025929365.1 Frankiaceae bacterium
AAGGTCATGGCCGACGGCGGGTGGGCGGCGATCAACTGGCCGAAGGAGCTCGGCGGCCGAGAGGCCACCTTGATGCAGAACGTCATCTACTCCCAGGAGATGGCGAAGTCCAGGGCGCCAGGCATCTTCAACGCCAACGGCGTCTGGCAGATCGGTCCGATGATCATCCGCTGGGGCACCCAGGAGCAGAAGGACCGCTGGCTGCACGGCATCCTGCACGCCGATGAGCACTGGTGCCAGGGCTTCTCCGAGCCGGAGGCCGGTTCGGATCTCGCGAACCTGCGGGTCATGGCGATCCGCGACGGCGACGACTACGTCCTCGACGGGCAGAAGATCTGGATCACCACCGCGCACATCGCGAAGTGGGGCCTGTTCCTCGTCCGCACCGACCCGACCGCACTCGAGCGCGGCGCGAAGCACGACGGCATCACCGCGCTGATCGTCGACATGGAGACGCCCGGCATCACCACGACTCCGATCACCGACATCGTCGGTGAGGACTCGTTCTGCCTCGTGACGTTCGACCAGGCCCGCGTCCCGGCCGAGTTCTCGCGCCTCGGCAACGAAGGCGAAGGCTGGATGGTCGCGATGGGCACACTCACCAACGAGCGGGTCGGCACGGCGGGCCTGTCGATCACGATGAAGTCCGAGCTCGACCGCGCCGTCGAGTGGGCGCGCGAGAACAACCCGGGCGCGCTCGCCGACCCGGACCTCCGCGACCGGCTGGCTCGGGCGTACACCCAGATCGAGATGACCCGGCTGCTCAACATGCGGGCGCTGTCGAAGGTGCTGAAGGGCGAGAAGGGCTGGCCCGAGGTTCAGATCGCGAAGCTGCAGTGGAGCCACCTCGCGCAGACCCTTGCTGAGCTCCAGGTCGACCTGCTCGGGACGGCTGCGCTACTCGCCCGCGGTGGACCCGACGCCGTCGACAAGGGGTCGTGGACCCGGCTGTACAGCTACCAGCGCTACACGTCGATCGGCGCCGGCACCACGCAGGTCCAGAAGAACATCATCGCCGACCGGGCGATCAAGCTGCCGAGGAAGTAGAGCGTCATGCCGAAGCAACCGAACACCCTCAAGCTCGCCGGAGCCGCAGTCCTCGTGACCGGTGCGTCGACCGGCATCGGCGCGGCGACGGCGCGCGCGCTCGGCGCGGCCGGCGCTCGGGTCGGTCTGGTCGCACGGCGCAAGGAGCTGCTCGACCAGGTCGCGGAGGAGACCCGTGCGGCCGGCGCACCCGACGTCGAGGTGTGGGCGGCTGACCTGTCCGACCTGCCGCTCGCCGAGAAGGTCGCGCTCGAGGCATGGAAGCGATTCGACGGGATCGACGGCCTGGTCAACAACGCGGGCGCTCCGAAGCGCAAGCACGTGACGCGGCTCACCGCCGAAGAGGTCGAGTCGATCATGACCCTCAACTACTTCTCACCGGTGCGCATGACCCTCGCCTTGCTGCCGCTCATGCGCGAGCGCGGCAGCGGCGTGGTGGTCAACGTGGCGAGCCTCGCAGGTCGCGTCGCTCCCCCGCGGGAGTCGGCGTACGCCGGCAGCAAGTTCGCTCTCAACGGCTTTAGCGAGGTCATGGCCGTCGACCTGTTCGACGAGAACATCCACGTCCGCGCGATCCAGCCCGGCCCGATCGAGACCCCGATCTGGGGAGACATCCCCGGCAACGAGAAGGCAGCGTACGACGGGGAGTTCTTCCCGCCGGAGGACTGTGCGGTTGCGATTCTCGATGCGCTGACCGGTGAGGGCTTCGAGCGCTACATCCCGGAGTCGCTCGGCGAGGTCGTGAAGATGAAGGCGCAGGACGTCGACGGCTTCATCGCCGGCAGCGCCGCCTTCGCGGCACACCCGGACGCGGTCAAGAACGTCTAGTTGTCAGAACCTGATCCGGTCATAGCCGGATGACGTTCTGACAAGTTGCTAGTGCGCGGCGATTCCTCGGCCGCGCTCGCCCGCCCCCATCAGCCGCGCGATCTCGGCGACCTCTTTCTCGACCGACCTCGCGAACCACTTGCGCGTCGTGAGGTCCCACAGCTTGCCGAAGGGACGCGGCATCGCGATCTCCTCGACGTGCTTGACGAACGCGCCGCCCTCGCGGTCCTCGATCTCGAACCACGCGTGCATGTACGCCGGGACGCCGTGCTCGAGCACGACGTCGATGTCGGTGGGAGCGAGCCAGCGGTAGCGGGTGACGATCGAGCCCGGGAACTTGCCGAGGAACTTGCCGTCCTCACGCGCGATCATGCCGTCCTCGGTGTCGGCGATCTTCGTCACGTCGACGACCTTGAGATCGGCCTTCTTGTACTGAGCCGGGTCCAAGACGAAGTCGAAGATGTCCTGCGCCGTCACACCGGCGATGAACGCCGAGCCCTCACCGCGGATCATGGGGGCATTTTGTCACGGGTAAGCCACTAGCGTGAGGCCCGTGGCGGTCGAGTTCCGCAGCCCCAACCGCAAACGGGCAGCGGTGGCAACAGCGACGTACGGCGTGGTGATCACCTCGATTCTCGCAGTCGTGACGACGCCCATCGCCGCAGTCGCCGTTGCCGTGGTCACCGCCGTGGTTGTGTGGCGCAACTATCGGTCCGGCCTGTTCGTCACCGACGAGGCCGTCGTCGGCCGAAACCTCGGTCCGAGCTGGCGGGTGGCGCTGAGTGACGTCGCCGAGATCAGTCTGATGTCGACAGCGACCGATCCGTCGCGGCGTACCCATGTGTGGGTGATCAGCGAGGACGGCAACTGCCACCAGGTGACCTCGCTGCACGGCAACCCGCTGCGAGGTGAGGCCCTGCTGAGCGAGATCCGCGCGGCCGTTGCCCAGGCACGCAGCCACGCATGATCACCGTCGGCGTGGATCTCGCGGCTGATCCCAAGCGGACAGCGGTCGCGGTCATCGAGTGGACCGGTCGTGACGCCAGGGTTGTCGAGGTCGTTCCCACGGCGAATGACCCAGAAATCGTGCGCCTCGCCACCAGGGCGGAAAAGACCGGCATCGACTGCCCGCTCGGGTGGCCGGACGACTTCGTCACCTTCGTCAATGCCCACCACAGGGGCCGAGTTCCGCACACGGACGTCGGCCCCGAGATCCGTGAACCACTGCGGTTCCGTGAGACCGACCGTCGGCTCGCGGCGGCCAATCTCGGTCGGCCGTTGAGTGTGTCCTCGGACATGATCGGCGTGTGCGCGATGCGCGCGGCAGGGCTGCTCGCCGCCATGGCCCAGGAGGGCATCCACGTCGACCGCTCCGGTGTCACTGGGCGGGTGGTGGAGACCTACCCCGCCGTCGCGATCAAGCAGTGGCATCTCGCACAGGGTGGAAACCCGAGCGAGCGCCGCTACAAGGGCACCGCACAGTCAGCAGTCCTCGGCGCGATGGTGGACGAGCTCAAGCGTGGCCTCCGGCAGCTGAAGCTGGGGCAGTACGAGGACAGCTGTCGTTCCTCGGATCACGTCTTCGACGCGGTCATCTGCGCCATGGTCGCGAGAGCGACGATGCAGTTCCAGTGCACTCAGCAGATCCCCCGCGGACTGGTTCAGCGCGCGCGACGAGAAGGCTGGATCGCCGTGCCGACCTGCCGGCTCGAGGACCTCCTCGCCTCGCCGACATTCAGCCCAAGCGCTCGATGACTGTCGCGTTGGCTTGGCCCCCGCCTTCGCACATCGTCTGGAAGCCGAGTCGCCCGCCCGTGTCCTCGAGGTAGTGCAGCATCGTCGTCATCAGCCGGATCCCCGATGCACCCAGCGGGTGCCCGATCGCGATCGCCCCGCCGCGCGGGTTGAGCTTCTCGGGCTCCGGCTTGAACTCCCGCTCCCACGCCATGGTGATCGACGCGAACGCCTCGTTGACCTCGACCGCATCGAAGTCGGCTGTCGTGAGTCCCGTCTTCGCGTAGAGCTTGCGGGTGACCGGGTTGGGAGCGGTCAGCACCCACACCGCGGAGTCTGCACCGACCGCGAAGTGGCGGAACACCGCGCGTGGCCGGAGCCCGAGCCTGTCGGCGGTCTCGCGCGAGGCGATCAGCATCGCGGCCGCGCCGTCGTTCATCTGCGAGGAGTTTCCTGCGGTGATGTCCGGTGCGAGCTCCGGCTGGAAGTGCGCGGGCGGAAGCGCTGCCATCTTCTCCAGCGAGGTCTCGTGACGGATGCCCTCGTCCGCCGTCATGATCTCGCCGGTGTCGTTGCCCTCCTCGTCCCGCAGGCTGATGGGGACGATCTCGCGGTCGAAGGCACCCGCTCGGGACGCCTCTGACGCGCGGCGGTGTGACTCGATGGCGAAGGCATCCATCTCCGCGCGCGTGATGCCCCAGTCGTTCGCGATCTTCTGCGCCACCTCGAACTGCATCTTCAGCTGGTTGTCGCACGCGGCAAGGAATGCCGGAGAGAACGGGCCGCTCCCGCCCCTCGCGTTGGACGCCATCGGCGCTCGTGTCATCGACTCGACACCGCACGCGATGACGAGGTCGTAGGCGCCGGCCATCACACCCTGCGCGGCGAAGTGAACCGCCTGTTGCGACGAGCCGCACTGGCGGTCCACCGACGTCGCAGCGACCGACTGCGGCAGACCGGCGGCCACCCACGCGTTGCGGGTGACGTTGGTGCCCTGCTCGCCGCTCTGCGTGACGCAGCCACCGATCACATCGTCGACGGTCTCCGGGTCGATCCCGTTGCGCTCGACGACCGCGCGCAACACGTGACCGAGCAGGTCGGTCGGATGCCACCCTGCAAGGGCTCCCTTGCGCTTCGCGATCGGCGTGCGGATCGCATCGACGATGACGGCCTCGGTCATCCCAACACCTCCGGGTTGACGCAGTTGACAGGCTTCTCGCCCGCGAGGATCGCCGCAATGTCGCGCGCGACCAACAACGAGTGGTTGGCCTCGGTGTCATACGTGGCTCCGCCGATGTGGGGAGTGAGGACGACGTTGGGCAGCGCAGCGAGCGGGCTGGATGGATCGAGCCACTCGTGGTCGAAATGGTCGAGCCCCGCGCCCCCGAGGTGGCCGGACTGCAACGCCGCGACCATCGCGTCGGTGTCGTGGAGGGCGGCGCGCGCCGCATTGATGTAGAGCGCGCCGGGCTTCATCGCTGCGAACTGCTCGGCTCCGATCATGCCGCGCGTGGAGTCGAGCACCGGCGCGTGCATCGAGACGATGTCGGCCTCGGCGAGCAGATCCTCGAGCGAGTAGGTCGCCTCCGCGACGTACGGGTCGTACGCGATGACCTTCATACCGAGGCCCTTGAGCCGCCACTCGAGAGCGCGGGCGACGGCGCCGTACCCGACAAGTCCGACTGTCTGTCCGGCCAGCTGCCAGGCACGGAAGCGCTGGTAGGGAATCGTGCCGTCGCGGTAGATCTCGCCGGCGCGACACTCCTTGTCGGCGACCACCACGCCCCGGTTGACCGCGAACAGCAGGGCGACGCAGATCTCGGCGACGCCGTCCGCGTTGCGGCCCGGGGCACGAAGGACCGGGATGCCGGCCTTCGTCGCCGCCTCGACGTCGACGTTGTTCGGGTCGCCCCTGGTGCAGCCGATCACTTTCAGCGGCTGCTCCATGACCGGCCCGTTGACGTTGTCGGACTCGCACACGAGGACGGTCGCGCCGACCTCGGCGATCTTCGCCGCCAGGTCGTCGGGGTTGTAGAGCTTGATCGGATGCTTCTCGATCCACGGCTCGTAGACGATGTCGCAGACGGACTCCAGGATGTCCTTGCCCTCGCCGCGCAGCGGCGCGAGCACCAGGGCACGCGGACGGTCAGGGCTCGCCGACAAACCGGCCTCCTTCGGCGGTACGGGTAAGGCTGGATGTCATGCCTTCCCGACCATGAGAATATCGGGAAAACCTGACGCGCGTGTCAGGGAGGACGTGGAGGACGCGTGGCATCGGGAATCACGGTCGGGATCGACATCGGCACGACCTCGGTCAAGGCGCTCGCGGTGGACGGCGACGGCACGATCGTGGCCCGCGCCCGGGTCTCCCACGACATCCACGCCCCTGACGTCGACGTCTTCGAGCATGACGCACGCCAGGCGTGGGTGGACGGCCCGCGCAAGGCGCTCGATGAGCTCCGCGTGAGCGAGTTCGATGGGGTCGCGATCGCCACGATGGTCCCCAGCTTCACCGCCGTCGACGAGGCGGGAACCCCCTTGACCCCCGGCCTGCTGTACGGCGACCACCGCGGGCGAGCCGGTCGCAACGAGGCGGACCTGCTCAACTCGCGGGAGTTCCGCTCGATGCTCGAGTGGACGGCGGGGCAGGCGCCCGATGCGCACGCCTACTGGACCGCGCCTGCCGTCGCGGCCGTGGCGCTCGGCGGAGCGCCGGCGGTGGACTACGGCACCGCCTTCGCGCTCGCTCCGCTGTGGGACGGGGACTGGAGGGCGGAGGCGCTGGCTGAGGTCGGGATCCGCCCCGAGCAGATGCCTCCGGTCGTGAGCGATGAGGAGGTCGTCGGCCGGATCCGCGGCGCGGTCCACGGTGCCGGAATGGCCGACGCATGGGCCGAGTCCACCGTGGCGAACATCAACTCCCCGGGCGACGTGATGGTGATCTGTGGGACCACCCTCATCGTGTGGTGCGTGGCCGAACAGCCGTCGATCGTGCCGGGGATGTGGAGCATCCCGCACCCGCACGGCACGCTGGCCATCCTCGGTGGCGCGAGCAATGCCGGCGGCATGTTCGTGAACTGGGCGCGTCGCGCACTCGGTACGCCGTCCGGCGGCCCCCGTCCCACTGAGGTGCCGATATTCGTCCCGTACCTCAAGGGTGAGCGGACGCCGGTGCACGACATCTCGCTACGCGCCTCGCTGCACGACCTCGACATCGGGCACGACGGTGGTGCAGTCATGAGGGCGGCGTACGAAGCCTCCGCCTTCGTCGCGCGCCGGCTCATCGACCTCAGCGGCATCCCCGCCACTCGAATCGTCGCGAGCGGTGGCGGCACACACGACGAGCAGTGGATGCACGCGCTCGCCGACTGCACCGGGCTACGGGTGGACCTCGTCGCGGTGCCGGAAGGAGCGGCGCTCGGCGCCGCCTGGCACGCGCGGGTCCTTGCCGGCCTCGACGTCAAGGACGACGTCGTCCGCTGGATGGGCCAGGGAGCCAGCTACGAGCCCGACCCCGCGTGGTCGAGCGTGTGCGAGGAGCGCTACCGGCGCTGGCTGACGCTCGCCGCCGTCGAGCACTAGCCAAAAGGAAAGGAAGGGCGTCATGCCCTTCCACTTTCAAGGTATAGCCGACCCGGGGGCTTGCCGCAAGACCGTGGTCATGCCGCACAATCGCGCACCGTATGAAAGCGATCGAGGTCACACGGCTCCGCAAGCACTACGGCGAGGTCGAAGCGGTACGCGATGTTTCGTTCGATGTGGCAGCCGGCGAGGTCTTCGGATTCCTCGGACCCAACGGGGCCGGCAAGACCACGACGATCAACATGCTGTGCACGTTGGCGGCTCCGACATCCGGGTCGGCCACAGTCGGCGGGTTCGACGTCGTCACGCACCGCGACGACGTTCGCCACAACATCGGCTTGGTCTTCCAGGACCCGACCGTCGACGGCTATCTTACCGGCGAGCAGAACCTCCGGTTGCACGCCGGGCTCTACGGCATGGATCGCGACGTCATCCCGGCACGCATCCGGCAGGTGCTCGACATGGTGGAGCTGTGGGATCGGCGCACGGCGAAGGTGTTCTCCTACTCCGGTGGGATGCGCCGCCGGCTGGAGATTGCCCGCGGACTCATGCACACGCCCAGAGTGCTGTTCCTCGACGAGCCGACGATCGGGCTCGACCCGCAGACCCGACGCACGATCTGGAGCTACATCAGCGCTCTGCAGGAGGCGGCAGGCATCACCGTCTTCATGACCACGCACTACATGGAGGAGGCGGAGCTCTGCGACCGCGTCGCGATCATGGACCGAGGGGAGATCGTGGCGCTCGATACGCCGGCGGCTCTCAAGGCGAGCGTCGGTGTCGACCACCTCGATGACGTCTTCATCCACTACACGGGATCGGCGATCCGGGACGGTGTCGCGGACCCGGTAGGGGCAGCCAACCAGGCGCTCATGCGCGCGATGCAGCGAGGCCGAAAGTGACGCGGGCGGTACGCATCATCTGGCTGCGCGACCTGATCCGCTTCGTCGGCGATCCGACGAGGATCATGGCGTGGCTGATCCAGCCTCTGCTGTTCCTGTTCGTGTTGGGGACAGGGCTGCAGACGTTGTCGTCGCGCTCGACGCACGGTGTGAGGCTGACCACGTTCATGTTCCCGGGCGTGGTCTGCATGGTGCTCGTCTACAGCGCGATGTTCAGCGCGGCGTCGGTGGTGTGGGACCGCGAGCTCGGATTCCTGCGGGAGCTGTTGATCGCTCCCATCAGCCGATCATCGATCGTCGTCGGCAAGTGTCTCGGCGGGACGACGATCGCGGCCAGTCAGGGGCTGATCGTCCTGGCACTGGCAGGCCTGGTCCACGTCCCCTACAGCCCGATCCTGCTGCTCGCCGTCTTCGGGCTGCAGGTGCTCGTCGCGTTCGCCATCACCGGATTCGGGGTGATGGTGGCAACGACGATCAAACAGGCGCAGACCTTCACGAACGTGATGCAGATGCTCGTCATCCCCATGCTGTTCCTGTCCGGCGCGCTCTACCCCATCTCGAACCTGCCGGCCTGGCTCGGCGTACTGAGCCGGCTCAACCCGCTGACCTACGCGGTCGACCCGATGCGACGGCTCGTGTTCGATCGGCTGAATGTCTCGGTGTCCGCGCGGCACGCGCTCTCGCCGGGCGTCAGCTGGTGGGGCTGGCACGTGCCCGTACTGCTGGAGATCTCGATGATTGCGGTGCTCGGCGTTGTGTCGATCGCCGTGGCCGACCACAAGTTCGCGCGACCCGACTAGCCGCCTCAGGCGTCGCGCGGGAGACCGAGCAGCCGCTCGGCGATCACATTGCGCTGCACCTCGCTGGTCCCGCCGGCGATCGTCAGGCACCGCGTCGAGAGGAAGCCCATTCCCCATGTGAAGGCGTCACCGACCGCGGTCGCGCCCTCACCGCCGAGCAGCTCGAGGCCGTACTCCTGCACGCGCTGCTCGTGCTCGGCGGCGGCCAGCTTGCGCAGGCTCGACTCGGATCCGCGCTCGCCACCCGAGAGCACACGCATCGTCGAGCGCACCCCGAGCAGCGCGAGCGACTGCGCCTCGGCGATGAGGTAGCCGGTCCGGTCCAGGGTCACCTGATCGGGGTTGCGGTCCTGGATCAGCTTGACGATGCTCTCGACGCCGATGCCGAACGCGGAGCCCGACGCCATCGACACCCGCTCGTTGGCCAGCGTCGTGCGGGCGAGCCGCCACCCGTCGTCTACCTCACCGACCAGGCAGTCGCTTGGCACGAAGACGTTGTCGAGGAACACCTCGTTGAACATGGCCGCGCCGGTGAGCTCCCGCAGCGGTCGGATGTCGATGCCAGGCGAGCTCATGTCGAGCAGGAAGTAGGAGATTCCGTGGTGACGGTCGCCATCCTTGCCGGGCGACGTGCGCGCCAGCAGGATGCCGTGCGTCGCCTGTTTGGCCAGCGACGTCCACACCTTCTGCCCGGTGACCAGCCAGCCGCCCTCGGTGGGCTCGGCCCTGGTCGCGAGCGAGGCGAGGTCGGAGCCCGCGCCGGGCTCGCTGAACAGCTGACACCAGCTGATCTCGCCGTAGAAGGTCGGCCGGACGTACTTCTCGGTCTGGGCGGCGCTGCCATGCTCGATGATGGTCGGCAAGGCCCATGCGGCGATCGACAGGTGCGTGCGGCGCACCTTCGCCTTCTTGAACTCCTCGTCGATCACGACCTGCTGGACGGCATTGGCGTCGCGTCCCCACGGCGCCGGCCAGTGCGGCGCGAGATATCCGGCGTCCGCGATCTTCGCCTTGCGGGCGTCCTCCTCGAGTCCTTCGAGACTTGCAAGGAACGCCCGCACCTCGGCGCGATACTCCTCCGCCTCTGCGGGCAGCTCGACGTCGAGCTTGCGGCGGACACCGTCGAGACCGAGCTTCGCCGTCGCCGTGCGCCAGGCGGTGGTGGGGCCGAGGAGCTGTCGTACGGCGATCGCGCGCTTGAGATAGAGATGCGCGTCGTGCTCCCAGGTGAAGCCGATGCCGCCGAGCATCTGGACACAGTCCTCGCCCGCCTTGACCGCGCCGTCGAAGGAGATCGACGCGGCGGCCGAGACGGCGAGCCGGCCGTCGGCGTCGAGCACCTCGCTGCGCGCGGCGTCCCACGTCGCGGCTCGCATCAGCTCGACCGTCACGAGCATGTCGGCGGCGCGGTGCTTGATCGCCTGGAACATGCCGATCGGCCGGCCGAACTGGACGCGCTCCTTGGCGTATGCCGACGCGGTGTCCAGGCACCAGCCGGTGAGACCGCAGGACTCCGCGGCGTACAGAACAGCACCGATGCCGTACACATCGTGCTGGTCGAGCGACAGCTGCCGGTTGGCGGAGACGACGACACCGTCGACGTCGATCTCGACGACGCGCCGGGTGGCGTCGAAGCTGTCGATCGGAGTGACGGACCGGCCCTCCGTCTCGACGATGCACCACACCACACGGTCAGCGACGGTCGCGCGCAGGACGACGAGCTTCGCGAGTGCGCCGCCCACGACCGGACGCACCGTGCCCGACAGCACCAGGCCGTCCGGGCCTTGCGAGGCCGAGACCTTTGCGGCGCCGAGCGCGACGGTGGCGACGGTCGAGCCGTCGACCAGACCCGGCAGCAGCTCCTTCGCGATCGCGCCCCCTTCACGGGCGATCACGGCCGCCGCATGCACCGTCGGGACGAAGGGACCGGGGGCGATCGCGCGGCCGAGCTCCTCGACGACGACGACAAGCTCGATCAGGCCGTAGCCGGCGCCGCCGTACTCCTCGGGGACGTGCAGGCCGAACCAGCCGAGTTCCGCGGCGGCCTGCCAGAACGCCGGCAGCTCCTCCGACGCGGCGTCGAGCGCGGCGCGGGACGCGGCGGGCGGGCAGTGACGGGCGAGCATCTCGCGCGCGGACTCACGCAGCGCATCGTGGTCCTCGGTGATCCCGATCGGCATCTGTTGCTCCCTGCGTCGGGCGCTGCTGTGTCCATGGCCCCCGGAGGGGGACGAAGCTGCCCGCGGCTCATGAGACCCTGACACCGCTGTCAGGTATGCGCTCAGGGTACTTTGCGCCTTACACCAACCGCCAGAGCACTGTGCTCAACGAACCCGGGAGATCACGTGAGCGACGAGGTCCTGACCGAGCGGCGCGACAACGTGCTGATCATCACGCTGAACCGCCCGGAGGCACGCAACGCGGTCAACGAGGGCCTGGCCAAGGGTGTTGCAGCGGCCATCGACGAGCTCGACAGCGACGACAGCCTGTGGGTCGGCATCATCACCGGCGCCGGCGGCACCTTCTGCTCCGGGATGGACCTCAAGGGCTTCCTGCGTGGCGAGAACCCGACCGTCCCCGGCCGTGGCTTCGCCGGCCTCACCCAGGCGCCGCCCAGGACTCCGCTGATCGCGGCCGTCGAGGGATGGGCGCTTGCCGGCGGATGCGAGGTCGTCCTGTCCTGTGATCTGGTCGTCGCCAGCCGCGAGGCGAAGTTCGGCATTCCCGAGGTCAAGCGCGGCCTCGTCGCCGGAGCGGGGGGCCTGTTGCGGCTGCCCAAGCGGATCCCGTACCACCTGGCGATGGAGTTCGCGCTGACCGGCGAGCCGGTCGATGCCGAAACCGCGAAGAGCTACGGCCTGGTCAACCGGCTCGCCGACCCGGGAAAGGCGCTCGACGTCGCGCTCGAGCTCGCCGCACTCGTCTCCGCAAACGGTCCGCTCGCGGTCGCCACCACCAAGGAGATCGTGCGAAAGGCGTCGTCGGACTGGACCGAGCAGGAGGCCTGGGCGAAGCAGGGCGAGCTGCTGCCGCCGGTTTTCGCGTCGGAGGACGCCCGCGAAGGTGCGACCGCCTTCGCCGAGAAGCGGCCCCCCGTCTGGAAGGGCCGTTAGTCCCAGGCGCTTCAGGTTTAGGGTGCCGCCGCAGCGGCGATCTTCTGGTCAGCGGCTGCGCCGGAACCACCGCCGCTTGGTCTTGCGAGCAGGTGGTCAAACCGTGGAGTCGGGCCTGACTCTCACCCTGGAAGGCAAGTCGCGGGATGCGCACGTTGCCCGCTCCGAGGCGCGGGCGTTCTTCGCGACGAACCGGTGGGCTGCGCCGTACGACGACGCCCTGCTCGTGATCAGTGAGCTGGTGACGAACGCCGTGCTCCATGGGGGCGGGCCGCTCACCGTCACGCTGGAGTCCGCGCCACCGGACGTGATCATCACGGTCACGGACCGGGGCGCCGCGGACCCGGCGCGTCGCCACCCCAAGGGAGACGACGAATGCGGGCGGGGACTCGACATCGTGGATCGCCTGAGCGCGAGCTGGCACGTCGTGCACGCCGTGGGCTTCAAGACGATCGTCGCGGTGGTCCGCTCGACTCAGTGCCCATCACCAACCCGCTCGGGACCGGGACGGTCGGCGGCACAGGCGTGAAGTTCTGGCGGTCGAACGACAACGGGGAGCTGACGCAGGCCGTCAGACGAAGGAGGCGGCCGCGGTGAGGCCGAGGTCGGGCCACGCACCGACCGCGAGCGTTTCGACGTTGGCGTAGCCGGTGCCGCCGCCGACCGGGTCTTCGACCCGGCACAGGACGTCGCGGAGCTGGTGGACCTGCTTGGCCATCTCCGGCGTGTCCAGGTCAATGATGTGTTCGCCGTCGACGACGAGCGGGCCGGCCCACTGCCCGAGCATCCGGCCGTTCCAGCCGAAGTAGCCCCCGGTGCCGAGCGCGAAGCCGGTGTCGCTGACCGGAGTGAGCGTCAGCGGACGCGTCGAGCCGTCCTCCGCCAGCAGCGTGATCGACCCGCCCGTCAGCCGCCGGTTGTCATCGCGGAACGCGAGCTCCTGCCTGGCGGCGACATACCTCGTCGAGGTCCCGTCCGGCCACATCTCCTCACCCTGCGAACGCACTTCGTCGAAGCCGTCACCTTCACGCCGCTGCAGGAACGCGAAGAGCGAGTACGGCGTGCCGTCGCCCCGCTGAAGCAGCATCGGCGCCCAGGTGACGAGGGCGCGCTGCGCTCGCGGACCCCGCGGCAGGCCCGGGGTCGGGAGCCCGACGTCGGGGCGGATCCCCCACGAGTGGTCACGCACCGAGAACGAGTTGGCCGGCGTCACCTCGGTCCGCTCGCCGTCCACCTCGATCCAGCCCTGTGCCGTCCCCATCTGGTGGTAGCGCAGCGCATCGTGGGAGACGCGATAGCCGTCGGGTGACCGCTCCGGCCACGGGATCTCCAGCGCGGGCGGCACGTCGGCGAGCCACGTGAGGTCGAAGCTGATCGCGGCGTGCTCATTGGGCTCGAGCACCGCCCGTACCGCCTTCAACGGCTCGACAACCTCGTAGCGAAGCGGGCCCGCCGCCGTCTCGTTGGGCGCGGTCGACAGCGTCCGGCTCGCTCGTACCGTCCACTGATCGGTGCCGCGCGAGACTCCGCCAGCCGTGTCGTACACGCCACGGTTCGTGTACTTGCCCAACCCGAAGCACGCCTGCAGCGAGCCGTCACGCAGGTGCACCGTCGACCAGACCTTCTCGGTCCAGCCGGGGTCCGAAGACGCGACCGACGCGAACGTCGCGACGGTCTGGTGCGTGAAGAACTCGTCCGCCGGGACCAGCGGACCGAGGTTCTGGCTCACGCGCTCCCTAGTTGATGCCGGAGGTGGTGACGTCCGTCGCCTGTGCGCGGAGGGCACCAACCGTGGCGTCTTCCTTCTTGATGTGCGCGAACGGGTCGTAGCTGAACGCGCGCATCGCGTTGAGGTGCGTGATCTTGTTGATGTGCTCGTCGCTCACACCGTCGAAGTGCTTCATGACCGCCTCAGGAGCAGTCGGCCACATCGAGTCCGAGTGCGGGTAGTCGCACTCCCACGTGATGTTGTCGATGCCGATGAGCTCGCGGTTGGCGACGCCGGCCTTGTCGTCGATGAAGCAGAACGTGAAGTTGTCGCGCGCCTTCTGGCTCGGCAGCTGGTCGCCGAAGTCCTGGCCGGTCCAGAAACGGTGACGCTCGTAGACGTAGTCGATCCGCTCGAGGAAGTACGGCAGCCAGCCGATTCCGCCCTCGGAAAGCGCGAACTGCAGCTTCGGGAAACGCTTGAGTGCCGGCGACCAGATGAGGTTGGACGCGGTCTGGAACAGGTTCATCGGCGTCAGCGTGATCATCACGTCGATCGGCGCGTCGTCGAGCATGAGCAGCTGTGACGACGAACCGATGTGCAGTGCGATCGTCATCTCGTTGTCGACGCACGCCTTCCAGAACGGGTCCCAGTGCTCGGAGTGCAGCGACGGCCAGCCGAGCTTCGCGGGATCCTCGCTGAAGGTCACCGCGTTGCAGCCCTTGGCCTTGACGCGCGCGACCTCCTTCGCCATGAGCTCGGGGTCCCAGATCGGGGGGAGGGACAACGGGATGAAGCGTCCCGGGTAGGTCCCGCACCACTCGTCGATGTGCCAGTCGTTGTACGCCTGGAGCATCACGTAGCCGAGCTCCCTGTCCTGTGCCCGGGAGAACAACTGGCCGCAGAACTGCGGGAACGACGGGAAGCACATCGAGCCAAGCACGCCGTTGACGTTCATGTCACGGATTCGCTCGTGGATGTCGTACGTGCCGCGCCGGATCTGGCTGTAGGACGTGACGTTCATGTCGTAGTCCTCGGGCGGGCGGCCGGCGACGGCGTTGAGCCCGATGTTCGGGATCTCGTTGCCCTCGAAGACCCAGACCTCGTGGCCCTCGGGCTTCTTGACGCTCTTCGGCGCCTGGTCCCGCCACTTCTCGGGAACGTGGTTGTCGAACATGCCCGGCGGCTCGACCACGTGGTCGTCGACGCTCACGAGGATCATGTCTTCGACGTTCATCTACCTGCCTCGCTCCCGATCTTGCTTGCTGCTTGCCCTCACCTTAAGGCCTATTGGCTCGCTGCGGAATCCCCTGTACGTTTTTGGAGAACATCATTACCAGACCGGCCCCCGCGCCGGCGGAAGGCGGGCGACCTACCGGTGAGTACGGCGAGCCCTGCCCCCTTCGATCTTGCTGAGACCGACCGCCTCCTGTCGACTACTCGCGCCGTCCGCAAGCGCCTCGACCTCGACCGTCCGGTCCCCCGCGAGGTGATCCTCGAGTGCCTGCGGCTCGCCGTACAGGCGCCGACCCAGAGCAACTCCCAGACCTGGCGCTGGATGGTCGTCACCGAGCCGGAGAAGAAAGCGGTCGTCGCCGAGGCCTACCGAAAGATAGGCATGTCCTACCTCGAGCAGGCCGCGGGGACGGAGAAGGATCCGCAGACGCAGCGCGTGTACGAAAGCGCCGTCGAGCTCGCGAGGCTGCTCGAGCGGGTGCCGGCGATGGTCATCCCGTGCGTCAAGAAGGACTACGACCCGGCGCACGGCAACGCGGTCGCGGCGAGCGTCTACGGCTCGATCATCCCGGCGACGTGGAGCTTCCAGCTGGCGCTGCGCTCACGCGGACTCGGGTCGGTGTTCACGACGTTGCACCTGTTCCAGGAGAAGGCGGTCGCCGAGGCGCTCGGCATCCCGGACGACGTCCTGCAGATCGCCTTGCTGCCGGTTGCCTACACGATCGGCACGGACTTCAAGCCGGCGCAGCGGCCGCCGGTGGAGCAGATCACCTACTGGAACGAGTGGGGGGCGTCGGAGTAATGCAGCGGTTCGAGACGGTCTTCGAGGTCGACGCGCCCCCGAAGAAGGTGTGGGGCCTGCTGCACATGCCGCCGCCCGCGGACGCCCCCAGCCCGCGCAAGGTGGAGTACCCCGGCGGACACATGGAGATCTGGTCCGAGGGCGACGCCAAGGGCGAGGGCCTCGTCCGTACCTGTGTCTTCCGGGTGCCGCGCTATTTGCTGTCGGGTGGCAAGGCGCGGTCCTGGGAAGTCGTGTGGAAGGTGGTGCCGCTCGAGCGGGCGCACTACCGCGGCGTGGGCAAGCCGCTGTGGTCGCGTGGCGAGGGCTGGCACGAGCTCGAGTCGCTCGACGACGGCACGCGGACGCGACTGACCTTCGTGGAGACCTACCACGTGATGAGCCCGATCCTGCGGCCGCTGCTCGAGAAGCGGGTGCACGAGTTCATCTCCCGCGACAACCACAAGCTCTACCTGAAGCTGCTGTCCTACCTCGGTCCGGCCAAGGAGATCAGCAGCAAGCGCGAGACGCTCCCGAACCCGCCCGACTAGAGCTCGGCCACACGAACGGCCGCGTTGTTCACGGCGATCAGCACCCCGATCCCGGCGGTGCCGGGAAGTGGTCCGCGATGCGGTAGTGCGCGGCCCGGTAGAGCGCGCGACGCGCGTCTCGGCCCAACGGTGGTGAGTACGTCGTGTCCGTGGTGCAGCCTCCTTGGTGGAGACCTCCAATCAGGCCCACGACATGGCGGGGTGCGGGGCCAGTGGCTAGCCATGGGCCACCGCTGGTTCCGTCGCCGAAGCCGTGGCAGTGCGATCCCGTGAACGGACCCTGCCGAAAGACGGCGACGGTGCAGCGCAGGGGGGATCCGGCAACGCCGAGGGGGTAGCCGATGATGGTCACGCGACGGCCCGCCTTGGGCGTGACGCCGAGCGTGTTGCCGCCCGTCACGTCCTGCAGGCGCCGCATCCGTCCGTCGATCATGCGCGGCGCGACGACGAGGAAGGCGAAGTCATCGTGGTTGTTGTAGTGCTCGATCCAGCCAGGGGCGCCGTACGCTGCGGTCACCCTCCACATGCCGAACGGCGCGTAGCCGGCGTGGTACCCGGGCGCGAACTCGTAGCCGTCCGCTGTCCCGCTTCGCACGCAGTGAGCAGCGGTGAGGACCACGCTGCGGTTCGCACTGCGGACCACGCTCGCCGAGCAGATGTGCACCGGGTAGAGGCCGGCGATGAACAACGCCCCGACCGTCGGCGTGCCCGAAAAGCTGGTGGCGGTGGGGTCGGACTGGGACGCCGCAGTGGCCGGCCCGGTGGTGCCGAGCACCGCCGACAGCACCAAGGCCGCCACGAGGCTGCGAAGGCCAAGGCGAAGAGTGGGGACGTACAGGGCGTCCGCGGACTCGAGGAACTTCGCGACCAGCTCTTCGCGCTTGCCGGGAGCGGCGACCAGTCGGGTGTGCTGAGCGAACCTCGCCACTCGATCTCCCTTCCCATACCGTCAGCGGGTGAAGAGAAAGGCTCCTCCTGGTACGCCGCCACCGATCCCGCAGACCGCCACCTCGGCGCCGGAGATCTGGCGCTCCCCCGCGTCGCCGCGCAGCTGCGTCACCGCCTCGTAGACGAACCCGAAGCCGTGAGTGCGGCCGGCTGACAGCTGGCCACCATGCGGGTTCACCGGCAGCTCGCCGTCGAGCGCGATCCGCTTGCCCCCCTCGAGGAAGTCCTTCGCCTCGCCGAGGCCGCAGAAGCCGAGGCCTTCCAGCCAGGCGATCGTGTTGAAGCTGAAGCCGTCGTAGAGCAGCGCGACGTCGACGTCCTCACGAGAGACCGATGCGCGGCTCCACAGGTGCGCCGCCGGACCCCACGCGTTGGGGAGGTGCGTCATCGTGCCCTGGTCCCACGACTGCCGCTCGGTGATCTGGGTTCCGGCCGCATCGCAGAAGATCGGCGTCTGCTTGAGGTCCTTCGCCGTCTCGCGCGCCGAGACGATGATCGCGATCGAGCCGTCGCACGGCACGTCACAGTCGTACAGACCCAGCGGCGTCGAGATGATCCGCGCGTTCAGGTAGTCGTCCATCGTCATCGGGTCGCGATACACAGCGACCGGATTGAGCCCGGCATTACGGCGGTTGTTGACGGCGATCCGGCCGAGCATCTCGCGGTCGGCGCCGAACTTCGCGAAGTACTGCGAGGCCTGCATCGCGATCCAGTTGCCGGCGCTTGATGCGCCGTACGGGATCCGCCACTGGAAGTCGCCACCGACCGAACCGCCCCGCGGCAACGGCAAGCCGCCAGTGCGAAGCAGCTCGGTGTTCGTCGCCTCCCACACCGTGCGGAAGCACAGCACGTGCTTGCAGAGCCCATTCGCCACCGCGAGCATCGCGTTGACGATCGCGCCGGTCTGCGCGGACTGCTCGAGCCCGCCGTTGTGCCAGGTCGGGTGAATGCCAAGTGCCTCCTCGACGACCGGTACGCCGCCCTCGGTGATCCCGCCGCCACCGCCCATGCCGCCCGGCCACGTCGCGAGGCCGTCGATGTCGTCGAAGCTCAGTCCCGCATCGGCGATCGCGGCCTTGCACGCCTCGACCGTCAGGGTGACCGGAGCGCGCATCAGCCGCCGGCCGACCTGCGACATCCCGATGCCGGTGATCGCCACCTTGTGCTCGTAGCGGTCCGACGACACCGGCGGCCGGGTGACGACGACCGGGGGCGGCACGAGGTCCGCGACCGGCGCATCCGGCTCGTCGACCGGCTCGAACAGCGGGAACCAGATGCCCTCCTGCTCGAGGAAGCGCACCTTGACCCGCATGCCGACGCGCAGGTCGTCCTCGGTGACGCCCACGAGGTTCGTCGTGAAGCGAACGTGCGGCGCCTCGTCGACGATGACCACCGCGATCGGATACGGCGGGGTGAAGCTCGGCATGAACATCTGGTGGTTCATGGTGACGCCGACGACGGTCGCCTTGCCGCTGACCGGCGTCCACGTCAGCGCATCACCGTGGCAGTTCGGGCAGACGACCTGCGACGGATGAAGAAACGCGCCGTCACTGTCGCACTTCGGCAGCCGCAGCTCGCCGACCTCGCCGCCGGTCCAGAACGGTTTGTTCCACGGCGAGACCTCAGGTCGAGGCCGCTTCGCCTCGAGAACGGTTTCGGACAACGTCAGTTCGCGGGGCCGGCGTAGCTCTTGGTTTCGAGGTACATCGCGAAGCCTTCGTCGCCGTTCTGCCGGCCGATGCCACTGTCCTTGTAGCCGCCGAACGGGGTGTCCGCGCCGTACCAGATGCCGCCGTTGACGCCGACCGTGCCGGTGCGGATCCGGCGCGCGACGTTGAGCGCCCGACCCTCGTCCGCGGACGTGACCATGCCGGACAGGCCGTAGTTGCTCTCGTTGGCGATCCGTACGGCGTCGTCGTCGTCCTCGAACGGGATGACGACGAGCACCGGGCCGAAGATCTCCTGCTGCGCGATCGTCATCTTGTTGTCGACGTCGGCAAACAGCGTCGGCTCGACGTACCAGCCCTTCGTCAGATGTGACGGCTTGCCGCCGCCGAGCACGAGCCGGGCGCCTTCCTTCACGCCGGCGTCGATCAGCCCGAGCACGCGGTCGCGCTGCTTGGAGCTGATCAGTGGGCCCATGAAGTTGTTGGCATCGGTCGGGTCGCCGTAGCCGATCGTGCGGAAGCTCTCCGCCACCAGCTCGAGGCCCTCCTCGTAACGCGAGCGCGGCAACAGCATGCGGGTCGGCATCGCACAGCCCTGGCCCGCGTGGGTGCACACGGTGAGCGACGCCATCGCGAGGTTGGCCTGGAAATCGGCGTCGTCGAGCAGGATGTTCGCGCTCTTGCCGCCGAGCTCGAGGAAGAGCCGCTTCAGCGTCGCGGCGCCCTTCTCCATGATCCGCTTGCCGGTCGCCGTCGAGCCGGTGAAGGAGATCAGGTCCACTCGCGGATCGGTGACCAGCTGCTCGCCGAGCAGGTGGTCCGACGACGTCACGACGTTGACCACGCCGGCCGGGATGTCGGTCTTCTCCGCGATCACGCGACCCCAGCGGGTGCCGCTCCACGGCGTGTCCGGTGCCGGCTTCAGCACGACCGTGTTGCCGGTCGCGAGTGCCTGGCCGAGCTTGTTGATCGTGATCTCGAACGGGTAGTTCCACGGCGTGATCGCGCCGACGACACCGACCGGCTCCTTCGCCACGCGCCGCCACGACTTGGAGCCGAACACCTCGGCAACGCCGAGGTCGCGCTCCCACTCGAAGCTCTCGGCCTTGCGCGCGGGCCAGAGCAGGCCGTCCGCGATCGGTGCGTCGAGCTGCGGCCCGTAGGTCATCAGCAGCGGCGTACCGACCTCGGCGATCAGCTCGGCCCGGATC
>JAICMG010000082.1 GCA_025929365.1 Frankiaceae bacterium
CGAGCGCCACATGCGGCCGTGGCGACGAGGCCGGTGATCATCACCAGAGAAAGTGCGCGAGGGCTGCGCATTGGACTCCTTAGCCTCGTAGTCCTGTCAGCGGCCACGTCTGCCGGCGACCGTCATCGTCGATCCTGCGGGCGGGCCTGTCGAGGCCATCCCGAGCTTGCGGTGGTCCCAGGAGCGCGTGCGCTCCGCTTTCACCCTTACGGCGACCCGCTTGTTCAACATCGCCTCGACGAACGGCTTCACGTCGTCGGTGTACGGCGCGTAGTAGCGCTCCCAGATGCTGACCCCGATCCGCCACAGCAGGTCGGGGTCGTCGACGACCTCCGCAGTTCCTTCGATCGCGACGCCACGGAGCTCTTCGTAGGTCATGCCATCTTCGACGAGGCAGCTGACCTTCGGGTTTCGCCGCAGGTTGACGGCCTTCTGCGACTTCGCCTTGGTCTCGAAGCAGATGTCGCCGTCGATGACGGCGAACCACATCGCGACGAGGTGCGGTGTGCCGTCAGGGCCGACCGACGCGAGCGTCATCGACCGGCTGCCGGCGAGGAACTGCTCGATCTCCTCGTCGGTCAGCACGATGGCCGATCGCTGGTTCACCCCCACGGTTGGATCAGCCGCTCACCGAGTCGTCGAGCAGGGAGGACAGCCGCTGGGTCGTGGCGATCCACTCTTCGACCATCTCGAGGATGACTTCCTGGGTGGGGCGCACCTTGTTCATCCGGCCGACGATCTGGCCGACGGGGAAGCCGGACAGCTCCTTTGTCTTTGCGCGGCTGACCCGGCGTGCCATGGCATTCCAGAGGATTCCCTGCAGCGGCATCGGCAGCGTCTTTGGTGCGCCTTCGCGCTCCCAGGCGTCGGTCCACGCCGTACGCAGCTGGCGAGCCGGCTTTCCGGTCATCGTCTTGGACCGAACCGTGCCGCGCGAGTCGGCGGCGAGGAGGTTCGCGAGCGGCTCGGGCTGGGTGTCGGCCTCGGCGACGGTCAGCCAGATCGAGCCCGTCCACACGCCCTGGGCGCCGAGTGCGAGTGCGGCGGCCATCTGGCGCCCGCAGCCGATGCCGCCTGCGGCCAGCACCGGGACCTGCTCGCCGACCGCGTCGACGATCTCGGGAACGAGGACCATCGTGGCGACGTCACCGGTGTGCCCGCCTGCCTCGCCGCCCTGCGCCACGAGGATGTCGACGCCGATGTCGATCTGCTTCTGCGCGTGGTGTCTGTTGCCGATCAGTGCACCGACGAGCACACCGTGGTCGTGCGCCTTCTTCACGACGTCCTCGGGCGGCGGGCCGAGGGCGTTGACGAGGAGCTTGACGCCGGGGTGGCTCAGCGCGACGTCGACCGAGCGGCCGGCCTGGTCGTCGACGCCGAGGCCGGCCGCCTTGGCGCGGTCCTGCTCGAGGTCCTCGGGGAGCGGCGGGACGCCGTACTCCTCCATGATGCTTTCGAGGAAGTCCCAGTACTCCTGCGGGATCATCGCGCGCAGCTCTTCCTCGGAAGGCTGCTTGCCGCCCTTGCCGATGTAGTTGGCCGGCATGACGAGGTCGACGCCGTAGGGCTTGCCCTCGACGTGGTCCTCGATCCACTTCAGCTCGATCTCGAGCTCTTCCGGGGTGAACGCGAGGGCGCCGAGCACCCCGAATCCGCCGGCGCGGCTGACCGCAGCCACCACGTCACGACAGTGGGAGAACGCGAAGATCGGGAACTCGATCCCGAACTTCTCGCAGACCGGGGTGCGCACTTACTTACCTCCATAAATCAGTTTCTGACGCCTCGTCAGGTTGCAGAGTACGGTGCCTGGCGTGACCTCACAACGATCGTCGGAGTTCACGACTCCCACACGTGACGAGATCGTGACGATCAGCGCGCAGCACGTCGCGCTGATGGAAACGTCGGATGAGGACAGCGCGTGGGTGTGGGTCAACATGCACCACGTGCTGCTTCGGACGATCGGCCGGCGCAGCGGGCGCGAGCACAAGGTGGCCCTTCCCTTCTGGCGCGACCCGAACGGCGTTCGGGTTGTCGTGGGGTCGTTCGCGGGTGCGGAGAAGCATCCGGCCTGGTTTCTGAACCTGGCCGACCGCGAGGCCAACCCGGAGGTCTTCGTCCGGGTGCAGGGCGGCGCGTACTGGTCGGTGCCGGAGATCGTCGACGGCGAGGAGTACGACGCGACGTGGGCGGCGATGCTGGAGGACCGTCCGCACTACGCGGACTACCAGACCAAGACCGAGCGAAGGATCCCGCTGGTCCGCCTGGTCGAGACCCGCCCGGCCTGACCCCGCGGTGATCTTGACGTTGTTGGCGTCTGGACGGCCGTTAGACGCCCACAACGTCAAGATCAGCGGGGTTTGAGGGCGACCTTCATCTCCTTGTAGCTGTTGTTGAGGTTCGAGCGCAGCCGGCGCGGAGCGCCGGCTTGCTCGATCGTCGTGTACCGCTTCAGCAGCTGCTCGTAGAAGATGCGGCCTTCGAGGCGGGCGAGATGCACGCCGACGCAGAAGTGCTCGGCCTGCCCGAAGGACAGGTGCTTGTTCGGCGTGCGGGTGATGTCGAATGCCTGGCTGTCGGCGAAGACGTCCTCGTCGCGGTTGCAGGACGTGTAGTACATCGCGACCGCGTCGCCCTTGCGGATCTTCGTGCCGCGCAGCTCGGTGGCTGTCATCGCCGTACGCCGGAAGTAGTGCAGCGGGTTCGCCCAGCGCACGATCTCCTCGACCGCCGCCGGGATGCGGCTCGGGTTGTTGCGAAGCGCAGCCAACTGGTCCGGGTGGTCGAGCAGGGCGAGCAGTCCGGACGACAGCATCGTCTGCGTCGTGTCCTGGCCGGCGGTCACGAGCTGAATGAACAGCGTGGCGAACGCGACCGGGTCCATCACCGCGAGCAGCGCGTCAGTGAGGTCGCCCTCGCCATCCGGTTCGCGGCCTGCGCGGCTTACTGCGAAGTCGTAGGCGTACGCGCCCATCTCGGTCGTGGCGGTGGCGGCACCGCCGCTGTCCTCTGCGTAGTCGGGGTCCTGCCCGTGGGTGACGCGTTCGGCGAGGTGATGGATTCGCTCCCAGTCGGCGCGGGGCAAGCCCATGAGCGCGCCGACGACGCGCGTCGGCAGCGGGCCGGCGACCTCGTTGACGAACTCGACCTCCTCGCGGCCCTCGACCGAATCGAAGATGTCCGCGCAGATGCCGCGGATGCTGTCGGCGAGACCCGAGACCGCGCGAGGGGTGAGCCGAGGTGTCAGCGGTTTGCGGACCTGCCGGTGCTTCGGCGGGTCCATCGCGAGCAACATGCCGCGCATCTGCTCGAGCCGCTCGCCGTCGAGGTCCTCGAGCACGACCCCGCGCGCCGCGGAGGAGAACAGCAGCGGCTGGCGCGCGACGGTCTCGACGTCGGCGTGCTTGAGGACGGCCCAGTAGCCGCCGCCGTCGCCGGTGGGTTGCCAGTGGACCGGATCGCTCGCGCGCAGCTCGGTGAAGTAGTCGTGCGGCGGACCCTCGAGATAGGTGTCAGGGTCCGAGAGGTCGATCTCCGTCAAAGCGCTGCGCTGATCAGAGCACGAGAACGTTCGGCCGGCCGTGTCCCTGCTTCTCGGCGAGGTGCAGGTACGCCCCGAGCGTTCCGGCGCCGTCCGTCACCGACTCGACGCTGCCGTCCTCACGCAGGTTGAGGTTCATGCCGTACATCTGGAACCACACCTGCGTGTTGTCCTCGAGGATCTCCAGCGTGTGCACCGAGTTGGCGGGCTCGTAGAGGAACGACCCGGCGCGGTTGACGTAGTCGTACTCCTTGTACTTCCACGCACCCGAGACGGTGTAGCCGAAGACCGGTCCGGTGTGCCGGTGGGTCTGCGTCTCGAAGCCGGCCTTGAAGATGTTCTCGACGATCCAGAGGCTCTCGGCCTCGTCGATCAGGAGCACCTTCATCATGTTGCCGCCGCCGTAGTCGACGAACGGCAGGTCGTCGCGGCCGATGTGGATCGCAAGCGGACGGGGAGCAGTCATCGTCATGACAGGCACGTTACGCCCGGCCGGGACAAGGTTCATTAGGGGGACAGGCGTACTGCTTCGGCTGCCACGGCATGATCTGGAACGTTCGATGTCCCTTGTGGACGTGGAACAACTGCCGGCCGATCCGGATCGCGGTAGACCCGTCGGTGGTGACCACCAGCTCGCCGCCCTGGCGGCGACGGAAGCCGGCTCCGCGACGAAGGATGGTCAGCGCGGCCACGTTTGACAGGTGGAGCCTGATCAGCGGTCGCGCGGCGGGGCGCTTGCCGCGGGTCCAGGTGAGCTCGGAGGCGACACCCGGCCCCGGGCCATCGACAGTAGTGATGCCCCGCGACGAGTGCGTGATCACCGCGCGCTCAGGGCGCTTGCCGGATTCGGCCCGGACCGTCGCATAGCGCGTGAGCGACCGCGCTTGGAGATGTCTCGCCCAGTAGTCGCCCGTCGTACCCACGCCGTACGCAGGAAGCTGCGTCCAGGAGATGCCCCCTCCGGTGATCTGGTTGCCTGACAGCCCTCCGCCGTTCGACGGGAACCACGTGAAGGAGAACGTGCCCGGGTTGCGCACTCGTTTCGCGTCATTCATGTACTTCGCCGCGTCGGCGAAGCGGTCGGCGAGCTCGAACGCAACGTGGTCCACCTCTGGGTAGACGACCCAGCGATACCGGTCGCCGAGCGCCGCCAGACCGTCGGCTTCGGCCTTCTCGATAGTGATCGGAACGAGCTCGTCTGTGACCCCGCCGGCGAGATAGGTCGGAATCCATCGCAGGTTGGCCAGTGAGGGGACGTTGCCCACCGCGCCGGCGAGCGTGATCGCCTTCGCGAACAGGTCGGGGTGGGCCATCGCAAGCGCGTTCGTGCCGAGGCCGCCCATCGAGTAGCCGCAGAGGACGGTCCGTTCGGGGTCGAGCGTGAATGCAGTGGCGACGGCGTGCCAGACCTGCCAGAAGTCGAGCTCGGCGTAGTCGAAGTAGTCCCCGTCGGGCCCGCGACCGAGCGTCGTCACGCAGATCGAGTGCCGGTCCTCGCAGGCGAGCTTGCTGAAGTTCGGCGTGGTTGCGGCGTACTGGTTGTGGTTCTGCGTCAACGAGTGCAGGAGGAACGTCAGCTCGGTCGCAGTTCCGCGCCGGTACGACTTCGGCAGGTAGATGCCGTACGGCTGTATCCGGCCGAGGTAGTTGGGCTGGCTGTCCTCGATCGAGGAGAAGTCGCTGACGATTCCAGGGCCGAGGTCGACGGCGGAGACGTACCAGCGGTCGCTCCAGCCGAGCGGTTGCGGCGGCGAGGTGCGAACCCGCCGTGCGAGCCGCGCCCACGTGACGACATGGGAGAAGCCGGCGACCGTGCCCGTGCGCAGCGCGCGCGTCTGGTCCATGTCGTCCCAGAAGTTGTCCGAGACTCGCTCCTGGTCGGCGCGTCGGAAGGTGACGTTGTAGACCGCCGGCTGCCCTGGCAGGGCGTCAGGCGGAGCCGCGAACCCGGTGCCGTTGGAATCCGCGAGCCCCGCAGCCAGCCGGATTCGCCACGACCCACGGACGGGCAGCACCGACTTCGGGATCCGCGTGACGAACGACTGCGCATGCATGTCGACGCTGACCGGCAGGTGAGCGAGGACCTTGCCGGAGGCCACGGCGATCAGTTGCGCGCCGTGGCTCGACATCGTCAATGCGGTGTCGATGCCCGGTGAGCTCACTCCGGCGCCGGCCGGCCAGCTCGCGGAGCCGGTGCCGGAGTTGTTGTCGCGGTCGAAGGCCCATTCCGCGATCGGTACGTCGGCCGCGGCCAACGTGTTCCAGTCCACCCGCCAGTACGTTGCGCTGCGCCGGTCGAGGACGGCGGCGCGGAAGATGTCGGCGCCGTTGCCGTGTGCGGCCCCGGCCGGGTAGGTGTACAGCCCGAAGGTGGGCGAGCCGGCGGTCACCGACGGGTCGCCGGTCGAGGCAGTGGTGGTGCCGTGGTCGTCGTACAGCCAGTCGGTCCAGTACAGCCCGCCGTCGGCGAGCCGCCCGGTGCCGGACGTGCGCGAGAACGCGGTGTTGCTCCCGGGCCAGCCGGCCGCGGCCGGCAGTTTCGGCTCCGCCCGATACAGGGCCGGAGGTGCATCGGCGGGAAGGTCGGCGCGGTGGGGCGCGGCGACGGACACGCTGTGGGGAGGGGGCGGGGAGACCGGCCTCGGCGCGGCTGTCGCGGCAGGAGCGACTCCGGCGAGCAGGGCCGCGACCATGCAACCGAGTGCGGTTCGGTGACGCCTCACTACTCTCCGTTCGACGAACCCGCCAGGCACCCTCTCGCGGTGATCTTGACGTACTTGGCGGCTGGACGGCCGCTAGACGCCAACAACGTCAAGATCACCGCGGATTTGGCCGGGCAGAGCAAGATCTGACGACCCGTCAGATCTTGCTCTAGGGTTGTCGCATGGACCAGTTCCCGAAGATCGTGTCGGTCGACGACCATGTGGTCGAGCCGCCGAACCTCTGGCAGGACCGGCTCCCGGCCGCCATGAAGGAGCGCGCCCCGAAGGTCGTGTTCGCGCCGAAGGGCGACGTGACGTTCGTCGGCGGCAAGCTGACCGTCTCGATGGGGGAGCCGGGCAGCGGACCCGACGTCGCCTGGTGGATCTACGAGGATCTCAAGCGCCCGCTGATGCGCCTCGATGCGTCGGTCGGCTACGACCGCGACGAGGTCGACCTGCGGCTGGTCGGCTACGACGACATGCGGACCGGGGCGTACTCCGTGAAGGAGCGCCTCGAGGACATGGACGCGAACTGGACCGACTCGCAGATGTGCTTCCCGACCTTCCCGCGCTTCTGCGGCCAGACCTTCCTCGACGCCAAGGACAAGGACGTTGCGCTGGAGTGCGTCAAGGCCTACAACGACTTCCAGGTCGAGGAGTGGTGCGGCGACGCCGACGGCCGGCTCATCCCGCTGATCATCGTCCCGCTGTGGGACGCGCAGCTCGCCGCGGAGGAGGTACGCCGCAACGCCGCGCGCGGCGTACGCGCAACTTGCTTCTCGGAGATCCCGCCGTTCCTCGAGCTGCCGAGCATCCACGACAAGAGCGACTACTGGGACCCGTTCTTCACTGCATGCGACGAGACCGGGACCGTCATCAACATGCACATCGGGTCGTCGTCGAAAATGCCGTCGACGTCGAAGGACGCGCCGGCCGCGGTCGGCTCGACGCTGACCTTCGCGAACTCCTGCTACTCCCTCACCGACTGGCTGCTGTCGGGCAAGCTCGAGAAGTTCACCAACCTCAAGATCGCGTTCTCCGAGGGCTCGATCGGCTGGATTCCCTACGTGCTGCACCGCGCCGACGTGGTGTGGGAGGAGAACCGCGGCTGGGGCGGCGTCGCCGACAAGGTGAAGCGGCCACCGTCCGAGCTCTACTACGAGCACGTGCTCGGCTGCTTCTTCGACGACCCGCACGGTCTCGAGGACATCGAGCACGTCGGGGTCAACAACGTCGCCTACGAGAGCGACTACCCGCACTCGGACTCGACCTGGCCGAACACGCGCGCGGTCGCGGAGCAGCAGATGAAGCACCTCGACGACGACGTGATCGAGAAGATCGTCCGTGGCAACGCAATCCGGTTCTACGACCTCACGCCGGAAGGACGCTGGAAGCGCTGATGGCTCTCGACTACCTGATCAAGGGGGCAACCGTCGTCGACGGGACGGGGGGGCCGTCGTACGTCGGAGACGTGGGCGTACGTGACGGGCGAATCGTCGCGGTCGGAACCGCCGACGAGGACGCAACCGAGGTCTTCGACGCGACCGGGCTCGTCGTGATGCCGGGCGTCATCGACAACCACACGCACTACGACGCGCAGCTGTTCTGGGACCCGTTGCTCACGCCGTCCAACGAGCACGGTGTGACGACGGTGCTTGGCGGCAACTGCGGCTTCACGCTTGCGCCACTGAAGGCGGAGGACGCCGACTACATCCGGCGGATGATGCAGAAGGTCGAAGGAATGCCGCTGGAGGCGCTCGAGACCGGCGTCAACTGGAGCTGGGAGACCTTCGGCGAGTACCTCGACGCGGTCGAGCGCGCGGACCTCGCGGTTAATGCGGGCTTCCTCGTCGGGCACTGCGCACTGCGCCGCTACGTGATGGGCGCCGAGGCCACCGACCGCGAGGCGACGGACGACGAGATCAAACAGCTGGTCGCCGTGCTGCACGAGTCGATCGAGGCCGGCGGGCTCGGCTTCTCGACAACGCTGTCGCGGACGCACTCCGACGGCGAGGGCAAGCCGGTCGCATCGCGGCACGCCGGCAAGGACGAGCTGCTCGCGCTGTGCACGGCGGTGGGGGAGCATGAGGGGACGTTCCTCGAGGGCATCGTCTCGGGCTGCCTCGACAAGTTCGAGGACGACGAGATCGAGCTGCTCGCCTCGATGTCCGCGGCGGCGAAGCGTTCGCTCAACTGGAACCTGCTCACCATCGACGCGCGGGAGCCGGACCGGATCCCGCGTCAGCTGCAGGCGTCGGCGCGGGCGCGTGAGCTCGGTGGTCGCGTCGTCGCGCTGACGATGCCGGTGCTGGTGCCGATGAACATGAGCCTGCTCAACTTCTGCGGCTTGTGGCTGATCCCGGGCTGGGGCGAGATCCTGCAGTGCCCGGTGCCGGAGCGCATTCAGCGGCTCTCCGACCCGGCGACGCGCGCCAAGATGGTCGAGCTGGTCAATGCTCCTGAAGCCGGCGTGTTCAAGCGGCTCGGGTCGTTCGGCCGCTATGTCATCGGCGACACGTACGCGCCGGAGAACGATGGCCTGAAGGGCCGGGTCGTGAAGGACATCGCCGCGGAGCGCGGGCAGGACCCGTTCGACACGCTGCTCGACATCGTCATCGCCGACGAGCTGCGCACGGTGCTCTGGCCGATGCCCAACGACAACGATCCCGACACGTGGGCGTTGCGTCAGTCGGCGTGGGGCGAGGAAGACGTGATGCTCGGCGGCTCGGACGCCGGTGCGCATCTCGACCGGATGGCAGGTGCGCCGTTCCCGACGCGCTTCCTCGGCGACATGATCCGTGGCCGCAAGCTCACTTCCCTGGAGTCCGCCGTACGGATGATCACCGGCGCGCAGGCCGACCTCTTCGGTCTGGTCGACCGCGGCTACCTGCGCGAGGGCTACCACGCCGACGTCGTCGTGATCGACCCGGAGACGGTCGCGAGCGAGGACGCTGCGCTGCACTTCGACCTGCCGGGCGGCGCTCCGCGCCTCACGGCGGGCGGGATCGGCGTGAAGCGGGTGCTGGTCAACGGCGTCGAGACGATCCGCGACGGCAAGCCGACGGACGCGCGACCCGGCAAGGTGCTGCGCAGCGGGCGCGACACCGCGACGGTCGCCACGAGCTAGGCGCCTACCACTCGTATGTGACATAGGTGTCGCGACTTGCGACCCGCATGTCACATGGGAGTCGCGATTGACAGCACCTATGTCACATGGGTGTCGTTCAAGCTAGTTGGCGAGGAGCTCTAGGAGGTCGTCGGCGGTTTTTGTGTTGATCACCCGATCCGGGTCGAGGTCGATCTCGTCGGCGCGTTCGCAGCCGTTGACCTGCCACTCGAGCTGACCCGGCGCATGGGCGTCGGTGTCAATCGAGAACATGCAGCCGATCTCTTCGGCCAGCGACAGCAACCGGCGCGGTGGATCGAGTCGCTCGGGGCGCGAGTTGATCTCGACCGCCGTACCGAACTGCTTGCACGCTTCGAACACCATCTCCGCGTCGAACTCCGACTCCGGCCGGCCGCGACCGGCGAGCAACCGCCCGGTGCAGTGGCCGAGGACATCGGTGTTCGGGTTCGCGACGGCGACGACCATCCGCTCGGTCATCTGCTTCGCGTCCATCCGAAGCTTCGAGTGCACCGACGCGACCACGACGTCGAGCTCGGCGAGCAGCTCCTCCTCCTGGTCGAGCGAGCCGTCCTCGAGGATGTCGACCTCGATTCCGGTGAGGATGCGAAACGGCGCCATCTTCTTGTTCAGCTGCTTCACGATCTTCAACTGCTCCCGCAGCCGCTCGGCGGTCAGGCCGCGCGCGACCGTCAGCCGCGGCGAATGGTCCGTGAGCGCGACGTACTCGTGACCGAGGTCGCGCGCCGCGGTCACCATCTCCTCGATCGGCGAGCCGCCATCGCTCCAGTCGCTGTGCATATGCAGGTCGCCCTTGAGCGCCGCCTGCATCCGCCCGGGGTTCTTGACCGGCGGCAGGGCGGCTTCGAGCTTCGCGAGGTACGTCGGGACCTCGCCCGCCAGCGACTCGCGGATCACCGTCGACGTGGTGTCACCGATCCCGGCCAGATCTGTCAGCGTGCCCTTGTTCGCGCGGGCGGCGAGCTCTTCCGCCGGCAGCTCCTCGACGATCGAGGCGGCCGTGCGGAAGGCCTTCACACGAGGCGTCGCCTCGTGCGCTCGCTCGAGCAGGTACGCGATCCGCTGCAGGTCGGCCAGCGGATCCCGGGCCGCCCCTGCTTTCGCCATAACTGCTTTCTACCCGCGCTCAGGCCGGGTTGAGTGCACCGACCTCGAACTTGCAGTCGCTGAGCACGGTGCCCTCGTAGCTTCCGGAAAGCAGCAGCGCCGACAGCGGCCCTTCCGCCACGCCGTCGACCATCACTGTGGCGGGCTGCATCGAGCCGGCGAGCGAGCCGGTGAATCGGCGTACTTCGCCGTTCGTGCTGACCTGCTGCACCTGGTTGGGGATCTTCTGCTTCGAGGCCTCGCCGGCCGGCCAGACGGTGACGTTGATGCTCCACCCCGGCTTGGCGGGAGCGTCGGCCGTCACGTTCGCGGAGAGGTTGTCCTTCGACCACACGAACCGCGCCAGCGACTTGGGCAGCAGCCAGTTGGTCCGGCCACCGACGATGCTCGGGTAGGAGTCGACCGCGATGAAGGGGATGTGGCCGAAGCCGTCGCCGCCGTCGGGGATCAATGTCGCGGCGATCTCGTCGTAGGGGCCGACCGGCGTGTGCTCGTAGCGGACCAGCGCCCACGCCACCATCGCGATGCCGTCCGGCCGGATGACCTTCGGGAACGCGTCAAGTGCCGCTTCGTCCACGGCGTGCATCCACGTGACGACCCGGCAGCGAGTCCGCCAGGGTGCACTCGCCACCGTCGGCGGCAGGAGCTCCACCAGCGCGCCTGGCAGCTCGGTCTCCGGCAGACCAGCTGCCTGGGTGACCGAGTACGGAGCCTTAGCGCTCACGCCCCACCGCTCTCGAGATCGGCGCCAACTCTCGCCATCCGCACGACATCGGATTGTTGCACCTGTCCGCCGAGGAACGGCGCGATCAGCGTGCTCATTGACTCAACTGCTCCTTGATCGGGGTGAAAGGGGGCATCGCGAAGTCGCGTCGCAGCCAGTTTCCCCCATCGACGACGAGCACGTGGCCGGTGATGAAGGACGCGTACGCCGAGCACAGGTACGTTGCGGCCCAGCCGAGCTCGCGTGGCTGGCCGGCACGGCCGGCCGGCTGGCGGGTCGCGTCGAGGTTCTCGTCACGCACGGCGCGAATCGCCTCCGGCATGTCGTCGTGCGGAAACAACCCGGGCGCGATCGCGTTGACGCGCACCCCGTCCGGCGCCCATTCGACGGCGAGGGTCTTGGTCAGTGACACAACGCCGGCCTTGGCGGCCGCGGAGTGCGCCATCCCGGGACCGCCACTTTGTGCAGCGGTCGACACGATGTTGACGATCGATCCCGGGAGGCCGGCCTCGGTCAGTCGGCGGTGCAGCTCCTTGGAGCAGAAGAACGTGCCGTCCAGCACGATCCGCTCGACCGCGCGCCAGCCGTTCGGTGAGAGGTCCGCGGCCGCGACGGGGAAGTTGGCCGCCGCGTTGTTGACCAGCACGGTGACGGTTCCGAATGCCACTTCGATCGCATCGAATGCTCCGGCGACGGACTCCGGCTCGCGAACGTCGAGCTCGACGCCCATCGCCTTGCCGCCGACCGCCTCGATCGCGGCGACGCCTGCGGCGCGGTGCTCCTCGCTGCGGCTTGCCACCGCAACCGACGCGCCGAGCCGAGCGAACTCGACAGCAATCGCCTTGCCGAGCCCCGTGCCGCCGCCGGTGACCAGCGCAACCTGACCGTCGTACGTTCCCGGCGGCAGCATCGGCCCGGCAGGGGCGGCGGGGATTGGCACTACTTGCCCTCGAACTCGGGCGTCTGCTTCTTCGCCTTCGCCGCGTAGCCCTTCGGCATGTCCTCCGACACGAACTCCACGGAGGCGCTCATCGCCTCGAACCGCATCGCGTCCGCGAGCCCCTTGTCGGCGAACTCGTTGATCGTCCGCTTGATGCTTTGCACCGCGAGTGGGGCGTTGTCGCGAATCTCGCGGGCGATCGCGAGGGCGGTCTCGTCGAGCTCCTCGCGACGGACCACAGCTTGTACGACGCCGATTCGCTCGGCTGTCGCGGCGTCGATCCGGCGGCCGGTCAGGGCGAGCAGCTTCGCCCAGCCCGCACCCGCATCGCGCGCCAGCCGCAGGTCGCCACCGGCGTCGATCGACACTCCGATCTGCGCCTCCGGAAGTGCGAAGACCGCGTCGTCGGAGGCGATGCGGATGTCCGCCATCAGCGCGAGCTCGAACCCGAAGCCCAGACAGTAGCCATGCACGGCTGCCACGATCGGCTGCGGCAGCTCGGAGAAGGCGTGGAACCGCTCGTGCACCCAGCGCAGGCCCTCGTAGAAGTTGCGCGCCTTCTCGGCTGCGGAGCGGCCGGTGATCCGGTCTTCGGGCATGCCGAGATCGACACCGGCGCAGAACGCTCGTCCCTCGGCGCGGATGACGACCACGCGCACCGAGTCGTCGAAACGGATCTGGTCGGCGCGTTTGCCGAGCTGTCGCGTGGCCTCCCAGGACCAGGCGTTGAGCTTCGGCGGGTTGGCGAGCGTGAGCGTCGCGATGCCGTCCGCGACGTCGAGCCGCAGCATCCAGTCCGCCTCGGCCTCGACCGGCTCCATCCGCACCACGGGGGGAATTATGACGACCCGTCAGATTCGGTGGCGCCCGGCCTTGTGAGGCATATGGGAACGTGTTCTACTTTCGCCGTGAGTGACGAGCAATCCGTGGCGCAGATCATCGTCGACCGGGGCGAGTGCGAGGCCAACGCGGTGTGCGAAGGCATCCTCCCCGAGATCTTCCAGGTCAACGACGACGACGAGCTGCAGATCCGCAACGAGCATCCTCCGGCCGACCTGCTCGACAAGGTCCAGGAGGCAGTCGACATGTGCCCGAAGCGCGCGCTGTTCCTCAAGCGAGCCGCGCAGTGAAGGCGGCGGTCCTCACCGAGATCGGGAGGACCACCCTCGACGTCCGCGACGACGTCGAGGCGACGGCCGTCACCGACGGCAAGGTCCGCGTGAAGATCAAGGCGACCGGTGTCTGCCACTCCGACCTCTCGGCGATGACGGGCACGATCCCGGTCGCGATGCCGGCCGTCCTCGGCCACGAAGGCGCGGGCGAGGTCGTCGAAGTGGGGCCCGGTGTCACCGGGCTCAAGCCCGGCGACCACGTGGTGATCTGCTGGTCGCCGCAGTGCGGCCAGTGCGCCGACTGCACCAATGGCAAGCCGCAGCTCTGCATGACGCTGGTCGCGGCTGCGTTCGGCGAGCCCCGCTTCACCTGCGGCGGCGAGACGTTCTTCGGGATGGCCGGGGCCGGCACCTTCGCGGAGGAGCTCGTCGTACCGGAAGCGGCGGCGATCAAGATCGGCAAGGACGTGCCGTTCGACCTCGCCTCGTTGATCGGGTGCGGCGTGATGACCGGCGTCGGCGCGGTGATGAACGCCGGCCAGGTCGAACCCGGCTCCTCCGTCGTCGTGATCGGCTGCGGAGGGGTCGGGATCAGTGCGATCCAGGGCGCGCGGATCTGTGGCGCGGCCAAGATCGTCGCAGTCGACATGGTGCCGCACAAGCTCGAGTGGGCGAAGCAGTTCGGCGCGACGCACGCGGTGACGCCCGACGAGTTGCCGCAAGCGATCGCCGAGGTCACCGGTGGCGCCGGCTTCGACTACGCCTTCGAGGTCGTCGGCCGCTCGCAGACGATTCGGGCTGCGTACGACGCGACGCGGCGCGGCGGCACGACGGTGGTCGTTGGCGTCGGGCCGGCGGACGACATGGTGTCCTTCAGCGCCTTCGAGCTGTTCTACAACGAGAAGACGGTTCGCAGCTCGTACTACGGCTCGGCCAACATCAGGCGTGACTTCCCGCGGCTGCTCGATCTGTGGCGGGCGGGGCGGCTGGAC
>JAICMG010000083.1 GCA_025929365.1 Frankiaceae bacterium
CTGGCAGCCGTGGGCGCCGCAACCGCAGTACATCCACCGTCTCGTGATCACGCACGGCGCGAGCTGCGACACGACGTACGGCGTCGGCTCGGCACCCAGCGTGCTCGACCCGAAGATCCTCGGTGCCGGTTTCGTGGTGATGAGCAACGCACTCGACAACGCGGGACACAACTGCAACCTGTTGACCCAGGCCGAGTCGCTGCTGATGACGAAGCAGCGCGTGATCGATGCCTACGGGCCGGTGACGTGGACGATCGGCATGGGCTGCTCGGGCGGGTCGCTCGTGCAGCAGCAGGTCGCGAACGCCTACCCAGGGATCTATCAAGGCATCACGCCGCAGTGCAGCTTCACGGACGCGTGGTCCTCCGCGATGGAGTACGTCGACTACACGATCCTGCTGAAGTACTTCGAGAACCCGTCCGGCTGGGGCGGCGGAACGGTGTGGACGCCGACCGGCATCCAGCAGGTGCTCGACCACCCCAACATCGGCAACCCGGTGACCTTCACCACCGTGATCCCGAACAGCGCGAATCCCTCTCGCTCATGCCCGGACGTCCCGGCGTCGAAGGTCTACAAGCCCGGGACGAACCCGGGCGGCGTGAAGTGCACGCTGCAGCAGTACATGGTCGACGTCTTCGGCCTGCGCAAGGACGGCTTCGCCAACCGGCCGTTCGGCAACGACGGCATCCAGTACGGCTTGCAGGGTCTGCTCAACGGCGAGATCTCCCCGGCCGACTTCGTCGACCTCAACACGAAAGCCGGCGGTCTCACACAGAACGACACGTACCAGACGGCACGCAGTACACCCGACCTGATCGGGCTGAAGCGCGCCTATCGCAGCGGCGCCGTCGACTCGGCGAACAACCTCGACCGGGTGGCGATCATCGACCTCCGCGGCCCTGACCCGGGTTTCTTCCACGACGTCTACCGCACCTACGCGATGCGAGCCCGGCTGTTGCGTGACTTCGGTACGGCGGCCAACCAGGTGCTGTGGCGAGGGTTGGCGCCCATCATCGGCGACACCAACTACGCCGACCAGGCCGTCATCGCGATGGACGACTGGTTGGCACGGGTCCATGCCGACCACCGTTCGGTGCCCCTGCCGAAAAAGATCATCGCCGACAAGCCCGTCGACCTCACCGACCGTTGCACGAATGGCGCGGGCGTGAACCTGCCGGCCGAGGCGTGCGACGAGGCCGTGCAGGCCTACGGCACGCCGCGGATGTCGGCGGGGATGCCGATGAGCGACGACATCCTCGAGTGCCGGCTGCAGCCGCTGCGCCGGTCGGCGTACCCCGTGCAGTTCACCGACGCGCAATGGCAACAGCTCGAGCGGACCTTCCCGCACGGCGTGTGCAACTACAACCTGCCGGGGGTCGACCAGCGAGGCGCGATCCCGTGGCTGACCTACCAGCGCGCCGACGGCAAGGTCATCTACGGCGGCAAGCCACTGGGAAGGGCGCCGCGTTCGAGAGTGGGGGAGCGGGGCTAGGGCTCGGCGCTTTCCAGCAGCAGGTCGAGACCGTCGTCGTCGTCGGCCTCCTCCTCGTCGAGGGTCAGGTAGCGGCGCAGCCATGACCGGCCGCCGGACGTGGTGGACGTCACCCCGTGGTGTTCCCAGTCCGACGCCGGCTCGGTGACCACCTCGAGCTCCTCGTCGTCCGGCCCGGCGCCGGCTCCCGCCCCATCGGGCAGGACGATGTCGTCGCGCGCGTCGGGTGGCAGGACGACCTCGTCACGCTCCTGTTGAGGCGGGACGATGACGGCAGGCGGTCGCCGCTCGGGCCGCGGCGACGGCGCGGCGTTGCGGCCGAGCACGCGGACCGTCGGCTCGTGCGCGCGGTTGAGCTCGTCGGCGATGCGCTCGACCCACTCCCCGACATGGTGGCGGTCACGGAAGTCACCCTCGGGTCCCCACGCGAGGAGGCCGGCGAGACGGCTGTGCCGCCGGACCATCAGGCCGCCGAAGGTCATGTGACCGCGGATGTCGATGTCCTTGCCGAGGGTGATCACCTGGGGGACGGGGGCCAGCGCGCCGGCGCGAGCCGACTCGTCCAGCGGCCCGCTCGAGAAGAACCACACAGGGAGCTGGCGGAGCTCTGCCCGGTGGCGTCCGACGAACGCGACCGCGTCCGGGTGCCAGCGGTTGCTGTACAGCGCACCGCCGACCACGACGGCGTCGTACTCTTCCGGATTCTTCACGTCGCCGGCGCGCCGTACGTCGGTCCGGACGTGATGGCGGGTGAACGCGTCGGCCACCATGTGCGCGAGCCCCGCGGTGCCGCCGCGCGTCGAGCCGTAGGCCACCAGTACCCGCACCGGTCAACCATGCCGGAAACGTCGGCAAACGTCAGCGCCGAAACGCGACCATCGCCCCGTAGACTTGCAGGAGTCCCGAGTCGACGACGACAAGGAGCCGGTCGGTGGCGCCGAGCCTGTCCGACGTCCCTTCCTCGCACGACCACACCCAGCCTGACGCATCTGCAGCGTCTCGGGCCGGGTCCGCCTCGGGGTGGGACGACATACCCGATGAGGCTCCGCCCAAGGACGCCTGTGGCGTCTTCGGCGTCTGGGCGCCCGGCGAAGAGGTCGCCAAGCTGACCTACTACGGTCTCTACGCCCTGCAGCACCGTGGCCAGGAGGCGGCGGGCATGGCGGTGTCCGACGGCAGCACGCTCGTCGTCTACAAGGACCTCGGACTCGTCGCGCAGGTCTTCGACGAGCCCACCCTCGGTGCCATGACCGGCCATCTCGCGATCGGCCACAACCGCTACTCGACGACGGGTTCGTGCACCTGGGAGAACGCGCAGCCGTCGTACCGGCCGGCGCCGCAAGGCGGAGGCATCGCACTCGGCCACAACGGCAACCTCACCAACACCGCGCAGCTCGCCGCCGAGATCGGCGATGACCACCGGCCGCGCAACGGCGAGCCGCGGGCGACGAGCGACTCCGACCTCATCACCGAATTGCTCGCGCGTGACCCCGACCTGTCCCTCGAAGCCGCCGCGATGCAGGTCCTGCCACGGCTGCGCGGCGCGTTCTCGCTGGTATTCATGGACGAGCACACGCTGTACGCCACGCGCGACCCGCACGGCGTGCGACCGCTCGTGCTCGGCCGGCTGGAGCGCGGCTGGGTCGTCGCCAGCGAGACGGCGGCGCTCGACATCGTCGGTGCGTCGTTCGTGCGCGAGATCGAGCCGGGTGAGCTGGTCGCGATCGACGAGCACGGGCTTCGCTCGCAGCGCTATGCCGACGCGACGCCGAAGGGCTGCCTGTTCGAGTACGTCTACCTCGCGCGGCCGGACACCGCGATCGCCGGCCGGTCGGTGCAGGAGACGCGCGTCGAGGTCGGTCGGCGGCTGGCGAAGGAGCACCCGGTCGACGCCGACCTCGTCATCCCCGTTCCGGAAAGCGGTACGCCGGCGGCCGTCGGCTACGCCGAGGCCAGCGGCATCCCCTACGGCATCGGGCTGGTGAAGAACGCCTATGTCGGCCGCACCTTCATCCAGCCGTCGCAGACGATCCGTCAGCTCGGCATCCGCCTCAAGCTCAACCCGTTGCGCGCCGCAATCGCCGGCAAGCGACTCGTGGTCGTCGACGACTCGATCGTCCGCGGCAACACTCAGCGCGCTCTGGTGCGCATGCTGCGCGAGGCAGGGGCGGCGGAGGTGCATGTGCGGATCTCCTCCCCGCCGGTGCAGTGGCCGTGCTTCTACGGCATCGACTTCGCCTCGCGCGCCGAGCTGATCGCCAACGGCCTCACCGTCGAGCAGGTGTGCGCGTCGATCGGTGCGGACTCGCTCGGCTACATCACCCTCGACGAGCTCGTGGCGGCGACGACCATTCCGGGTGAGCGGTTGTGCCGCGCTTGCTTCGACGGGAACTACCCGATCGAGCTGCCGGCTCCTGAGCTGCTCGGCAAGCACATGCTCGAGGGCATCGAGCGGACCGTTGAAGGCGATGTCGCGTCGCACGCGCCGGTCGGCGTCGCGTCGCACGCGCCGGTCGATGTCGCGTCGCACGCGCCGACTGACTCGGCGGCAGCGCAGGACATGCTGCTGCCCGGTGTCGGCGCCTCGGACGCGCTGTCCCGGCCGTAAGCCGTCATCGATGAGCGGAGCCGAGGGCGCGGCCACGTATGCCGCGGCCGGCGTCTCGATCGAGGCGGGTGACCGCGCGGTCGAGCTCATCAAGTCGCGACTGACTTCGAGCCGGCCCGAGGTGGTCGGGGGGCTCGGCGGGTTCGCGGGGCTGTTCCGTATCGATGCCGACCGGCTGCTCGCCACCTCGACCGACGGCGTGGGCACCAAAATCGCGATCGCGCAGGCACTCGATCGCCACGACACGATCGGCCACGACCTTGTCGGCATGGTCGTCGACGACATCGTCGTGTGCGGCGCCGAGCCGCTGTTCATGACCGACTACATCGCCTGCGGGCGCGTCGTCCCCGAGCGGATCGCGGACATCGTGGCGGGGATCGACGCCGGTTGTGCGCTGGCCGGTTGTGCGCTGATCGGCGGCGAGACGGCGGAGCACCCCGGCTTGCTCGGCCCCGATGACTACGACCTCGCGGGCGCCGCGACCGGGATGGTGCGCGAGGCCGATCTGCTCGGCCCGGAGCGGGTCCGCATCGGCGACGCCGTCGTGGCGATGGCGTCGAGCGGCCTGCACTCGAACGGATACTCGCTGGCCCGTCACGTGCTGCTGTCGGTGGCGAAGCTGCGCCTGGACTCCGCGGCCGAGCTCGGCGTCCCGCTCGGCGAGGTGCTGCTGACGCCGACCCGGATCTACGCGAAGGACTGTCTGAGCCTGGCGGCTGCCCTCGACGTGCACGCGTTCTCGCACGTCACGGGTGGCGGGCTGACCGCGAACCTCGCCCGGGTGCTGCCGGATGGTCTCGAGGCAGCAATCGACCGCTCGTCATGGACGCCGGCCCCGATCTTCGACCTGATCGCCGAGCGCGGTCAGGTGGCGGCCGAGGAGATGGAGCGCACCTTCAACCTCGGCGTCGGGATGGTCGCCGTCGTGCCGGCTGAAGCCGCTCAGGCAGCCGTCGGCCACCTGGCGCAGCGCGGAGTGCAGGCCTGGGTGTGCGGGGAGATCCTCAGCGCGGGCTAGCCCGCGTCTTCGTCCTCGCCGTCCACGTCGTAGGACGGGTACCCGTCGTACTCGTCCTCACCGTCCTCGCTGGAGGACTCGGTGGTCGCGTAGCTCGCGCCGTTGCGCTCGGCGGCAAGCTCTTGCGCCAGGCGATCCAGGTCGGTTCCCCCGCTCGAGTACTTCAACTCGCGGGCGACCTTCGTCTGCTTGGCCTTGGCACGGCCGCGCCCCATTGGCTCGACCCCCTCGTTGCGCCCTGGGCCCGGCCCAGTGGCGACACGGAAGTTGTTCGGTCATCTGCGATCCGGTGCGCCGGATCGACACTCAGGATATCAGCGGTCGGGGCTGTGCCGGCCATCGCGTTCCGGGAGGCGCAGCGGCTTCCCCGCGGCGGCGGCCGCCATCCGCCGCTCGGCCATCTGGTCAGCCGCGATCGAGGGCGGGATGCCCGCCGTCTTGGCCGCGGCGAGGATCCGTGCCGTCGTCGCGAAGATCTCCCCTGCCGTCGCCCGCGCCCGGTCGGCGTCGTAGCCGTGGATCTCGTCGGCGACCTGGATGACGCCTCCGGCGTTCACCACGTAGTCGGGGGCGTAGAGGATCCCGCGTTCCTCGAGTTGGGACTCCACCCCCGGGTGCGCGAGCTGGTTGTTGGCGCCGCCACACACGACTCGAGCGGTCAGCCGGGCGACGGTGGCGTCGGTCAGCGCGTGGCCCATGGCGCATGGCGAGTAGACGTCCATCGGCTCGTCGACGAGCTGTGCCGGGTCGGTCGCGGCGACCTCGGGGTGCCGCGCGAGGAGCGCCCCCACCGCCGCCGCGTCCACATCCGCCACGACCACCGACGCGCCGTCCTGGATCAGGTGCTCGACGAGATGCCGGCCGACCTTGCCGACGCCTGCGATCCCGACGCGCCTGCCGCGGAGGGTCGGCTCGCCCCAGACCGCCTCGGCGGCGGCCCGCATGCCTTCGAAGACGCCGAACGCCGTGAGCACGGAGGAGTCACCCGCCCCGCCTTGCTCCGGAGAGCGACCGGTCGTGAACCGGCACTCCTGCGCGACGATGTCCATGTCCGCGACGTACGTCCCGACGTCGCAGGCGGTGTAGTACCGGCCGGACAAGGAGTCGACGAAGCGGCCGTACGCCCGAAGCAGTGCGTCGGTCTTGTCGGCGGCGGGATCGCCGATGATCACGGCTTTGCCGCCGCCGAGGTCGAGGCCGGCGCAGGCCGCCTTGTACGCCATCGCCTTCGACAGCTCGAGGACGTCCGCGAGCGCTGCCGACTCATCGGCGTACGGGAAGAACCGCGTGCCGCCCAATGCCGGGCCGAGCGCCGTCGAGTAGATCGCGACGATCGCGCGCAGCCCGGTCGAGCGGTCGTTGCAGAACACCACCTGCTCGTGGTCCGGCGCCTGGGCGAACACGTCCGCCACCCCACCCACCACCCAACAGTCGTGCCGGCTGCGCCGGCGCTGCTCATGACGATCGCGAGGCTAGTGCGGCCCTCGTGCCAGGATTGGCGGTGTGATGGGGTACGCCGCGCACTTGCGGGTGTACGAACCGCTGTCAGGTCTGCCCGAGTCCGAGCGGACCAGGTGGCAGTCGTACATCGCTGCCGGCGACGTCCCGAGCCGACCGCTGCAGATGGTCCGCGAACACCAGGTCGCGCTTGCCGCGGTCCTCGCCATCCCGCCGCGCCTTGACCTGTCCGACGGCAGCGACCATGCCTACGTCCGCGAGCTCGATGGGCTGACCTACGTCTGTCCGTGGCGGCTGCAGGTCCGGGCCTGGGACGCGCTGGACAGCTTCCGATCGCAGCTCCCGGACGAACTGCGCGACGCCTTCTTCCCGGCCGCCCTCAGCGCGGCCGCGGAGGACGCCCGCGATGTCTGGCGGGCCAACAACCCCCAGCTCAAGGCGGGGATCCTGACCGCGACGTGGCAGGTGCCGATCTCGTGGTTCCTTGCCTTCGAGGCGAGCGAACGACGTCTGGTGCTGGGTGAGCGTCGTACCGATCCAGGGTCTGGCCCCGGGCTCGACCGGGCGATGATCTACCTCACCGCGATGTCGAGGGCGCGGCGGCGGATCGCGAAGGCACTGCGGGTCGTCCAGCGCATCTTCGGCGACGGCCCGGCGACCTCGGCGATCGAGGACGTCGGCCGCTGGCTCGAGGACTTCCATCCGCATTCGCTGATCGAGCTCGACTACGGCGGGCTGGTCCATCTCGTCGACGACGAGGCGCTGTCCGAGGACACCTCGGTCGCGGACGTGAACGAGGCGCTGGAGCGGCTGCTGGCGGGGGATCTCCCGGCTGCCGGCCAGTGCTACGAGCGGGTCATCGCCCGCTGGCGGTCGGTCGCCGCTCTCGAACACGCCAACTAAGTCCCGGTTTCTCCCACGCTCAAGCCGGGCGTAGCGGGCGAAACGGACTAGTTACCTACGGCCCAAAAGATGGTCCCGATGGGCCATACCGGATATCCCGCGACATCTTCACCATAGGTATCCGACCGCGCTTCACCGGTCGCCGAGAAACGGAGCTTCCTGATGACGACCCGAACCGCAGACGCCGAGCCGCTGCTCACCCCCGCTGAGGTCGCGACGATGTTCCGTGTCGACCCCAAGACCGTCACGCGGTGGGCAAAGGCCGGAAAGCTGACCTCCATCCGCACCCTCGGTGGCCACCGCCGCTACCGCGAGAGCGAAGTTCGCGCGCTGCTTGCCGGCGTCCCGAGCCAGCGCTCCGTCTAGCACCTGGCGACCTGCACCACCACCTCAGACTGTCGCGCCGGGGCCCAGTGCCGGCGCGACTACATACCTCAGAGGCCGCGTCACAATCCGGCGGTGACGCGGCTTCTGTGGTGTCCGCCCTCACGTAAATGAGCGCGACGCCTCTCTGACGCGCACGTACCCTCGGGGTATGGACCTCCGCCAGTCCGACAAGCTGCAGAACGTCGCGTACGACGTGCGCGGGCCGCTGCTGGACGAAGCGGCGCGGATGGAGGCCGAGGGCCAGCGCGTCCTCAAGCTCAACATCGGCAACCCGGCACCGTTCGGGTTCGACGCTCCTGACGAGATCTTGCAGGCCGTCACCCGCAACCTGATCAGCGCGCAGGGATACAGCGAGTCCAAGGGCCTCTACTCGGCCAGGACTGCGGTCGAGCAGTACTACCAGGTCTGCGGCATCGACGGCGTCACGGTCGATGACATCTATCTCGGCAACGGCGTCAGCGAGCTGATCGCGATGACGCTGCAGGCGCTGCTCAACAACGGCGACGAGGTCTTGATCCCGTCTCCCGACTACCCGCTGTGGACCGCGATGACATCGCTGTCGGGCGGCACCGCGGTGCACTACCGCTGTGACGAGTCCGCGGGCTGGATGCCCGACCTCGACCACCTCGAGGCGCAGGTCAGCGATCGCACCAAGGCGATCGTCATCATCAGTCCCAACAACCCGACCGGCGCGGTGTACCCGCGCGAGATGCTCGAGTCACTCGTCGAGTTCGCGCGACAGCACGATCTGGTGATCTTCTCCGACGAGATCTACGACAAGATCCTTTACGACGACGCGACTCACACCGTGATCGCCTCGATCGCCCCGGATGTTCTCTGTCTCACCTTCAGCGGTCTGTCGAAGGCGTACCGAGTCGCCGGCTTCCGGGCCGGCTGGGTCGTGGTCAGCGGTCCGAAGCAGCACGCCCAGAGCTACATCTCAGGGCTCACCGTGCTCGCGAACATGAGGCTGTGCCCGAACGTTCCGGCGCAGCTGGCGATCCAGACCGCGCTGGGCGGATACCAGAGCATCAACGAGCTGATCCTTCCCGGCGGCCGGCTGCGCGAGCAACGCGATCTGGCGTGGCGGATGCTCAACGACATCCCGGGCGTCTCCTGCACCAAGCCGATGGGTGCGCTGTATGCGTTTCCCCGTCTTGATCCTGAGGTCCATCCGATCGTCGACGACGAGCGAATGGCGCTCGACCTGCTGCGCTCGCAACAGATCCTGCTGACGCAAGGCACCGGCTTCAACTGGCCGCACCCCGACCACGTCCGCATCGTCACGCTGCCCCACGCCGAGATCCTCGCCGACGCGATCACGAGGTTCGGCGAGTTCCTCTCGACGTACTCCCAGTAGCCGCGGTTAGTGAACTGTTGGCCGGAGCCTGGACCGGCTAACGGTTCACAAATCGGTCTACTTCGTCACCTTCAGGGTGAAGGGGATCTTGTCCGGGCTCGGCTCGGCGTTCTGAGACTGCACGGTGATCGTGAACGGGTACTCCCCGGGCGCCAGGGTCTTTGCGGACACGACGACGTCGATCGTCCCGGTGCCCGCTCCGGTGTCAGAGCCGCCGGCCTTGCCCGAACCCGTCGGCCCGACCGTGCCGGAGAAGTCCGCGGCGTTCGGCGTGGCCCAGCTGCGATTGCTCGCGACGCTGTAGGCGTACCCGCATCCGCCGTCGCCGTCGCTGAGCTCGATCCGGATGCTCGTGCTGCCGCCGTGTTTGACGGTGAGTGTCGTGGCCCTGACGAAGCTCCGGATGTACGGCGTCTGGTGACCGTTGCCGAGCGTCATCGTCGCGTGCACGGTGCGAACGATGCGCGGATCCGCGAGGTCGTAGACCTTGACGGTGCCGTGGTAGAAGCCCTGTTTCATGACGGCGTAGCCGCCCACCGCGTTGCTGTTCGCGAGCGAGATGAGTCGCAGCGCGTCCGTCTTGCCCGCCGCCGCCGTGCCGTCCGTCGGGACCAGCGCGCGGCCGGGCCGTGTCTGCAGGGTGCCGTGGGTGAGGTCCACGGACAACCAGCTTCCGATCTGGCTGTCCGGCAGGGCCTGCCAGTGCAGCTTGCTGCCGGCCGGGCCGACGTTGCTGATCTTCAGGGTCTGGTACGTCGTCGCCGCAGGCTTGTGCCCGGTCGAGCCGTTGACCGCATCGAAGAACTCGTCGTCCCACATCGGTGCGGCGCAGGTAGCGATCGTCGGCTTGCCTGAGCTGTTGAGGGCGCCTTCGCGAAAGTGAAGGTGTGTGGTCGACAGCTTGAGCTTGGCGCGCGGCGACACCGAGTACGTGACGTGCAGCTTGGCGTGGTGCGTGCCCGTCGTCACCGTGATGATGCCGCGGTAGGTGCCGGCGGGCAGGCTGCCCGGTGAGACCGACCAGCGCAAGCTACCCGGGGCGCTGCCGGCAGTGGCGTGCAACCACGACCGGTTGCTCTGCGCCGTGTAGGCGGCGGATCGGTACCCGCTGCTCGCAGTGACCGGTGCACTCGTCGCGACGCCATGGCGGTAGCCGTAGACGGTGACGTGGTCGGGGACCAGGGTCAGGTGCTCTGCCGCAGCGACGAGGTCGGCACCCAGGTTGGCGGCGTCGTAGCTGCCGAGGCCGCTCGCCATGTCGTAGCCCTTGGCCGCCTGGTAGAGGTGATGGGGATTGCAGCCTTTGGGGCAGTCGATCGGGTCGTACTGCGCGTCGTTGCTGTCGGTGGTGATGTCGTGGAAGTCGCGCGCGTAGCTCGTCGGGTCGGCCGCTACGCGGTAGAGGCTCGGGTTGATCAGGCCGAGACCGTTGAGGCGTGCCGCCTTGGCCTCCTGGTCCCACAGCACGGCGGCTGCCGCGGTCAGCGGTGTCGACAGGCTCGTACCGCCGATCGGCTGCCAGCCGCCCAGACCGCCCGGAGGTGGCACCGGGACGCCGACGAGGGCACAGTTCGCCGTCGCGCAGTAGAAGGAGTAGCCGGGCGAGCCGACGTCATCGGTGAACTGCAGGTTGTTGCCCTGCATCCCGAACTCGGGGTCGGCGTCGGCGGACAGGTCGGGAACCGCACGGCACAGCTGCCCTTTCGGCGCACCGCATGCCGCGCGACTCGCGCCTGGGGCATGTCGTGCGGAGGCGAGTGCGTACTGCCATGCCGGCATGCGCCACAGCGTGCTGACGCCCCCGCCGGCGGCGCCACCGTCGTTCCAGGTGGCCTCGCTTCTCGGACCGGGCAGGCCGTTGGCCGTGCGCTCGCCGAGATTCGTGCCGCCGACGCCGGTGACCCAGGGGACCGACGCCTCCTGCTCGACGCTGATGCTGTCGCCGGTGGGAGACGGGAAGAGCGCACTGCAGTCGACTGCGCCCGAGTCGCCGCTTGCGTCGAAGATCTGCTGGCCCTGCGCGGCGGCCTCCTCGGTGATCTCGGCGTAGAGCCGGTTGTCGGCCGCGCTGCCCAGCTCCTCGCAGTTGCCCCACGACGACGACATGACCGGGGCCCGGTCGTCCGTGACGAAGCTGGAGTACAGCTGCAGCTCGCCGACGCTCGTGATCGGTGCGACATAGACGAAGAGGTGGGCCAGCCGGGGCAGCATCTCGAGGATGGTCGTGATGTCGGCCATGTCCTCGACCTCGCCGCCGGCGGGTGGACCGCCCGCGCCGCCTCGGACGAGCCGGCGCGTCACGGGCGTGTGGAGGTGATAGCAGGACTCCACCGCCGCCACGTTGCTGTCGTGGTAGTCGTCGAACTCCACCAGCGCGGCTGACATGCCCTGCCCGAGGAAGCCCTTTGCGTACAACCCGTTGAAGTCGTACGCCGTGGCGAGCTGCGGTGCCGTGTAGCCGACTCCGGCGACCGCTGCGGCGCAGGGCGTCGCGCCACCGTTCTGGCCGATCGGGCCCACGGACGGCGCCGCGGACCGGTTCTGGGTCGGACCGTCCGCGCGAACCTTCGGTTCGGGTCGGCTGACGTCGTCGAGCCCGATCACTCCGGTCACGGCGCCGGCGACGCCTGCCGGCAGCCGGATGTCCTTGACGTTCGCGTAGAACGACCGCCCGGGCAGCGAGAAGCGGTGCAACGTCGTGCCGAAGACGTGTTCGAGCAATGAGACCGGCCCGCTCGCCTCGAGGTAGAGACGGTTTGCGGCGGGCGCTTGCACCCGAAGGCCGAGCCGTTCGAGGTCGCGGGTGACGGTGCCGATCTCCGCCGCCGGCGCGCCGAACCGGGCGCCGAACCCGCTCGGTGAGAGGAACCGGTGGAACTGAGCACTGTGTGGCTGGTACTGCGCGGCGACGTAGCGGTCGAGGTCGTGCTGGTCAGGCAGCGACAGCGGAAGCAGCACGTGAAGCGTCCGGAGCGGGTCGAGCGCGCCGAGATCCTTGGCGGTGCGGACGAGGCGGGGCACGGTGTCGTGCAAGGTGCGATCGAGCAGACCGTGCACCGGCCGTGTGCCGATCGCACTGCTGGGCGCCGTGGCCGCGAGACCCGGGGTGACGCCGGCTGCGACCAGTGCGGAAAGAGCGAAACCGATGAAAAGGCGGCGCGACACTATCGGACGATCACCGTTCCGGTCATGCTCGGGTGGATCGAGCACTTGTACGTGTAGGTACCGGCCTTCGAGAACGTCACGGTGTAGTTCTGCCCCTTGTCGAGGTTCGGCGAGTTCGCGAAAGTCGTCGCGCCGGTGCTCGTCACGTTGTGCTGGACCCCCGAGTCCTCCATCAGGAACGTGACCTTGGTGCCGACCGGTACCGTGAGGCTGCTCGGGCTGAACGCGAACCCCTTGATGATCACCGTGTCAGGGCCCGCGGCGGGCGACCCGCCGGAGCTCGAGCTGCCGCACCCCGCGAGAGCCGTTGCCAGCAGCGCACCGGCCGCGAGACACGTGAGGCCGCGGGCTGGGGACATGGCGCTCCTCCGATGGGGTCGGTGATCGGCTACTTCGTACCGTAGAGGGTGTGCGGAAAGCGTCGTGGCTGGCCCTGTCGATGGCCGCCGCATGCGTCTCGCTCGCCGGCTGCGGTGAGGCTTCCCCGGCGACGGCGCCGGTTGCGTCGCTCACCGCCGCTCAGGTGGGCGACTTGCTCCATGGCGGCGTCCTCTCGCCACCGGACGCGGAGCCGCGCATCCGCCTCACGGACACCCGCGGGCGGCGCTACGACGTCGCGCGCAGCGGTGCCGGCAAGGTCACGCTCCTGTACTTCGGCTACACCCACTGTCCTGACGTCTGCCCGACGACGATGGCCGACATCGCGCAGGCACTGCGGCAGAGCAGCGCCGAGGTCCGGCGGCAGGTCGATGTCGTGTTCGTGACCGTCGACCCGCGCCGTGATCACCCCCGGGCGCTTCGTAGGTGGCTCGACAACTTCAGCCCGACCTTCGTCGGGCTGCGCGGCTCATTGGCCCGGGTCATCGTCGCTCAGCGCGCCGCGGGACTGCCGGTCAGCAAGGTCGAGCGCAACGGCACGGCGATCGAGCACTCCGCGGAGATCCTCGCCTACACGCCCGACCACCTCGCGCATGTCATCTACTTCGAGGGGCCGTCGACGATCGACGATCTGCGGCATGACCTGCCGATCCTGGTCGGCGCCGTAGCGTACGGATCATGATCCGCCACTGCCGGTCCATCACCACGAGACGGCCTCCCGGCTGACATGATCTGACCCGCCACGTCCCAGCCGTTTGTCCCGTTAGGTACTACATGCGCCCGCTCTCCGAGCTCACGCTCGGCGGTGAAGCCGACGCCGTGCCAAAGGCCCGTCGGTTCACCGCGATGGCGCTTGCCACCGAGCCGGACCACCTCGTCGAGGACGCCGAGCAGGTGGTGTCCGAGCTCGTCACAAACGCGATCCTCCACGGCGCGCAGCCGGTCACGGTGCGGATCTTGCGGGGCGAGCGCGCGTTGCGGCTCGAGGTCGAGGACGGGGGGCGGTCGCTTCCCGTGGTCAGCCGTTCCAGCGCCGACACCATGACGGGCCGCGGTCTGGCGCTGGTGGCTGCGCTGGCCAGCGGATGGGGTGTCGAGGAGTCGAGGGTCGGCAAGGTCGTGTGGGCCGAGCTCGCGGAAGAGCAGAGCGAGCTCGCGCC
>JAICMG010000086.1 GCA_025929365.1 Frankiaceae bacterium
CCGCAGTCGCTCCACCAGTCCGTCCCGGAGCGTGCCAGCACGCCTCCGCACTCCGGGCAGACCGATGTGTCGTCGTGCCAGCGCTGCCCGGCCGCGACCCACACGACCTGTCCGGCGTCCTTGGCGGCCCACGTGACGAGCGGGTCGTCACAGTTCGCGATGACCGTGGGTGCGTCGGCACCGGACAGGGCTGGATTGCGGGCGGAGGCCGACAGGGTGGTCCGCCAGATGCCGGCAAGCCGCCGAACCTCCGCGTAGCGGTCGAGCTGGTCCCGACTCAGGTTGAGCAGTGTGACCGCGCGGGGGCCCACCGCGTCGACCACGCGAGGCAGGAAGGGCTCGTCGACCTCCAGCACGCCGCGCGGTGAGTCGTGATCACGGGCGAGCGCGGCGGTCAGCCCGGTCGGCAGGTTGGCGCCACCGGCGTTGCTCACGACCGGGCCGAGGGTTTCGAGTGCGGCGACCACGAAGGATCGGGTGGTCGTCTTCCCGTTCGTGCCGGTGACCAGGGCGTACTCCCGACCGGCCGCGGCATGGTGCAGCGCGTGCGGGTCGATTGCGAGGGTGATGCGGCCGCCGACGGTGGTGCCGTCGCCTTGCCGCGTCAGCCGGGAGAGCGTGGCAGCGGCGGAGCCCACTGCCTTGCCGAGCGCGTAACGAGCGCTCGTCACCCCTTGACGTTGACGCGGGCGATGTAGACCAGCGCCGCGTAACAGGCGCCGGTCAGCGCGGCGACGATCGGCCACACGGTCCGGATCACCTTCGGGTGGGCCTTGGAGAGGGCCTTCGAGATCAGCGTGCCGACCGCGAGCAGGAGGACGCTGAAGACGGCCAGGGCGATCACGTACTTGTCTTCGGTGGTCACTTGGTCTCTCCGCGGGCCGCTCGGTGCTTCGGTGCTGGCTCGGACAGCCTATCCAGCCTCGTGGTGGCGATGGTGATGCGGCTCGCGACGCGAGACCCGGCCCACCTTCGAGCCGGTTGTCGACAGGGCGCGCGCGGTGTTGACCAACGGCACGTGGCTGAATGCCTGCGGCGTGTTGCCGAGCTGCCGCTTCGCCTTTGGGTCCCACTCCTCCGAGAGGAGCCCGACGTCGTTGCGGAGATCCAGCACGCGCTCGAACGTCTCGCGGGCGCGCTTTTCCTCACCGATCAGATGCAGGTCATCGGCAAGCCAGAGAGTGCAGGCGAGGAATGCGCCCTCGCTGCCGGCGAGGCCGTCGCCTGCCTGTGAGGTGTCGTACCGCAGCACGAAGCCGTCGTGGGTGAGCTCTCGGGCGATTGCCTCCACCGTGCCGACGACGCGCCGATCGGTGGGAGGCAGGAACCCGACCTGGGGGATGAGCAGCGTTGCCGCGTCGAGTCCGTCCGATCCGTAGGACTGCGTGAAGGTGCCGCGGTCGGCGTCGTACCCCTTCGCGCACACCTCGGCGTGGATCTCGTCGCGCGCGGCCTTCCATTGCGCGACCGGGCCGTCGAGGCCGTACTTCTCGACGGCCATCACGGCGCGGTCGAAGCCCACCCATGCCATGACCTTCGAGTGCACGAAGTGACGGGGGTCGCCGCGCATCTCCCACAGCGACTGGTCCGGTTGCGCCCATGCGCTCTCCAGCGCATCGAGCACGACCTTCTGCAGGCCCCACGCGTCCGCGGTCGAGGACAGCCCGGAGGCCCGGTCGAGGTGCAGCGCATCGAGCAGCTCGCCGTACACGTCGAGCTGGAACTGTCCGGAGGCCTCGTTGCCGATGCGCACCGGTACCGATCCTTCGTAGCCCGACAGCCACGGCAGGGTGAACTCGGTGAGACGTCGCTCGCCGGCGATGCCATACATGATCTGCATGTCTCGCGGCGTGCCGGCGACGGCGCGGAGCAGCCACTCCCGCCAGGCCTTCGCCTCCTCGGTGCACCCGGCGTAGAGCAGGGCCTGCAGCGTCATCGTGGCGTCGCGCAACCAGCAGAAGCGGTAGTCCCAGTTGCGCTCGCCGCCGATCGCCTCAGGCAGCGAGGTTGTCGCGGCCGCGACGATCCCCCCGGTGGGCTTGTAGGTGAGCGCCTTGAGGACCGCGAGCGACCGGATCACCGCGTCCCGCCATTCGCCGTCGTAGTGGCAGTGCGCGACCCACTCGGTCCACATCGTCTCGGTGTCGCGCAGCGCCTGCTCGGCGTCGACTCGCTTCGGGGCGTGCAGGTGCGACGCCTGCCACGTCAGCACGAACGGCAGGCGGTCACCGGCACGGACGGTGAAGCCGGCGTGATGCGCGTTGCCCTCCGGCTCGAGCTCGATCGGCGTACGCAGGCACAGCGAGTCCGGTCCGGCGATCATGCGCAGGCCGTCGTGGATGCGGCGCACCCACGGGACGATGGACCCGTAGTCGAAGCGGACCCGCAGCGTTGTCTCCATCTCGACCTGGCCGGAGACGCCCTCGACGATGCGTACGACGTCGGGGGCCTCACCACGCGGCGGCATGAAGTCGATCACCCGGACCGCACCGCCGCTGGTCTCCCACTCGGTCTCGAGGATCATCGTCTCGCCGCGGTAGCGACGCCTGGTGCATTCGCCGCCGCCCGCGGGTGCGAGCTGCCACGAGCCGTTCTCGTCGGTGCCCAGCAGCGCCGCGAAGCAGGCGCCGGAGTCGAAGCGCGGGAACGCGAGCCAGTCGATCGAGCCCTTCCGGCTGACGAGGGCCGCGGTGTGCATGTCGCCGAGCAGGGCGTAGCTCTCGATCGGCTCGTGGCTGGGCTGTCGACTCATGCCCGTAGGCTTCCATGCGCCGGGGCTGGTTGCATCTGGAGGTTCGCACGATGGTGGGTCCACGCCTCGCGCTGCTCGTCCCCGTCCTGGCGGTCGCGGTGTCGGCATGCAACGCCTCGGCGCTGACGAAACGGGAGCTGGTCGTCTACTTCGCCTCCAGTGCCACCAACGCCCAGCGCGAAGCCGCGCTCCAGGCGTGTGGCCACATCTCGCCGGAGGCCAAGCCCGAGCCGTTCAGCACGAAGGGCCCGGTGGTCAACCAGGTGGGCGACGTGCGGTTCCGGATCGATCATGCGGATGACCGCGACATCGCGCACCTGGAGACCTGCCTGCACAACCAGCCCGGTGTGGTGGGCGACAAGATTCCTGACCTGACCGACTAGTCAGGCCGAGTGTGCGGCTACGCCGCGCCGCGGATCGCCTCGTCGTCGAGCAGGCCGAGGGCGCTCAGCAGCTCACGTGCTTCGTCGGCGGTTTCCGAGCTCCGGCAGACGGTGAGTGCGGCGCGCCGGCGTTCCTGCGCGGAGAGCGGGATGAGGGTGAAGTCGGTCAGCAGCGTCTCGCGGCGAGGCTCGCCGCTTCGCTCGGTACGGGCTGTCCGTGTCGTCATGGCTTGACCTTCGTCTGCCCACCTGAGTCGCACCTGAAAACATCCGCTCGCCGTACCTTCCGTCACATCTGTGTCAGGCCCGTCATCCCTCTCGGCGTGCCGTCGCGCGGATGTCCTCGCCGTGGTGATCGCGTCGTTACGATCCGGCCAACCATCACCGGGAGGGCTGCAGAGCTATGACATCGGTCCAGGAAGAAGCAGGACTCGCCGCCACCACCGAAATCCGCGAGGGGGAGTACGGCGAGAAGGTCGCCGTCATCGAGCCCGGCGGCGCGGAGTTCATCCCGCTCCACGAGCGGCACGGCAAGCCGCTGAACCTGTTCTGGACCTGGATGTCGCCGAACTTCGAGTTCGCGACGGTGTTCGTGGGCGTCCTGGCCATCGCGGCCTTCGGCGAGACCTTCTCCCAGGCGGTCGCAGCGATCGTGCTGGGGACGGTCCTGGGGTCGATCACGCACGCCGCGCTCTCGGCGCGCGGTCCTGAGTACGGCGTGCCACAGATGATCTTGTCCCGGATCTCGTTCGGCTACTGGGGCAACGCCCTCCCGTCCGGCATCAACGCGTTGGTCGCCGGCATCGGATGGTTCGCGGTCAACAGCGTCTCCGGCGCCCTCGCGCTGGGGACGCTGATCCATCTGAACAAGTACGCAAGCTTGGTCATCATCGTCGTCGTCCAGATCGTGGTCGCCCTCTACGGACACAACCTGGTGCACCTGTTCGAGAAGGTCGTCTTCCCGCTCCTCGTGATCTCCTTCGGCCTCGGCGCGATCTGGACGTTCAGCAAGGCGCACTACAGCGGGACGCCTCAGGTCCCGTTCACGCAGGGCGGCATCGGCGGCTTCACGCTCACCCTCGGGGCGACCTTCGGGTACGCGTGTGGCTGGAACCCGTATGCCTCCGACTACACCCGCTACATGGCGCCCGGCTCCGACCGGAAGCGGACCGGATGGTGGGCCGGCTTCGGCGTTGCGCTGTCGTGCATCGCGCTCGAGATCCTCGGCGCCGCGTCGGCGACGGTGACCGGCGCGGGTGGCCTTGCCGGTCCGGCGCCTTTCGTGCACCCGTATCCGACGGTGGTGAAGGACCTCGTCCTGCTGTCGATCGCCGTGGGTGCGATTGCGGCCAACGCACTGAACATCTATTCAGGGGCGATCTCGTTCACCGCGCTTGGCATCAAGATTCCGTTGACGCTTCGTCGCGCGCTCGTCGCCGGGGTGTTCGGGATCGCGGGCTTCGTCCTCGCCGCGGTGGGCCTCAACCACATCTCCGAGTACGAGAACTTCCTGCTGATCATCGCGTACTGGATTGGGCCGTGGCTGGCCGTCTACTTCGTCGACCAGTGGCTGAACAAGGGCAACCACGCCGCCGTTCTGTACGACCACAAGTACACGAACTGGGCCGGACCGATTGCCATGGCCACGGGGATGGCCGTGTCCATCCCACTGTTCGCGAATCAGTATCCGAAGTACATCGCGGTGCTCGCGAATCGGCACCCTGCGATCGGTGACCTCACCTTCGAAGTCGGGTTCGCGGTGGCGGCACTCGTCTACCTCGCTCTCTACAACACGGGTCTTGGCCCGAAGCGGCAGGCCGCCGCGTCAGGATGAGCCCATGACGCTCTCAGGTGATGACCGGCGCTGGCTCGAGGTTGCGATCGCAGAGGCCCGCGCCGGCCGCGACGAGGGCGGGATCCCGATCGGTGCTGCGCTCGTCGCCGACGGAAGGCTGCTCGCGGGAGGGCACAACCGACGGGTCCAGCACGGCAGCGCCATCCATCACGGAGAGACGAACGCGCTGGAGAACGCGGGTCGGCAGCCGCCCAGCGTGTACCGGCGTTCCACCATGTACACCACGCTCTCGCCCTGCGACATGTGCTCGGGGTCGATCCTGCTGTACGGCATCCCGAGGGTCGTGATTGGCGAGAACGTCACCTTCATGGGCGCGGAGGATCATCTGCGCAGCCGCGGGGTCGAGGTGATCGTCGCCGACGACGAGGAGTGCAAGGCGATGATGCGCGAGTTCATCGCGACGAACCCCGAGTTGTGGAACGAGGACATCGGCGAGGAAGACTGACCTCGTGAAGGTCACCGTCGTCGACCACCCCGTTGTCGCCGCGAAGCTCAGTGCGCTGCGCGACGAGACGACGTCGACGCCGGGCTTCCGCCGGCTCGTCGACGACCTCGTGACGCTGTTGGCGTATGAGGCCACGCGTTCGGTCTCGGTCGAGGCGGTGGAGATCACGACGCCGATCACGACCACCACCGGTGTGCGCCTCACCTCGCCGCCGCCGCTCGTCGTACCGGTGCTGCGGGCCGGGGTGGGGATGCTCGACGGTCTGATCCGGCTGCTGCCCGACGCGGAGGTGGGCTTCGCCGGGCTGGTCCGCGACGAGGAGACCGCGGAGGCGTCCTGGTACGCCGACCGGCTGCCGGAGGATGCCGCAGGCCGCGCCGTGTTCGTCCTCGACCCGATGCTCGCGACCGGCGGCACGCTCGTCGCGGTAGTGGAGGTGTTGCTGTCGCGCGGTGCCGAGTCGGTGACGTGCGTGTGCCTGCTCGCCGCGCCGGAGGGCATCGACCGGGTCCAGGCATCGTTCCCCGACGACAACGTGAGCCTTGTGGTCGCGGCCGTCGATGACCGTCTCGACGAGCGCTCCTACATCGTCCCGGGTCTCGGGGACGCGGGGGACCGCTTGTTCGGCAGCGCCTCCGGCTCCGGCGGCTGACACCATGGAGCGGTGCGGTACCCGCTGTTCCTGGACCTGACCGGTCGACGCGTCGTCGTCGTCGGGGGCGGTCGGGTGGCGGCGCGCCGTGCCCGTGATCTCGTGGCTTCCGGAGCGCTGGTCGTTGTGGTCACCCCGGAGGTCGACGAGGAGATCGCCGGGATGCCCGTGGAAGTCGTCAGGCGCGCGTACCGCGATGGTGATCTCGACGCTGCGTGGCTGGCGCTCGCCTGCACCGACGACCCGGCGGTCAACGCGCGGGTAGCGGCTGACGCTGAGTCCGCCGGCGTCTGGTGCGTCCGGGCCGACGACGCCGCGAGCTCCGCCGCCTGGCGGCCCGCCGCGACGGCAGTCGACCAGGTGACGGTGGCGGTGAGTGCGGGTGGCGATCCGGCGCAAGCGGCGGAGCTGCGTGACCTGATCGAGCACGCCCTTCGCAGTGGCACGCTCGCGCCCCGCCGCCGCCGGCCGAGCGAGGGGCGGGTCACGTTGGTGGGCGGTGGCCCGGGCGACCCGGACCTGCTGACCCTCAAGGGCATGCGTGCTCTGCAGGACGCCGACGTCATCGTGACGGACCGGCTCGGACCGACCGGCCTGCTCGACGGGCTCGACGCCGAGATCGAGATCGTCGACGTCGGCAAGACGCCGGGCGGCCATGCTGCCGAGCAGGCCGACATCAACGCGCTGCTCATCGAGCGGGCGCGAGCCGGACAGCGCGTCGTACGCCTCAAGGGCGGGGATCCGTTCGTGCTCGGGCGGGGGAGTGAGGAGGTCGATGCCTGCGTCGCGAGCGGCGTCGCGGTTGACGTCATCCCGGGGATCACGAGCGCCACGGCTGCGGCGACACTGGCCGGCATCGCGCTCACCGAACGCGGCACGACGCAGCAGTTCGTCGTCGCCAGCGGCCACGTGCCGCCCGGAGACCCGCGGTCGACGGTCGACTGGAAGTCGCTGGCGGGCAGCGACGCAACCCTGGTGTTGCTCATGGCGGTCGCGAATCTCGGCGCAATCGCCGAGACCTTGATCGCGGGTGGTCGGGACGGGCAGACCGGAGCCGCAATCGTCGAGAACGCCTCGCTTCCGGAGCAGCGGGTGGTCCGGTGCCGGCTTCACGAACTGGGCGATGTCGCAAAGCGCGAGGACGTCGTCCCGCCGGCGGTGGTGCTGGTGGGGGACGTCGTTCGTGTCCGGTGACAACCCGCGCCGGCTTCGAGTGTCGGCTTTCTGACAGATGGCCCGGGATCGGTTGAGCCGATCGCGGCGGGCGGCGACCCTCGAGTGCAGAGAACGGAGCGACCGTTACGAAGCTCGAGGAGCGCCAGATGTATCACCGCATCGTGGTGGGCACGGATGGCTCGGCGACAGCCGATCGGGCGGTGGATGCGGCAGGGGGGATTGCCCGGCTCACGGGCGGAAGCGTCCACATCGTGACGGCGTACCGACCGGTCCGGGCGGCCGCCGTCGTCGCTGGCGCGGCGGCTGTCCAGACCTGGTTCGGCGAGGACGAGCGGCAAGCCGCGGAACAGATGGTCGAGGAGGCCGCGGAGCGGCTCAAGGAACGCGGGGTTGCTGCCGTGGCGGTCGCGAGGCTCGGCGATCCCGCCGACGTCCTGCTCGCGACGGCGGAGGAGTTCGGAGCCGACCTGCTGGTGGTCGGAAACCGGGGGATGAGCGGCGTACGGCGCTATTTGCTCGGCAGTGTGGCCGATCGCGTCGTGCACCACGCCGCCTGCACGGTGCATATCGCGCATACCTGCTGACGCCCCGAGTGCGTGCGATGCTGACGCCCAACCGTCGGACCGCACGCACTCGGGGGAAGCATGGCCGCGCAACGCTCGGCGTCGCGGCGGCGTGAGTGGAGCCGTGCCGAGCTGACCGAGCTGTTCGGTTCGGTCCGGTTGTTCTCCCGGCTTCCGGGACCTCAGCTCGAAGCTCTCGCGCTCGCCTCGCAGCGAGTGTTCGTACGCCGTGGTGAGCTCGTCATCAAGCAGGCCGACGAAGGCGACGCGCTGTTCGTCCTCGCTGCCGGCTCGATGTTGGTCCGCCGGGTCAGCAGGTCGGGCGGCAGCCGTGCCCTCAACGTGATCGAGGCGCCGGGGTCCTTCGGCGAGCTGTCGCTCCTGGACAGCCGGCCGCGGTCGGCGTCCATCGAGGCGCTCGAGGACTGCGAGCTCTTCGCGATCTCGCGAGAGACCTTCCTCGGCTTGCTCGGCCGCGACCCGCGGCTGGTGGACGGGCTGATCCGCGAGCTCGGCCGGATGATCCGCCGACTTACCGATCAAGTCGCGGACGAGGCGCTGCTCGACCTCCCGAGCCGGGTCGCCAAGACGCTGCTCCGGCTCGCGGACGACCAGGTGATGTCCGGGCCCAAGGACCAGCCGGTGATCGCGCTGTCGCAGGGCAAGCTCGCCGAGCTGGCGGGCGGCAGCAGGCAGAGCGTCAACGCCGCGCTGTCGAACATGGTGGTGCGCGGCCTGATCCGCATCGACACTCGCAAGATCGTGATTACCAACGTGGCAGGTCTGCGCGCCCGGGCCGGTATCAACTAGGAGGCGTCGGCCTCTCCTAGTGCCCAGGCCCGCGCCTCGGCGGGGGAGTCCAGCACGTCGAGCGTGTGCTTCGCGGCCTCGATGTCGCCCGAGCGGGCCTGCGCCCGCGCCAACCAGATCGTGTACCCCAACTTCTCCCACAGTTCGCGAGCGGCGCGCCATGCGTTGCTCGGGTCTTGGCCGGCTACCTCGAGGCGTACCCCCGCGGTGTCCGCCCTGACCGCTAGCTCCTCAAGACAGGCTTGCTCCGCGGGCGTCGAGCCTTGAGACACTTCTCGCGCGTTCACACGGGCGAGCTCTCCTACCGCATCGGCGTACGACGCGAGCAGCGGCACCTCGGACTCAAGGCAGTCCGCCCGGAGTCGCTCAAGAGCCGGCATCGAGACCGCTGCGCCAATCTGGGCCTGCGCACGCATAACGACGACCTGGTCAGCCATCGCGTCAAGTCGGAACCCAGCTTCTGACGCGAGCTCGGCCGAGCGAGTGAAGTGGCGCAACGCGCTTTCCCAGTCGCCCCTATCCATTGCGACGAGACCCTCGACCTGGGTCACCGTTCGCTCTTCAGAAGGCCCGAAGCGGGCCAGCCGATCCCGTGCAACGTCCAGTTCTTCTAGGGCTCTTCTAGTGTCACCCCGACGAAGATAGATATGAGCCGAGACGGCGGCAGATACGAGACTCATCCGGGCATTGCCCTGGCCGTCGGCGAAACGGCCCAGTCTCATCACGACTGTGGCGGCTTCCTCGGGTCGCCCGCACGCAATAAGGCTGAGCACGTGGCAGGCAAGCGCGTCGCTGAGTACGTCGGCTGTCCCGCTCTCTTCGGCCCACGTGATGGCTGCGCGTGCCTCTCTCTCCGCGCCGGCAAAGTCGAATCTGGTAATCAAGGCAAATCCGCGAGTCCGCGCGAGCGAGCCGCGACCTCGCGCGTCGTCGGCGCGCGTTGTCTCCACGGCCAGCTTGTACCAGTAGTCATGGAGAGATGGGGCCCCAATGGAATGCAGATAGGCCAGCTCGCGGGCGCAGTCCGCGGCGCCATCACTGTCGCCGCATTCTCGGAACGCCTCGAATGCTTCGCCCAGCAGCGCGATGTACCTCGTGAAGAGAGAGTGTCGCCAGGTTTCTGCCATGAGCCGAAGCGCAAGGGCCTTGGCGTTGCCGTCCTCAGTCTTGTCGGCAATCGTGATTGCTTCGTCGAACGACTGACGCGCGCTTTCAAATCGACGCAGTCGTGAGAGCGCGTGACCGTGCGCGATTAGCGCGCGGGCGATCGTTGGGGTGGTGCGGGCATCGCGAGCCCGCGCCACAGCGAATGTGGCTGCACGGAGCGCCTCGTCAAAGCCGCCCGTCTCGACCAGGCATTGCGCATCGAGCGTGGCTACCCGAGCAGCGAGATCGGGAGTGACGTCGGCAAGGTCCTCGGTCATGCGCCGAACCTCGAGAAGCACTTGGTGGGCCGACTGTGCCCCGGCACGTGACAGATCGGCGGCGTACGCCAAGGCTTCTTCGCATGCCGCTACGGTCGCGGCAAGGTGTTCCGCGCGGTCGTGACGAGATGCCGACGACGCCCAGCGGAGCGCGTGGAACGCGCGTCGGCCAGGCGAGGCGTCTGCAGGAAGGAGTTCCAGCTGTCGGCGATGGAGGTCGGCCCGGTCCCGCCGCGTGAGGGATGAGTACGCAACTTCTTGGACGACGCTGTGTGCGACTCTCCACTCGTCCTGCTCGACTTCGGTGGTGAGGCTTCGCACGCTGAGTAGCCGCAGCAGGGAACCCGCCGACGTGCCGAGTAGATGCTCAGCCCAGCTCGTGGTCCATCGGTCGCCCATCGAGCTAACGCATTGAAGCGCGTACTTTTCTGCGGGCGGCAACCGATCGAGGCGCGCTGAGATGAAAAGGCGCACGGAATCCGGCAGCTGGTCAAGTGCCGCGCGGTCGGCAACCTCGCACTGTCCTTCGACTACATGGAGGATCTGCGCTTCGACGAGATATGCCGACATCTGCATCGCGAGCAGCGGGAGGCCGTGAATCCTGTCAACTAGCTGCTCGGCCAGCGGGGCCGGGAGCTCGCCGCCCAAAGCGGCGGTGAGCACCTCACGTACCTCAGCTTCGTTGAGACCTCCGATTCTGATGTCGGACGAAGCGGAGCCTCCGTCCTCGTCACGCAACGCGCAAACCGCGAGGACGGGTTGCGCGATTTCTCGAGCCGCGAGTCGGTCGATCAACTCGCGCAACTCGGCATCGGCGTCATGAAAATCATCGATCACGAGAACGAAGGCGCCCTCGGCGCCCGCCCGACCTAACTGACCAAGCACCCCCGCCATGGCAGCCGGAGTCGGATCCGCACGGAAGCTGGTGGCCGCGGTCGGCCCGAGATTGAGCGGGAGTCCAGCAGCCGTGCCGGTGGCGGTCGACTCGATCGCGGCAGAAACCTCCAGCAACATGGAGGTTGCGACTGTCGCGCTGCAGCGCACCCAGGCCGCCCGGGGAGCGGGCCTGAGCGAAGACAACCACTCGGCGACGAGCCGACTCTTGCCGATCCCGGCGTGCCCGGCCACACGGGCAACCGCACTGCGGCCAGCGCCTAGCGTCTCGTGCCAACGCGATGTGAGGTTGGCAAGTGCGTCGGAGCGGCCGACGAACGGCGCGGCGTTGATCGTGCGGCCTGCGGGTACCGGATCTTGCAGCTCGAGCGCCCATGCTTCGACCGCTTTGTCATGGCCACGGACCTCAAGAACGACGGGGTGCGACGCCGGCGCGTCAGGCCCGAGCAGGCGACGCATCGAGGCGTCGACAAGCACGGACCCTCCGGATGCGGCGTCACACAACCTGGAGGCCAGGTTGATCGTGCTTCCGAGAACCGCCCAACCGGGGTGATCGTCGCTGGGGGTCACGAGGATCTCGCCTGCTGCGATCCCGATGTGGACATCGGGAATCCTTATGACGGGCCCGACGGCATTTCGGCGTGCAATGACGTCGCGCATCTCAAGAGCTGCTCGGACCGCCCGCTCAGGCGCGTCTGCCTGGGCAACCGGTACACCGAAGATGGCGAAGAATCCATCGCCGGCAACGTGCGCGATAACGCCACCGGCGTGCTCGGCGGCGGTACGCAACTCCGTCATCGTAGGACCGACCGTCGCGTCGACCTCTTCCAGGTCGAGACGACGGCACAGGGCGGTGTACCCGCTGAGGTCAGCGAACAGAGCGACGGCGAACTTGCGCTCTCCGTTCAGCCGCTCGCCGTGCTCCGGCATTCCTAGCCGCGCAGGATCCCGTCCGGTGACACGGCGTGCTTGTTCGCGGCGGCGAGTGCGTTCACCGCCGCGTCGAGAGCCTGTTCATCATTCGACGCCAACTCGACCAGGAACCTGCCCTTACCGTCCGTGGCGGCCGCAACTCCATCTTGACCAAGATGCTCCCTTGCAACTCGTACCTCCTCGCGGATGTGCTCTCCTTCGAGCTTCAGGAGGAGGTAGTACGCGAATGGGGGCAGCTTCGAGGGATTCAGGATGATGAATGGCTTGATCTCGAAGGCGCCGAAGCAGTTCTCGCTTACGCAGCGGATCAACCACCAGTCGATGTTGGTTCCGAAGCCCCGAAGCTTCTCGATCTGCAACTCGACGGTTTCGCTGTCGGGCGCCTCGATCGCGAAGAAGGCGTTGTGCTCGGGGCCCTCCAGTCGGGCCATTGCGCGAATCCGGTGACCCTCTTCGCCTTCAGAGAGAACGTGAGCGGGGAGGTCCCCGTCATGAGTTCCAAGTACGTACGCGTCCATCCGCTGCCCCCATTTGTCCTGGTTCGTTGGGGGAGTCTGACACGGCAGTCAGGCATGCCCGCAAGACCTACGCGCAGGGAAATGTCAGGGACCCGACAGAAAAAGTTGCGGACGCGGGCGATGCCGGACAGCCACGGGGGCAGCCATCCGGCATCGCGTCCGGGAGCGTCTGGCGCCGGATCCCCCCGTAGATCTCGAATCAGCTAGGCGCTGGCCACTAGCGTACGAGGGCCGCAGTAGGGCGTCCATAGGTAGCGTCGGTTGTGAGTTCGTTACGGGTCGTTGTGTCCAGAAAGGATCTGTCGTGGCGGATCAGACGTACGGCATCAGCGAGATCGTCGGGACCAGCCCGGACAGTCTCGAGCAGGCGATCCGCAACGGTGTGACCAAGGCGTCGCAGACGGTGCGCAATCTCGACTGGTTCGAGGTGATGTCGGTGCGCGGTCAGCTCAAGGACGGCGAGGTCGCGCACTTCCAGGTGCAGATGAAGGTCGGCTTCCGCATCGAGTAGCTGAGTTGTCAGAACGTCATGGGGCTATAGCCGTACGACGTTCTGACAAGTTGCGTCAGGACGCCTGCGAGACGGTGCTCATGTTGAAGTC
>JAICMG010000091.1 GCA_025929365.1 Frankiaceae bacterium
AGTTCATCGAACACCTCGCCAGGCGCGGTGCCCGTCCGCATCCGCACCGACAGCTCGGCATAGCGGGGGTCCTTGAAGCGGCGTACGCCGTCAAGCTGTTGCACCCGGTCGGGTGCGTACCTTATCGCCAGGTCCAGGACCCCGCCACGGCCGACGGCGGGGAGCTGATGACGGTCGCCGACCAGCCTCACGAGTGCCTGGGTCTCGTCGGCCAGGCGGAGTAGCGCGCGGGCAGTGTCCTGATCGACCATGCCCGCCTCGTCGAGGACGAGCAGGTCGCCTCGACGTAGTCGGGCGCTGACGTCGGGCACGGAGTCGACTCGACTCCACCGACCGTCCTCGTTCCAGCGGAAGCCGTGCTGGTGGAGCAGCCAGGCTGCGGAGTACGACGCCGCGCCGATTGCGCCCTCTGCGACCTGGGCCGCCTTGAGGGTCGGGGTGACCACGACCATCCGACGGCCGGCGGCGATCGCCCGCTCGCGGGTTGCCGCGAGACGGGCGGTCTTGCCAGCCCCGGCCGCGCCCTCGATCACGGTAATCGTCTTGGCTTCGGCACGAGTCGCAAGGCGGTCGACGATCTCGTGCTCGACGGCCAGCACGTCGACCGACGTGAACGAACGCACGTGCTCGGGCACGTCCGATCGGGGGAGTAGCGGGCGTGAGGCGGCGATGACGCGAGCGGTCAGATCCTCTGCCAACTCGCGGCGCACGGCCCGGTCGACCACGCCTCCGCCGGACACGATGATCCGCTCGACCTCACCCCGGGCGTCGGCCGCGTTCCACGCCGAGCGACGCGAGCCCAGCCGGACGAGAGCCAGCTCGACGACACCGTCGCGGTCGACGGCGCCCGTCCGCAACACGGGTAGCGGAGCGCCCGGCGCCGGAGAGAGGTAACCGAGGTCGTGCAACTCCTCCATCCAGCGGTGCCGCAGTTCCTCACCGTTTGTAGGCACCACCTTGTCCGGCCGCGCGTCGGCCCACGCTCGCCGATCCCATGCCTGCCGCAGCGCCGGCCCGGGCTCCTCGCCGGGATGTTCGGAGCGCCACTCGGCCTCGTAGGTGTCGACGTTGGCCTCGATCTGCTTCGCCCGGGCGCTGAATGCTCCGGTGTAGGCCGCCAACTGGGTGACCTCGCCGGTCTCGGGGTCGAGGGTGTAGCCGTGCCTCGCGAGAGCCGTCCGGAACTCCGGGTTGGTCATCACCGCCGCGTGCCCGATCCCGTTGATCGCCTCCAGACTGTCGCGGACCCCGACGGTGTGGAGCCCTCGCCAAACTCCCGCCGCAAAGACCCGGGCGTTGATCTGGAGATGCAGGTGTCGGTGAGGGTCCCCGGCCCGCGAGGTGAAGTGACGTACGACGGCAGCTTCGATCTGCTCGACTGGCACCTGCACCTGGCGGCCTCGCGGACCCACGCGGGTCGTCGCGTGCGAGGCGAGCCAGGCGATGATCTCCTCGGCCGCCGCCATCTGCGCGTCGTCGTAGGCCTCGGCGATCTCGGGGTGCAGTGCGGCCGCCAGTGACCAGGTCTTCGGCCCGTTGACGGTGACCTCGACGAACCGGACGCCCTGGTCGTCGGTCCGCAGGCGACCCTTGGCGGCGCCCGTCTCGACGTCGTAGCCGGCGACCCAATGCTCGTAGGTCACGCCGTCAATGTCGCTTCGATGCTCGACGGACTCCGGAGTGGCGACGATCCGCATGGCGACGCCGCTGCCCTCCGCGAGGTAGTAGTCGTCAGCCCGGGAGCGGTCGGCCTCGACGTAGTGCCGGGCGGCGGCTGCCGCGCCGCGGTAGATCTTCATCCCGCCATGCACCCAAATTACCTCCATCAGCAACCGTCGATAACCACGAAACCGCAGGTCAGCGGGTACAACAGCACCCGTCCCGCTACTGAATTTCGTAGCATGCGTGCCGCTTCTGAGAGAGGTGAGAAGGGGCGGCTCGGAGGATTGGTCTGGGAGCCGTTGGTGGTTGGTGCCGAGCGTCGACGGTGAACGGGTTCGGTGCGGCGGGTTGTACGGGGCGAGAAAGTGGCGTAGGGCGATGCCGAGGCCCCGACTGAACCGTGCGGGGCGCGGTCACTCGTCCTGAGGATCGACGCCCCGGCTCTCCCACGCTCCGAAGGTGGTGCCGTCATCGGCCATCCACGAGATCCGTCCGTTGCAAGACCGCCCCTGGGCAATGGCGCCAGCGGTTGACGGAGAGCCGAAGACGATGTCCTTCGCCACCTGCCCGACAGCGTTCTCAACCACGATCGAGCCATCGGCGATTAACTTGAGGTGTTGAGCGCGGTACGACTCGTATGCCTTGATGGTGCTGTCGGCCTTACCGACACCGTGCCAGTCGGCGACCACCGTGGACCCGGCGAGCATGGTGAACTCGCCGTCGATTTGTTGCGCGGTCGCCGCCACACCGAGCTTGCGGTTCACGAGATGGAAGATCGGTGACACTAACTGTTCGTGCCGTGCCGGCGGCACGGCGACCGTCTCCCGGCCGCGGATCGCGTCGACGCCGAGGACCGGAAGGACGATCTGTAGCTGGTCGACGAAGTAGTCCATGTCTGAGGCGTGGGCCTCGGGCAAAGCTTGTGGAGGCGGTGTTGTCCCGTTATCGAGGACAACACGACCAGCCTGGAGGGCGAGCGAAATCAGCCGGGCCTCCAGGTATCGCCCGTGCGCCTTCGTCAGGTTCGCGTCCTTCGACGTGATCACGACGGCCTTGCGCCAGAACTCCTTGTTCGCGTCGTGGTAGCGAAGGCGTGCCTTGAAGTCGTCCGTCTCGCCGATGTAGCAGCGTGTGCCGCCCTGCTCGTCAGGTCCGAGGAGCAAGTACACGCACGTTCCGGCGAGCTCTGCTCGGCGCACGAGGGCGCTCATCTCCGATCGCGGCGCGCTGATGACCTGTCCGGTCCAGTTCAGGATCTCGGCTGTCGTCAGCCCGCCGGGGGTGCCGTCGACGAGGAAGAGCTCGATGTGCTTTCCACTCACCCCGCGATGATCGCAGCCGGTTCCGACACTTCCAGTGGTTCTGCCGGATTCGTCGGGCCCGGATGAAAGACTGCACCGCGTGAGTGTGGCGAGCAAAGAGGCCGAGCGGGCAGAGCTTCATAAGACAATCTGGCGGATCGCCAACGACATGCGCGGCAGCGTCGACGGCTGGGACTTCAAGTCCTACGTGCTCGGGATGCTCTTCTACCGGTTCATCTCCGAGAACCTGACCGCCTACCTCAATGAGGCGGAGCGCAAGGCCGGCCACACGGACTTCGACTACCGCTACCTGGGCAACGACGACGCCGAGCAGGCGCGGGCCGAGGTGGTGAATGAGAAGGGGTTCTTCATCCTGCCGCAGGACCTGTTCGCCAACGTCCGCGAGCGGGCGCGCCACGACGAGAATCTCAACGAGACGCTGTCCCGGGTCTTCACGAACATCGAGGCATCGGCGGTCGGCGCCGACTCCGAGGACGACATCAAGGGCCTCTTCGCCGACGTCGACGTCAACAGCGCCAAGCTCGGGCCGACAGTCGCCAAGCGCAACGAGAAGCTCGTGAAGCTCCTCGACGCGATCGGAGAGCTGAACTTCGGCAACGGCGGCTTCACCCACAACACGATCGACGCGTTCGGCGACGCGTATGAGTACCTCATGGGCATGTACGCCGCCAATGCCGGCAAGTCCGGCGGCGAGTACTACACGCCTCAGGAGGTCTCCGAGCTCCTCGCGCGGATCACTGTGGTCGGCAAGACCGAGGTCAACAAGGTCTACGACCCGGCGTGCGGCTCAGGGTCGCTGCTGCTGAAGTTCAACAAGGTCCTGCCGGGAGGCGTGCGCAAGGGCTTCTTCGGCCAGGAGATCAACCTGACCACCTACAACCTGTGCCGGATCAACATGTTCCTGCACGACATCAACTACGAGCAGTTCGAAATCGCCCACGGCGACACCCTGATCGACCCCGCGCACTGGGACGACGAGCCGTTCGAGGCGATCGTGTCCAACCCGCCGTACTCCATCAAGTGGGAGGGCGACGCGAACCCGCTGCTCATCAACGACGAGCGCTACGCGCCGGCCGGCGTGCTCGCCCCGAAGTCGAAGGCCGACCTGGCATTCACCATGCACATGCTGTCGTGGCTCGCGGTCGACGGCACCGCGGCGATCGTCGAGTTCCCCGGCGTGCTCTACCGCGGCGGCGCGGAGCAGAAGATCCGCAAGTACCTGGTCGACAACAACTTCGTCGACGCCGTTATCCAGCTCCCACCGGACCTCTTCTTCGGTACGACGATCGCCACGTGCATCATCGTGCTCAAGAAGTCGAAGACCGACAACAAGGTCCTCTTCATCGATGCGTCCGCCGAGTTCACCCGGCGGGGCAACAAGAACAAGCTCACGGCCGATCACCAGCACAAGATTCTCGATGCCTTCAGGGCCCGTCAGGAAGCCCCCCACTTCGCGACACTGATCGGTCACGGAGTGATCGCCGAGAACGGCTACAACATCGCGGTGAGCTCATACGTTGAGGCGGAGGACACTCGCGTCGCGACGGACATCAAGGCGCTCAATGCTGAGATCGCTCGCGTTGTTGAGCGCCAGGCGAAGCTTCGTACTGAGATCGACGCCATCGTTGCGGACCTGGAGGGCGCAGGCAGTGAGGCTCTCTGAGGTGCTCAGTCGGGCACCAGATACGTCGCAGGTCCAGGTCGAAGGATTTCTCGGCGCTCAGAGGCTCGGTTGGGGACGACACAAGAACGTAGAGGTTGGGCGAGTCATCCGGAACTATTACTGTCGCCCTTGCGGTGACACACGGACCTTCTTCTCGGGCCTTCGCCTGTCGTGCCTTGTCACAGGCTCGCACTCCGTGAGCATCGACGTGACCCTCCGGTGCTCGGCTTGCGAATCCCCGATGGAAGCGTGGTTCCTTGTCGGTTGCACCGATGATCTATTCGCGCAGGCTCCGCTTGTGCACTTGGAACGATTCACCGAAAACAGGCGTGATGTTGCAGCATCCGCTGGCGCCCAGCTTGGCGAGATCCAGGAGTTGTTCGAGCGGGCTCAGATCGCGTTTGAGGACCATTTGGGTGCTGGGTCGATGATCTATCTGCGCAAGGCCTTCGAGATTGTCACGTCGCAGGCGGCCGCTGCCATCGACATCCCCACGAAGTACTCGAATGGCAGGCGGAAGACCTTCAAGGACCTGCTGGAAGAGGTGGATGCCCAAAGCCACATCATCCCGTCCGAGTTCTCCAGCAACGGTTACACGCTCTTTAGCGAACTCAGCGAAGTAATCCACGGGGACTCTGCCGAGGCGGAGGCGCTGACGAAGTACGAGCCATGTCGGCAACTAGTCCACGGCATCGTAACCAACATTAGAAACAATCAGGTCATGGCTGCCGCGATCGACTCCCTGGGGTGGAACGGTGCAGGGCCATTGCAGATTGTTGAAGGCGGGGGAGCGGCGTGAGCCGGATCGATGATCTTATCGCCGAGCATTGCCCGGCCGGTGTTGAGCGGGCCGCGCTCTCAGACGTCGGTGAGTTCATTCGCGGGCGGAGGTTTACCAAGGCCGATTACGTCGAGGATGGGCTCGGCGCCATTCACTATGGCGAGGTCTACACCGACTACGGCACGTGGACTACTCGGGTGAAGCGCTTCGTGCGCGCGTCCATGCGCGACAGCCTTCGCCTCGCCCGCAAGGGCGATCTGGTAATCGCGGCGACTGGCGAGAACGTGGTGGAGCTCGGAAAGGCAGTTGCCTGGTTGGGTGACTACGAGGTCGCTGTTCACGACGACTGCTACATCTACCGGCACAGCCTCGACCCGCGATTTGCAGCTCACTTCTTCCAGTCAAGTGACTTCCACCAGCAAAAGGGGCAGTTCGCCACAGAATCGAAACTGGCCAGGATCTCGGGTGCGAACCTAGGAAAGATCAAAATATCGGTCCCGCCGTTGGCGATTCAGCGCGAGATTGCCTCAATTCTTGATAAAATGGAGTGCCTCAAAGCCGAGCTTGAAGCCGAGCTTGAATATCGCTCCCGCCAGTATGCCTACTATCGCCGGATCATCCTGGATCGGGTGGACGCTGACGCGGTTTCTCTCGGAACGTTGGGCAGGTGGCAGGGCGGGATGACTCCGTCGAAGTCAAACCCGTCGTACTGGGAGTCGGGCACCATCCCGTGGCTCGCCTCGATGGACGTGAGCGATACGAGCACCGACGAGATTCGTGGGCGGGTCACTCAGAGAGCCCTTGAGGAGACCTCGCTTCGGCTGGTTCGGGCACCCTCTGTTGCCGTAGTGATGCGCTCCAACATCCTGCGTCGCGTCCTGCCGGTGGGTCTGATCAAGGTCGATACCACGGTCAACCAGGACATGCGACTGCTCATCCCGCGCGAAGATGTAGACGCTGAGTACGTCTATCAAGCTCTGCGAGCAGACAGTGAGCGAATCCGTTCGGCCTGCGTCCGCACCGACGGCTCAATGGCGGCCGTCGATTCGCAGGGCTTCTTCGGATGGGAGATCCCGCTGCCGTCGCTCGACGAGCAGCGCAGTGTCGCGTTGACCCTCCGTCACTTCGACATGCTTGTGAATGACCTGTCGATTGGCCTGCCTGCCGAGATCGCAGCCCGGCAGAAGCAGTACGAGTACTACCGCGACAAGCTGTTGACTTTCGAGGAGGCCGCATGACGGAGGCTCCCGACTCCTCGCTGCGCTACGAGCCGATCGCGGTCTCTGACGAGTCGACCGTCGTCGCGGCGTACGTGCCTGACCTGGCAAAGGCGCAGGGCTATCAATCCGAGGCCGCGCTGGAGGAGGAGTTCATCGCCCAGCTGGGGTCACAGGCTTACGAGCGACTTACGATCACTTCGTCGGCTGACCTCGAGGCCAACCTGCGCCGGCAGCTCGAGATCGTCAACGACGTCACATTCAGCGACGTGGAGTGGACGCGGTTCTTCGGCGAGAAGATCGCCGCGAAGAGCGAGGGCATCGTCGAGAAGACCGCGCGCATCCAGGAGGACCCGATCCAGGTCCTGCTGCGCGACGACGGCACCAGCAAGAACATCAAGCTGATCGACAAGTCGAACATCCACAACAACCGGCTCCAGGTCATCAACCAATACGAGTCGGTAGGCGAGGGCGGCGGCGTCGAGCGCCAGCACCGTTACGACGTCACGATCCTGGTCAACGGCCTGCCGCTGGTGCATGTCGAGCTCAAGCGCCGCGGGGTGCCGTTGAAGGAGGCGTTCAACCAGATCGACCGCTACCAGCGGGAGTCGTTCTGGTCCGATGCCGGCCTGTTCGAGTACGTCCAGCTGTTCGTGATCTCCAACGGCACGCACACGAAGTACTACGCCAACACCACCCGCGCCCGGCGGATCGCGGAGTCCGAGGGCGGCCGCCGCGGCAGGAAGCAGACCTCGAACACCTTCGAGTTCACCTCCTGGTGGACCGATGCCAGCAACAAGCGCATCGGTGACCTGACGGCGTTCACGAAGACATTCTTCGCCAAGCACACGCTTCTCAACGTGCTCACGAAGTACTCCGTCTTCGACGTGTCCCGGACACTGCTGGTGATGCGGCCGTACCAGATCGTCGCGGCCGAGCGGATCCTGCAGCGTGTGGTCACCTCGACCAACATGAAGCAGCTCGGCACGACCGCGGCAGGCGGTTACATCTGGCACACCACCGGGTCCGGGAAGACGCTCACGTCGTTCAAGACCGCACAGCTTGCGTCACGGATGGAGGCCGTTGACAAGGTTCTGTTCGTAGTCGACCGCAAGGACCTCGACTACCAGACGATGCTGGAGTACAACCGGTTCGAGAAGGACTCGGTCAACGGGTCCAGGTCCACGGCGGAACTCAAGCGGCAGCTGCAGACCCCGAACTCGCGGATCATCGTCACCACGATCCAGAAGCTCGCCCGGTTCATCGAGCAGAACCGCGGGCACGAGATCACGAGCGGCCACGTCGTGCTCATCTTTGACGAGTGCCACCGGAGCCAGTTCGGAGACATGGGCGCGGCGATCCGCAAGGCCTTCAAGCGCTACCACCTGTTCGGCTTCACCGGGACGCCGATCTTCCCCGAGAACGCGACCGGCGCGAAGCTGGACACCACCGAGGCCGTCTTCGGCGACCGGCTGCACACCTACACGATCGTCGACGCCATCAACGACGGCAACGTGCTGCCCTTCCGCGTCTCTTACCAGAACACCGTCAAGGTCGCCGACCACGTCAGCGACAAGGACGTCGAGGCGATCAACACCGAAGAGGTCATGCTCGCGCCCGAGCGGATCCGCCAAGTCGTCACCTACGTCCTCGACCACTTCGACACCAAGACCATGCGAGGCCAGGGCTACAACCTCGGCGAGAAGCGGGTCCGCGGCTTCAACTCGATGTTTGCCACCGCCTCGGTCCCGGCGCTCAAGGCCTACTACCTGGAGTTCGAGAAGCAGCAGGCCGAGCGGAAGTCCGCGGACCCGGCGTACCAGCCGCTGAAGGTCGCGACGATCTTCAGCTACTACGCAAACGAGGAGATCGAAGAGGGCGGAATCCTCGGCGACGAGGGCTTCGACACCGACGCGCTCGACGGCTCCTCGCGGGACTTCCTCGAGAAGGCGATCGCTGACTACAACGCCGCGTTCGGAACCTCGTACGACACCTCGTCGGCGAAGTTCGAGAACTACCACAAGGACCTCGCGCGCAGGCTCAAGGACCGCGACGTCGACCTGCTCCTCGTCGTCAACATGTTCCTCACCGGGTTCGACGCGACCACGCTCAATACCCTGTGGGTCGACAAGAACCTCAAGTCACACGGGCTGATCCAGGCGTTCAGCCGCACCAACCGGATCCTGAACTCGGTCAAGGCCTACGGCAACATCGTCTGCTTCCGCAACCTCGAATCCGCCGTCGACGACGCGCTCGCGCTCTTCGGCAACAGCGAAGCCCGCGGCGTCGTACTGCTCAAGCCCTACCAGGACTACCGCAGCGCCTACGAGAAAGCCGTCGGCGAGCTGCTGGCGTCGACGCCGCCGGGGGAGGAGCCGTTCGGCGAGGCCGCTGAGAAGCGGTTCGTGGTTCTATTCGGCGAGATTCTCAAGCTACGCAACATTCTCACCTCGTTCGACGAGTTCGCCGCGGACGACGGGTTGTCGCCGCGCGACCTGCAGAACTACACCAGCATCTACAACGCCCTGTGGGAGAAGCACCGCAAGAGCGAGAAGAAGGAGAAGGAGTCGATCCTCGACGACGTCGTGTTCGAGATCGAGCTCGTCAAGCAGGTCGAGGTCAACATTGACTACATCCTCATGCTCGTCATGAAGTGGCGCGAGGCCAAGGCAGCCGGCACCGAGCACGTGAGCAACGTGACCGAGATCCTGGACGCCGTCGACGCCAGCCCGACCCTGCGCAACAAGCGCGACCTGATCGTGGCGTTCGTCGACTCGCAGTCGGTCAGTGACGACGTCGGTGACGACTGGCGGCGGTTCATCAGCGAGCGCCGCGACGCCGAGCTGGACGCGCTCATCGCCGAGGAGACCCTCAAGCCCGAAGAGACCCGCGCATTCGTCGCCGGCGCCTTCCGAGACGGCGCCGTGCCGACGACAGGCACCGCGATCACCAAGATCCTTCCGCCTGCCTCTCGCTTCTCGAAGGACAACGATCACGCAGCCAAGAAGCAGCGCGTCCTCGGCAAACTGATCGAGTTCCTCGAGCGGTACGCGGGGCTTGCCTGAGTCATGGCGAACGTGGCCAAGCGTCATCACACGGTCCCGCAGTTCTACCTTCGCGGGTTCAGCGACGGCGACCAGATCGGCACGGTGCGGCTGCCGGGGGAGCAGAGGTTCAAGCAGAGCGTTCGGAAAGCGGCCGCGGAGAACGGCTTCTACGACGTCGACGGCCGCTCGAATGGGCCCGACGCATTCGAGAAGCTGTTGTCCGGCATCGAAGGCGAAGCCGCTACGGTCTTTTCAAAGATCGATCGCGGGTTTTGGCCTCTCGAACATGACGATCGAGACCTGCTGGCCTTCTTCGTCGCGGTTCAGGCAGTCCGAGGGCCTGATCAACGGCGCAATATGGAGTACACCGCAGTCCAGTTCGCCCGCCTTGAAATCGGGCACGGCGGGCGAGCAAACGTTGCGTCCTGGGTGAAGCGTCGGCATGGGGTGGATATTTCCGACGAACAGGCCGCGATCATCTGGCAACAGGCGACCAAGCCCGGCGGTCCACCCATCCGAATTCGACCGGACTCACACATCGAACAGATGGCGAGCTTGGTCGATGAGCTGTTTCCCTACCTGGCTGGCCGTCCGTGGACATTGGTTCGTTTCGACCGACGTTCCCTGCTCACCTGCGACGCGCCGGTCGGGCTGGTCCCCCAGCCTGATGACGACCCATGGTCCGGAGTCGGCTTCATGACCGCATGGGGGGTCACCTTTCCCCTCACGCGGAAGCTCGGCCTGATCATGAGTGATCCGATGCCCGTCATCGAGTCTGGTGCAAAGGTTGAAATCACTCGCGCGGGTCGGCCTGACCACGTGCAGGCCGGCACCGTGAAACTGCAGCGCTTCTTCAACGACCTCACCCTCTCGTCGGCTGGGTACTGGATCTACCACCACCCGGATGACGCCGATGTGGTGCCGGCTGACCTGCCGGACCCTCGACCCGTGACGATGAGCATGTCCGGAGCCGAGTACGAGTTCACCGGTGAGCCGACCTTTGGCAGCGGGGGTCGCCCTGTTGTTGGGGCTGCCGGCGCACAAGAGCCGTCGGATCGTCCGAGGGACGATTCCGGCGATCGATCGGACGAAACGTAGCTGCTGCGCGTCAGCGCGACATCAACTTGGACACGGAGTCACGGAGGGCGTCCTCGCCCGCACGGACGTAGTGGTTGAGGACCGTGGTGAGCTTGTCGCCGAGGTACTGGGCGACGACCTCCCAGGGCTCGCCCAGTTCCTCGTGGAACCACTTGGTGGCGGCGTGGTGGCGCAGGTTGCGGTAGACGATCGTCTTGGGCCAGGAACGCTCGGTGTCGTTCTCTTCGACCCAGAGGCGGACGCGGTGCCAGCGCTCGTTGTGCATCTCCGGCTTCACCGGCAGCCCGGTGACGGTATCGACGAAGAGCCAGAGCTCGTCCTCGGGCGGCACCGGGTAGTTCCACCAGGCGAGAGCCTTGTCCCTCTCGCGCTGGGCGAGTGAGGCCCGACGCTGGCGCTCGGCCTCTTGGGCGTTGATCACCTGCTGGAGCGACGCCGTGGGCGAGAGGTCCAGCAGCTCGCGAACGCGAGGAAGGAGCTCGTCGTGCATCAGGGACTTCGGCAGCGGAACCTCGTGGAGGACGTGGTTCTTCACCGGTCCGCGGAAACCGAGCGCCTTGCGCGGCGTGATCCAGGAGCCGTTGACGTGGACGTAGCCATGCTCGAAGAAGACGTCAATCGCGCGGAGGGCGTTCTGCTCGCCGAGTCGCAGGCCGCCGAAGCCGGCGACGCGGATCTTCGTGCCGAACAGCGGTAGGCGGGTCATCAGCGGGTCGGTTCCGTCGGATCCGCACAGCTTGTCGGCCGCCGCTGCCATCGCCTTCACCTGACGGGTCTCTGGCCGCAGGCGCGGGTCGACGTACTGTGCTGTAGCCCCGTGATGCACGGTTGCTCGGCCGATCTCGAGCCCGTCGAGGGGGTCGATCGACCGGTCCAGCCAGCCGAGCCGCCAGGCCAGTTTGCGCATCGCGGCGAGTTGGCCGCGCAGGTCCTCGCGGCCGCGCCGGCAGAAGAGCGTCCTCGACCCCTTCTCCATGACGCGGCGGCTGTGCTCGACGCGCCACTTCGTCACCGGCACGTCGCCGATCGTCGGGAGGACGTGCGCGTTGAGCCGGGAGATGCGCTGCTCCATCGTGCGCGGTTGCTTACCCCGCGCGAGGCTCTCCTTGAGGTACTCCTCACCGAGCATCTGGATAGTCCGGGAGGCACGGACGTCGGCGCCGACCGGCGTCGCCTGCTCGGTGTCGAGCGCGGCCTCGGCCTGAGCGAAGATCTTGCGGGCCTCCTCCTCGGAGCTCGCCCGCCGCAGCACGCGCCTCCACGGCTCACCCTCGCCGGCCGGCGCCTTGAAGAACACCTGGTACTTGTTGCTGCCCGTCGACGGCGCATAGAGCCGCACGCGCCACGGCCGCGAGCCGCCGCCCGACGTACGCGGCTTGCCCTGGGCGAGCAACTTCGGCTGAGAACGCGTCGCCACGAGACCTCCTAGGCTTGAGAAGCCATCGTACGCTGGTTTCGTGCATCACTCTCGTGCATCACTCCAAGGAAAGTGATGCACGTGCCACTCGTCAGGAGTCACAGGAATGGCTAACCGCCTCGCCAACGCAACCAGCCCCTATCTCCAGCAACATGCAGGTAATCCTGTGGATTGGTGGGAGTGGGGACCCGAGGCGTTCGAGGAAGCCAGGCGCCGTGATGCACCAATTCTGTTGTCGGTCGGGTACGCGGCCTGCCACTGGTGCCACGTCATGGCGCACGAGTCGTTCGAGGACGAGACCGTCGCGTCGTACATGAACGAGCACTTCACCAACGTCAAGGTCGACCGTGAGGAGCGGCCCGACGTCGACGCCGTG
>JAICMG010000109.1 GCA_025929365.1 Frankiaceae bacterium
ATCACCACGAAACCGGCACCGAGGATCTTCGGGTCGAGCACGCTGGGTGCCGAGCCGACGCCGTACGTCGTGTCGCAGCTCGCGCCGTGCGTGATCACGAGACGGTGGATGTACTGCGGTTGCGGCGCCCACGGCTGCCAGCGCTTGCCGGGCTGCCAGAGCGCCGCGATCTGGTACTGGTCACGGTCGATGTAACCGGTCTCGACGCGGACGATGAACGGCAGAGTGACGCCGTTACGGGTCGTGGTCGTGGCGATCTCCGGAGCCGGCGGCGGGGACGCGGGGTCATAGGACCGGAAGGCGCTCAGCGACGCGACGCCGGTGACGCCACCCGCAACGTCGTTCGTGCCGACCGGCAGGTACTGATAGGAGTACGACGCCTCGCGGTTGCACTGACGGTCTGTCGCGCCCGCCTCGCATTGCCAGGGCTTGACCTGCGGCCCGGAGAACACCGGCCCGCCGACCGGGTGGTCCGTGATGGTCAGCTCGGCGCGCTGACCGGCCACACGGGCGATCAGGCGGTTGGTGCCGAGCCGCAGGTCGCGCACCAGCCCGTCGACGTTGTGGTCCGGCCGCATCGCGAACCAGCCGCTGACGTCACGACCGTTGAGCCGCACCCGCAGCTGCGACGGTGTGGCGCCGGCAGGAAGCAGGATTCGCGTGAGCACCTCGTGGCCGGAGACGAGGTCGGCGCGCACCGACAGCGTCCTGATCGCCAGGTTGTGCGGCGCGTGCGCGCGGGGCGGCGGCGCGTGCCCCGCGGAGTGGGACGAGGTCGTCGACGCCGCCGCGGGGACGACCGCGTACCCAAGGAGCGCGGTGCAGGCAACCAGGACGACGCGACGAACCCGGCGTGAAGTCATGATCACAACGTTCGCGTCACCCGCCTCGGGCTCTTGCCGTCGGTTCGAGCCGCATCCTGATTCCCGGGTGCGGGCGCAGCGTCACGGCGGCCCACGTCCGCACCCGCTGGCCCGGCACGATGACGGGCGCCCACCGGCGCGCGAGCGTGGCGAGGACCAGGACGGCCTCCGACCACGCGAACTGCTCACCGATGCACATCCGGCTGCCGGCTCCGAACGGGAAGTAGGCGCCACGCGGTTGCCCGGGTGCCGAATGGTCGAACGCGCCGTCGGCGTTGATCCAGCGATCCGGCCGGTAGGAGTGGGCGTCCGGCCCCCACCACCGAGGGTCGCGGTGAATGATCCACGGGCTCATCAGGACGGTCTGGCCGGCCGCGACCGGGTAGCCGCCGATGTCGAACGCTTCGGTCGTCTCCCGTTCGAGGATCCACGCCGGCGGGCGCAACCGCATGGTCTCCGCGATGGTCGCCATCGTGTAGGGCAGCCGCGCGATGTCGTCGTACGTCGGGACACCATCGCCGATCACGGTGTCGATCTCCGCGCGCAGCTTGGCGGCGACGTCCGCGTTCTGGTCGAGCAGCCACCACGTCCATGCGAGGGCGTTGGCGGTGGTCTCGAAGCCGGCCAGCATCAAAGTCAGGGTCTCGTCGAGCACCTGCTGCTCGGTGAAGCCCTCGCCATCCTCCGTCGCGGCGAGCAATGCGGAGACGATGTCGTCGTAGTTGCGGCCCGACTGCTTGTGGTCCACGACCACCCGCTCCACGGTTGATCGCATGGACGCGACGGCGTTCCTGATCTTCACCGCCGGTGGGAAGTTCGTCTCGAGCAGCTTCGTCGCACCGGGGATGAACCCGATGCCGAACCGGCGAAGGATCACTTCGAGCGAGTCGATCACGGTGCGGGCATCGCGGTCGGTCTCGTCCCCGAGCAGGGTTCGCCCGACGACGTCCAAGGCGATTCGGCCCATCTCGTCGGTGATCTCGACCTCCTGGCCGACGCGCCATCGCTCGTCGGCCCGCACAGCCGCGCCCGCCATGACGTCCGCGTACTTACGCAACGCGGTCACCGAGAAGGCGGGGTTGATCAGGCGTCGGTTTCGCTTGTGGGAGACGGGGTCCTCATTGGTGAGGATGCCGTTGCCGAGCCCGATCGAGATCATCCTGATCCCGAAGCCCTTGGTGACCTGGCGCCCTCGGTCGACGAGCACCTCTCGCGCGAGCGCCGGGTCCGACACCAGCCAGATCCGAAAGCCCGGCCCACCCAGCTCGACGACGTCGCCGTGCTTCGCGACCCCTTCGAACATGGCCGTGCTTCGCCTGCGGTCGACCAGGGCGCGCAGGGTCTTCGGGGATGCGCGGACCCGTGGCGGCTTCGGCCCGTCTCCAGTGCGAGCCCGCCGGCCGCCGTAGGCGATCACGTCCACCACCCCGCCCCCCGCGCTGAAGCGGAGCAGGCTCCGCCTGTCCTCATCTCAGGACCGGCAAGTGCGCGGAGATGTCGGCACGCTCACCGCTGGCGCGGACCCGCCCGGCGCTGACGGCATCGGCCCACTGAGTCCGGCCCGTTGCCAGCTCCACCCACGTCATCGCGTCGACCTCCACGACGTTCGGTGGCGTGCCTCGAGTGTGCCGGGGACCCGGGACGCACTGAACCGCAGCGTACGGCGGCACCCGCACCTCGACACTGTGACCTGGGACACGCTCGGCGAGCACGCCCGCGAGCATCCGCACCGAGACCCCCAGCGCCCGGGCGTCGATGCGGACGGCGTCGAGCTCCGGGACCGACGCCGACAGGTCCATCGAGTGGACGACCAGCTCGTTCACTCGGGTGATCATCAAGTCCGACAGCCGGAGGGGGCCTCGCCGGCCCAGGACGACGGGATCACCTGGTGTGGCATGCAACGCACTCAGCAAGTCCGCGCGGGCGTTCGTGGCATTGGTGAGCACGTCGCGGGGAGTCAGCTGCGCCGCGGCGTCCCGGTCGCGCTGCGCGATCTCCGCCGCCGCGGCCGGCCAGGCCGAGGTGTAGGCGGCGATCGTCAGTGGCTTCTCGCGCACCCTGCCGCCGGCGAGCGCACTCACGACAACGCCGGTCATGCCGGTGACGTGGAAGGCGAGCTCGCGCACGGTCCACCCAGCCAACCGCGAGGACCGCTTCCAGATGTCAGGCGGCAGGGCGAGCAGCCAGTCGACGACGTTGCGCTGCTGGGCCTCGTACGCCGCGCGGACAGCCGCGGCCTTGGCGGCCATCTATCCGAACAGCGCGGGCAGCGTGCCTTCTGACTGCTCGCGCAGCTCGTCGAGGTCAACGGTGAACAGCCCGTCGACGCTCAGGCCCTGACGGCCCGTCTGGCCCACCACAGATGCGGCGACGTGATGCTTCGCCGCAAGGGCGAGTACGGCGTCGACGTCGTGGGTGGCGACGATCGCGCGCGCCGCGGTCTCGCTGAACAGCGCGACGAACGGGTCGCCCGGGATCTGAACGGTCGCGCCGATGCCGCCGACGAGACACGCCTCGACGAGCGCCTGCGCCAAGCCGCCCTCCGACAGGTCGTGCGCGGCGGTGAGCATCGACAGCGTCGCGGCCTCGGTCATGACCGCTGCCAAGCCGCGCTCGGCGGCCAGCCGAACCGCAGGCGGCCGGCCCCCGAGATGGTGATGCTCCACCCACGCCCACGCAGAGCCGTCGAGCTCGTCCTCGGTGTCCCCGAGCAGCAGGATCTGCTGCCCGGCAGCGGTGAAGCCGCTCGGGATCCGGCGCGCGACGTCGGCGATCACACCGAGCACGCCGATGACGGGCGTCGGGTTGATCGCCGTTGCCCCGGTCTGGTTGTAGAAGCTGACGTTGCCGCCGGTCACCGGCGTACCGAGCACGCGGCAGGCCTCCGCCAGACCACGAGTGGCCTCGGCGAACTGCCACATCACCGCGGGGTCCTCGGGCGAGCCGAAGTTGAGGCAGTCCGACACGGCGAGCGGCTGCGCGCCGACGCAGGCGACGTTGCGGTATGCCTCCGACAGCGCAAGCTGCGCGCCGTCGTGCGGGTCGAGGCGCGCGAAACGACCGTTGCCGTCGAGTGACAGTGCGATCCCCCGGCTGCTGTCGTCGCCGAGCCGGACGACTCCGGAGTCGTGCGGCATCGCCAGCACCGTACCGCCGAGGACGTACCGGTCGTATTGCTCGGTCACCCAGCGACGCGAGCACAGCTCGGGCGAGGCAACCAGGCGCAGCAGAGCGTCGCGCAGCTCGTCGCCGTTGGAGGGTCGTGGCAGCCGCGCCGAGGTGTCGCCGGCGAGCGAGTCCTGGGCATCGTCGGGCCGGACGAATGGCCGGTGATACACGGGACCGTCGTCGGCCAGCGATCCCGGTGGTGCGTCGACCACGGTCTCGCCGTGCCACTTGACCACCAGCCGGCCGCTCCCCGTGACCTCCCCGATGACGGTGGACACCACGCCCCATCGCGCGCAGCGCTCCAGGACCGCGCCGACGTTGGCGGGTTCGACGATGGCGAGCATTCGCTCCTGCGACTCGCTGGTGAGCACCTCGAGTGGCGACATCGACGGCTCGCGCAACGGCACCTTGTCGAGGTCGACCTGCATCCCGCCGTCGCCGTGCGACGCGGTCTCGCTGGTCGCGCACGACAGGCCGGCGCCACCGAGGTCCTGGATGCCGGTGACAAGACCGGCATCGAAGAGCTCGAGGCAGCACTCGATGAGGATCTTCTCGGTGAAGGGATCCCCGACCTGGACGCTGGGCCGCTTGCTCTCCCCCTCCTCCTCGAATGTCGCGCTTGCAAGGACGGAGACACCGCCGATGCCGTCGCGACCGGTCAGCGCGCCGAGCAACACGACCTTGTTGCCCGGGCCCTTGGCCTGCGCGAGCTGCAACCGTTCGTGCGGAAGGACGCCGACGCACAGCGCGTTGACGAGCGGGTTGCCGCGGTACGTCGGGTCGAAGCCGACCTCGCCGCCGATGTTGGGAAGGCCGAGGCAGTTGCCATAGCCGCCGACACCCGCCACGACGCCGGTGACGAGCCGCTTGGTGTCCGGCGCATCGGCATCGCCGAACCGCAGCGAGTCCATGACGGCGATCGGGCGCGCACCCATCGTGAGGATGTCGCGCACGATTCCGCCGACACCGGTCGCGGCTCCCTGGTAGGGCTCGACGTACGACGGGTGGTTGTGGCTTTCGACCTTGAAGGTGACGGCGAGGCCATCACCGACATCCACGACGCCGGCGTTCTCGCCCATGCCGACGAGCATCGCCTCGCTCGCGGGCGGGTCCTCGGCGAACTGGCGGAGGTGCACCTTGCTCGACTTGTAGGAGCAGTGCTCGCTCCACATCACGGAGTACATCGCGAGCTCGCTGTCGGTCGGGCGGCGGCCGAGGATCTCGCGGATCCTGGCGTACTCGTCGTCCTTGAGGCCCAGCTCGGCGAACGGCTGCGCCTGATCGGGCGTGGCTTCGGCGTGCTCGACGGTGTCGATCGGTGTCGGGGTCATACCGCGACAAGCGCGTCGATGACGGAGGCGAACATCGGCAGGCCGTCGATCGACGGTCCGGTCAGCGCCTCGATCGCGTGCTCCGGGTGCGGCATCAGCCCGACCACGTTGCCCGCAGCATTGCGGATCCCGGCGATGTCGTTGAGTGCGCCGTTCGGGTTCCCGCCGAGGTAGCGGAAGACCACCCGCGCGTCGCGCTCGAGCTCATCGATCGTCGCCGCGTCGGCGACGTAACGACCCTCGCCGTGCTTGACCGGGATGACGATCTCGTCGCCGACCGCGTAGTGCGAGGTCCAGCGCGTGGTCGTGCACTCGACGCGCAGTCGCTGGTCACGGCAGACGAAATGCAGGCCGGCGTTGCGGATCAGCGCGCCGGGGAGCAGGCCGGACTCGCAGAGCACCTGGAAGCCGTTGCAGATGCCGAGCACCGGGAGACCGTCGTTGGCCGCGGCGACGATTTCGGCGACGACCGGTGAGAACCGCGCGATGGCGCCGGCGCGCAGGTAGTCGCCGTAGGAGAACCCGCCGGGGAGGACGACCGCGTCGACCCCGTGGAGGGTGGCGTCGCCGTGCCAGAGGCTGACCGCCTCGGCGCCTGCGGCGCGTACGGCGCGCGCGGCATCGCGGTCATCGAGCGATCCAGGAAAGGTCACCACACCGACGCGAAAGGTGGCGGGCACGCGCCCCAGTCTAGGTGGCGCGAGGGGGCGTCCAGAGGTCGACACAGCGGGCACGGGGACGCGGTCTAGTCATGACAGACCACCCGAAACGGTCCGAAGAGGCGATAGCGGCGAATCGGGCATTGCGGCCAGACTCCGAGGCAAGCGAACAACTCAGTAGGGGCAGCCATGGACGAGACACCGCGCCGGTACCGCTCTCTGGTGCTGTGCCCGATGCGCAGGTGCTCGGCCTGCGCCCGCGAGGTCCTCGTACGCAACGACCACTGCCACGAGTGCGGCGCTCACGTGCCGAAGCCCACGGGGCCGCGGCTCCCGCGGCCGCGCCGCGAGCTCCAGGTCATTCCCGCCACCGGCTTCGGGCTCCGGCACGCCGTCGCCGCCATGACGCTCGACGTCGCCCTCACGCCCTCCATCAACTAACCGGCGGCTCGCTAGGGTCACGGCTCGTGATCTTTCGCGCCCGGCTGACCCGAGCGGCGCGCGGCACCCTCTGCGGGGCGATGGCCGCAGCGGCCGCGTGGGCAATCCACGCCGAGATCGTGTTTCCCGAGGCCGGCATCGCCCTTCGAGTCGTGACGTTGACCCCGACGATCATCCTGGAGCTCGCCCTCATCCTTGGCCTCTGGCGGCTGTGGGTGGTGTGCCTGATCGGCGACGACTCCGGCGTCATCGTCCGCAACTTTCGTGGCGACATCCGGCTGCGGCGCAGCGAGATCCGCGAGGTCTTCGCCGTAACAGGAGCCGCGGGCTGTCACGTCGCGCTACGGCTGAAGATCGGTGACGAGGTCCACCTCGACGGGCTGGCCTTCGCCTCGCCGGGACGCACCAACCGGGCCGTGCAGGAGATCAGCGAAGCGCTAGGTCTCAGCTCTCCAAACGAACCGTGAAGTCCTCGATGGCCGGGTTCGCCAACAGCTCCGCGGCCGCGCGGCGCGCAACATCCTCCGCGTCGGCGGAGTCGATCTCGAGCTCGAAGCGCTTGCCCTGACGCACCGAGGCAACGCCGTCGAAGCCCAACCCTGGCAGCGCCCGGACGATCGCCTGTCCCTGCGGGTCGAGGATCTCCGGCTTCGGCATCACGTCGACCACGACCCGCACCATGCCGCCAACCCTACCGACGGCCCCTTTGTACGAAGTAGCACACAATCCGCTGCCGAGCCGTCACAGCAGTTGACGGGAGGCAACACCCGCCCCGTGCCGGGGCACTTTGTGTGCTACTTCGAACAAGAGGGTCAGGTAAAGGGGCGGCCCGTGAGGCGCTCGTAGGCCTCGACGTACTTCTCGCGGGTGCGCGCCACGACGTCGTCCGGCAGGGGCGGCGGCGGGCCGGTGCGGTCCCACCCCGACTCGTGGGCCAGCCAGTCGCGCACGTACTGCTTGTCGTACGACGGCTGCGCTCCGCCCGGCTGCCACGTCTCGGCCGGCCAGAACCTCGATGAGTCGGGCGTGAGCACCTCGTCGCCCAGCACGAGCTGACCGGATACGTCCCACCCGAGCTCGACCTTCGTGTCGGCCAGCAGGATGCCGACCGTCTCGGCAAGGTCGCGGCCGCGCTCGTAGACCCGGATCGTCAGCGTCTGCAACTGCTCGGCGATGCCCGCCCCGACCGCCGCGACCACCTCGTCGTAGGTCATCGGCGCGTCGTGCTCGCCCTGCGGCGCCTTCGTCGTCGGCGTGAAGATCGCCTCCGGCAGCTTCGACCCGTCAAGGAGGCCGGGCGGGAGCGGAACCCCGCACACCGACCCGTTCCTCTCGTAGTCGGTGACGCCGCCGCCGGCGAGGTACCCGCGGGCGACGCACTCGACCGGCACCATGTCGAGCCGGCGGCACAGCACCGACCGGCCGCGGAGCGCATCGCCGTAGGGCTTGAAGGCCGCCGGAAAATCAGCGACCTCCGACGCCACGACATGGTTCGGGATGACGTCCGCGACCTGCTCGAACCACCACAGCGACATCTGGGTGAGGATCGCGCCCTTGTCCGGGATGGTCGACGGAAGGATGTAGTCGAACGCCGAGATGCGATCGCTCGCCACCATCAGCAGCAGGCCGTCACCCGCGTCGTACAGGTCGCGCACCTTGCCGGAGTGGATGTGCCGGTCAGCCAGCTCCGGGATCGGGCCCGTCACGAGAGCTGCGACACCCGGCCGAAGACCCCGCTCAGCCGCTCGAGGTAGCGCTCCGGCCGGCACACCTCATCCAGCCGCGCCTCGTCCAGCGTCTGATTGGCGTCGGCGGCGTGCTTGCGCAACGTCTCGCGAAACGGCACCCCGGAGGACCAGGTCTCCATTGCGGCGGCCTGCGTCAGGGCGTAGGCGACCTCGCGCGACAGGCCCGACTCGACCAGCTCGAGCAAGACCGTGCTGGAGTAGATCAACCCACCGGTCGCGTCGAGGTTGGCGCGCATCCGCTCCGCGTCGACCACGAGGCCGTTCACCAGACGCGACGTGAGGTGCAACAGGTAGTCGGTGCCGATCGCGGCGTCCGGCAGGGCGATCCGCTCCACCGAGGAGTGCGAGATGTCGCGCTCGTGCCAGAGCGGGATGCCCTCCATCACGGGGACGACCTGCGCGCGCACGATCCGCGCGAGCCCGCAGATCCGCTCGCACAGGATCGGGTTGCGCTTGTGCGGCATCGCGCTCGAGCCCTTCTGGCCCGAGCCGAACGGCTCGGCGAGCTCGCGCACCTCGGTGCGCTGACCGTGCCGGACCTCCAGCGCGATCGCCTCGCACACCGTCGCGAGCACGGCGAGCGCGGACACCCACTCGCTGATCCCGTCGCGGATGACGACCTGCGTCGCGACCTCGGCCGGACGCAAGCCGAGCGCGGAGGCGACGTGCTGCTCGACCGAGGGATCGATGTTGGAGTACGTCCCGACGGCGCCGGAGATCTTGGCGACGCCGACGGCGTCGCGCGCGGCCTTCAGACGATCACGGGACCGTGCCATCGCGAACGCGAAGTCCGCCACCCGGTGCCCCCAGACGTCGGGCTCGGCGTGCACGCCGTGCGTGCGGCCCACCCGCAACGTCGCGCGATGCGTCAGCGCGTGGTCGCGAAGCGCACCGACCAGCTCGGTGGCGCGAACGACCAGCAGGTCGGTTGCCTCGGTCAGCTGGACCGCAAGCGCCGTGTCGAGCAGGTCCGACGACGTCATGCCGTGGTGCACCCACGCGGCGGCCTCGCGCGGACTCGTGTTGTCAGCCCAGGCTGTCAGGAACGCGATGACGTCGTGCTGTGTGACCGCCTCCACCGCCGCGACGGCTTCCGGCGTGGGTGCGGGGGCGGCGAGCACCGGCGCGACCACGTCCGCCGGCACCGTCCCGGCCGCCGCATGAGCCTCGAGCACGATGGCCTCGACCCGGCACCACAGCTCGTACTTGTGCGCCTCACTCCACACCTGCCCCATCTCGGGGAGGGTGTAGCGCTCGATCATCCGCTCTCCTCGGCCGCCTGCTGTGCTTCTTCCTGCGATGCGCGCAGTGCGATGTCCCGTCGGTAGTGACCACCGTCGATCCGGATGTGCGCGACGGCGTCGTACGCCGATTCTCTCGCACTCGCGAGATCGGTGCCGACAGTTGTGACCGCGAGCACCCGGCCGCCACTCGTGACCAGCCGATCGCCGTCCCGCGCGGTCCCGGCGTGCAGCACGTCCGCTTCGGTGATCTCCTCGAGCCCCGTGATCGCATCGCCGGTCCGTGGCGATGCCGGGTACCCCGCTGCGGCGACGACGACCGTCACCGAAGCGCCGGCGCGCCACTTCAGCGGCGGGTGCGCGGCGAGCGTCCCGGTGGCCGCCGCCTGCAACAGCTCACCAAGCGGTGACTCGAGCAACGCGAGGACGGACTGCGTCTCCGGATCGCCGAACCGCACGTTGAACTCGACGACCCGCACCCCGCGGGACGTCAGTGCGAGGCCGGCGTAGAGGAGGCCCGCGAAGGGCGTCCCGCGCCGTGACATCTCCTCGATGGTCGGGCGGACGACCTTCGAAACGACCTCGTCGACCAGGTCCGGCGGGGCCCACGGCAATGGCGCGTACGCCCCCATGCCGCCCGTGTTCGGCCCGGTGTCGCCGTCGCCGACCCGCTTGAAGTCCTGCGCGGGCACCAGCGGCACGATCTCCTCGCCGTCGGTGACGGCGAACAGCGATACCTCGGGACCGTCGAGGTACTCCTCGACGACAACCGTGTGCCCTGCGGCATGGGCAAGCGCCGCTGCCCGATCCTCGGTGACCACGACGCCCTTGCCCGCGGCCAGCTCGTCGTGCTTCACGACGTACGGCGGGCCGAACTCATCCAGCGCAGCGGCAACTTCATCGGCGGTCGTGCACCGGTGGTAGCCGGCCGTCGGAACCCCCGCCGCGGCCATGACCTCCTTGGCGAAGGCCTTGCTGCCCTCGAGCTCCGCCGCGGCAGCGCTCGGCCCGAAGACATCGAACCCCACCGCCCGCAGCTCATCGGCAGCCCCCGCCACAAGCGGAGCCTCCGGCCC
>JAICMG010000077.1 GCA_025929365.1 Frankiaceae bacterium
ACCGGACCAACCTGCCGGTTACCGCGTCGTCGTTCGTCGGCCGCGCCGTTGAGCTGTCCCAGGTTCGGCAGACGCTGGAACGCGACGACGTCCGGCTTCTCACTCTCGCCGGACCGGGCGGTTCCGGGAAGACGCGGCTGGAGCTGCAGGCCGCCGCCGCCGCGGCGGAGGCGTCCCCGCACGGCGTGTGGTGGGTGCCGCTGGCGGCGTTGCGCGAGCCCGGTGAGGTCGCGGCCGCGGCCACGCAGGCGCTCGGTGGTGGAGCGCCGTTGGCAGAGCTCGTGGCAGACCGGCGGTTGCTCCTCCTGTTGGACAACTTCGAGCATGTCATCGCCGCCGCCGACGACGTCGCGTCGCTCCTGGCCGTGTGCCCGAACGTCAAGGTGCTGGTGACGAGTCGCGAACGGCTGCGTCTTTCCGGCGAACACGTCTACGAGGTGTCCGGCCTGACGTCCCCGGACGCCCGGTCGCTGTTCATCACGCGGGCCTGCGCAGCGCGTCCCGACTTCGAACCCGACGAGCTGGTTGACGAGATCTGCGCGCGCCTCGACGAGCTGCCACTTGCGATCGAGCTCGCCGCAGCGCGGACGTCGCTGCTGGGCTCGCGGCAGCTACTTGATCGGCTCGGCACCCGACTCGACAGTCTCCGCGGCGGGCGCGACGCATCGACACGACAGCGCACTTTGCGAGCCACGATCGAGTGGTCCTACGAGCTCCTTGAACCGGGCGAGCAGCAGGTGCTCGCCGCGCTTTCGGTCTTCCGTGCCCCGGCGACCGTCGAGGCCGTGGAGCATGTCACGGGTGCCGACGTCGTGGTCCTCGAGTCGTTGGTCGACAAGAGCCTCCTGCGCCGTCTGTCGTCAGGACGTGTGGGCATGCTCGAGATGATCCGCTCCTTCGCTGCGGAGCAGCTCCCCCCAGCCGATCGCGACAACCTCTTGCAGCGTCTGATCACGCACCTGACCGAGGCGTTCCGCCCTGACTCTCCCGAGCATCAGTATTCGCGCGGTCCGTCGGAGATCGCGCTCGCACAGGCGGAGCGTCCCAACGTCGATCTCGCACTCGGGTGGGCGCGGGAGCATGGGGCCGCGGCTGCCGGGCTCACGCTCCTCACGCGCCTTGAGTACTACTGGCCGACGAACGACCCGACGGCGGCTCGCGACCACATCGACCACTTCCTCGCGGTCGCCGGCGACGACGTGCCCCCCGCGCTGCGCGCCCACGCGCTCCGGCTGCGCGGAGCTGCCTACGACCTTGTCGGCCGCAGCGACCTTGCCGTGCTGGAGTACGAGGCGGCCGTCGAGCTGTTGTACTCCGTCGGTGAGCACGCGGAGGCGCACCACCTGGCGCACCGGATCGCGAACAGCGCATTGCAGGCCAACGACGTCGACCGTGCCGTACAACTAGCGACAGAGGCGCTGGCCTACGACCGGCAGCACGGGCGAACGCACGATGAGGCGGCGGCGCTCGGCGTCCTCGCGAACGCCGCCTTCGTGCGCGGCGAAATCGCGCAAGGCATCCAACTCAGCTACGAGAGCGCCGCGGTCGCCGACAGATGCGGGTTCACCTGGTGGAAAGGCATCGTTCTGGCGAGCCTCGCAGCGCGGTTGGTTGCGGCCGACGACCCGGATGCGGCGCGGTATCCGGCAGCCGCCGGACTCGAAGCTCTCGCGGAAGTCGACGATCGCATCAATCTTCCTGACGCCCTCGCTGTCGTGGCCGGCCTGGCGGCGATCCAGGGGAATCCGGCGGTCGCCGGGCTGGTGTGGGGAGCCATCGAGGCCCTCGCTCGCGATGAACCGCGGCCGACAACCCAGCGCACCATGGAGGACTACGGGCCGAAGCTGCGTCGAGTACACGGCCAGGAGTTCGACGAAGCGAGACAGCGCGGCCAGGCACTGGCGGTCGACGCCGCGGTAGCCCTCGCCGTCGACTTTGCTCGCGGCGCGACCGGACGGACCGGGGCACCCACCGGTTGACGCCGATGCCCGGCGCTGCGGCGTCTACCGCTCCCAGGTTGTGGGGATGCCGTGGCCTGAGGCGCTGCCCAGGATGCGCTCCTCGCCGGAGGGCCAGGTGCGCAGGGTGACCAGGAACTCGAACTCGGCTTCCGGTGCGCGCCGGGTGGGTTCCAGCGTCAGGTAGGCGAAGCGGCGTCGCGGCGAGGCATCGGAGCCGAGAGCCTCGATTCGCGCGGCGAGTGCATCGCGGTCTTGGTGCGAGAGGTACTGGCGAAACACCGAGTGCCAGAGGACCGTCCACGTGCCGTCGACGAGCGACGTTCGATCGAGGGTCTGGGCTGCGCTCTCGCGGCGCACCGCGATCGGCATGGCGGCAGCAAGCTCGAAGGCACCACGCAGCCGCTCCAGCCGGGACAGCTGGTCGGGCCAAACGTACGCCGCCAGAAGCAGCCGGTCGTGCTCCTGCGAGACATCCACGGGGTCGACGTCTCCGCCGTACCGCTCGACCACCTCGACCTCGGCGGTCGGGGGCGCGACGCCGAACCAGGCAGCGCCGAGCTGCACCGGCGAGGACGGGTCGCCGTAGCTCGCGACCTCGCCGTCGATCCGGAACCGGTCCGCGCGCAGGTTCAGGCCTCCGCTCGCACCGACCTCCACGAGGCGCACGGGCAGCGGCGCTTCCGCGGCGATGTGGAGCAGGCCACCAACGAGCGCTGCGCCTCGGCCGACCTCATTCGTCTGCGGCGGCCGCTGCAACCAGCTGCGGACCTCCTCGCGATGGGCCTCGAGTGTCGCGGCGAATGCCGGCCATGCCTCATCGGGCGAGCCGGCCACGGCGCCGGGCGATGCGGACGGGTAGTAGCGCGCCAAGTCAGGAGCCGTCCCGCTCAGCACGAGTGCGTGGACCCCGCCCATCATGCGCAGCGCGAGCGCGCTCGGACCTGGATCGTCGAGGTGGCCCTCGAGGACCTGCAGGGTCGGGCCGCCGTCCAGCAGATCGTCCGCGGCGCGGCGCAGCAGGAGGTCGTACAGCGGGCTGCCCATCCGGGCGCATCCTTCGGCCTGTTGCCGCAGCAGCCGTGCGGTGCGTTGTGCCGGCGTCTCGCCGGTGCGCGCGATCACGGCGTGAGAGCGGCAAGCACTTCGTCGTGCAGCAGCCCGTTGGTCGCGACCGCGCTGCCGCCGTCGACGCGGGCGACGCCGGACAGGTCGGTGAAGCGCCCACCGGCCTCCTCGACGATCACGCTCAGCGCTGCCAGGTCCCACAGTGAGACCTCGGGCTCGCAGGCGATGTCGACCGCGCCCTCCGCGACGAGCATGTATGACCAGAAGTCACCGAACGCCCGGCTGCGCCAGACGGAGTCCACCAACCGCTTGAACTGCGCGTGCCGGCCGGCCGCGGCCCACCCGGCGATCGACGAGTACGACAGCGACGCGTCGTTCAGGGCTCCCACCTGCGACACCCGGCAGGCGCGCGCCTCGGTGACGGCCGTTCGTGTCCACGCCCCGGCGCCAGCTGCTGCCCACCACCTGCGTCCGAGCGCGGGCGCCGAGACGACGCCGACCACGCTCCGCTCGTCCTTCTGCAGCGCGATGAGCGTGGCCCAGACCGGGACGCCGCGCACGTAGTTCTTGGTGCCGTCGATCGGGTCGATGACCCAGCGCCGCGGTCCCGACGCCGTCGCGCCGTACTCCTCACCGACCACGGCATCGTCGGGACGCTCCCGGCCGAGGGCCTCGCGGAGCGCCGCTTCGACTGCTCGGTCCGCGTCGCTGACAGGGGTGAGGTCGGGCTTGGTCTCCACCGCCAGATCGTCGGCGAGGAATCGGGACAGGGCGATCGCGTCGGCCTGGTCGGCAAGGTCGTGCGCCAGCCGAAGGTCCGCCTCCCAGCTGGCCACGCGTCGAGCCTAGTGACCACCCGCCGGCGCATTCTCGGCGACGGGTACTTGACACCGATGCTGGTCGTGTAAAGACTGCCGGATGATGGCCGAATCCAGGTCCACCCGGGATGCGCTGCTCGATGCGGCGTACGACGTCATCGTGGCTGGCGACTGGCGGAAGGCGCGGATGGTCGACGTCGCCGCGGCGGCCGGGGTCTCCCGCCAGACGCTCTACAACGAGTTCGGCTCCAAGGACGCGGTCGCGCAGGCGCTGGCGCAGCGGGAGGCGGAGCGCTTCATCGAGGGCACCAACCGCTTCATCGACGAGGTCCATCCGGGCCGTCCGGTCGACGCGGTCGCGGCCGCGACGGAGTGGACGATTCGTGAGGCGTCGGACAACCCGCTCCTCAAGGCGGTGCTCACCGACGACACCCATGACCTGCTGCCGTTCCTGACGACCCGCGGTGAGGTGGTCATCGGGGCGGCCCGCCGCAACATCGAAAGCTACTGGCGTTCGCACTGGCCGGATCTCCCCGCCCAGGACGTCGAACTCGTGTCCGAGATGGTCGCCCGCCTGACCATCTCCTATCTGGTTCTTCCCAGCGACGGCCCCGATGGCTCCGCTGAGGCCATCGCCGCACGTATGGCTCAACTGGTCGAACGACTCCTGATGAAGGGTGTGTCATGAGCACTGCCGAGAAGTACGTCGTCCCAACGGACGTGACTGCCACCTGGGATGTCCCGGCGAACTGCTCCGCCCGGTTCAGCTGGGAGTACGACGAGCCGCGCGCACGGCTGCTGTCGCTGTACCAGAAGGGCAAGGACAAGCAGTGGGACTCGACCAAGCGCATGGACTGGTCGATCGACGTCGACTGGGCGAACCCGGTCGGGATGCCCGAGGAGTACAACCCGTTCCTCGGCACGTCCGTGTGGGACAAGATGAACCAGAAGGAGCGGGACAACTTCACCCACCACCAGGCCGCGTGGTCGTGGAGCCAGTTCATGCACGGCGAGCAGGGCGCGATGATCACCGCCGCGCGCATCGTCGAGACGGTGCCTGACATGGACTCGAAGTTCTACGGGGCGACGCAGGTGATGGACGAGGCGCGCCACGTCGAGACGTTTGCCAGGTTCCTGCAGGAGAAGGTCGGGACGGTGTTCCCGATGAACAAGGACCTCGCCGCGCTGCTGAACGACGCGCTGCAGGCCAAGGACTGGGATTTCGCCTACCTCGGGATGCAGGTCCTCATCGAGGGCCTCGCGCTGGCGGCGTTCGGCCTTCAGCGCGACATGGCCGGCAACCCGCTGGCCAAGCAGCTCCTGGCCTATGTCATGCAGGACGAGGCGCGGCATGTCGCGTTCGGCCGCCTGGCCTTGAAGGACGCCTACGCCGAGCTGTCCGAGAAGGAGCGTGACGAGCGCGAGGACTTCGTCGTCGAGGGTTGCTGGCTGATGCGCAACCGCTTCCTCGGCACCGAGGTCTACGAAGCGCTCGGCCTGCCCGTCAAGGAGTGCCAGGACATTGCAGACCACTCGGAGTTCCAGCAGATCTTCCGCACCTTGCTGTTCAGCCGGATCGTTCCCTGCGTCAAGGACATCGGGCTGTGGGGCGAGAAGGTCCAGAAGTGCTACGCCGAGATGGGTGTGCTGGACATGGCGGGGCACAACCTCGACGAGCTGATGAAGGCCGACGAGGACCAGGCCGAGGCACTCGACAAGGAGCGGGCTGCGATGCAAGCGCGCATCGCCGAGGTCGACGAGACGATCGCGGTCGGAGCGTCCGCCTAGCTACATCGCGTCACGCGTCACGAGAAGGCGGCGGAGCGAGTCGAGACGCTCCGGTGCCGCGTGGCCTGCCATCACCCACGCGTCGAGCTCGCACACGTCGGGGTCCAGGTGGTCGCAGTCGTTCGGACAGCCGTCGGTGCCCGCTGCGATGTCCGGGAAGCAGGCGATCAATCGCTCCCGGTCGAGGTGCGCCAAGCCGAAGGACCGGATGCCTGGAGTGTCGATCACCCAGCCGCCGCCCGGAAGCGGAAGTGCGATCGCCGCGGTCGTGGTGTGCTGGCCCTTGCCGGTCCGTGCGCTGACTTCGCCGATTCGTTGCGCCGCGTCCGGGACGAGCGCGTTAACCAGCGTCGACTTCCCGACACCGGAGGAGCCGACCAGGACGGACACTCGGTCCTGCAGGGCCGCGCGAAGCTGTGCAACCGCCACCTCGAATGCTTCCGCCCGCCCGCTTCGGATGATGGGAAGCGCTAGCTCGGCGTACGTCGCGGCGACCCGGTCGGGCGACGCCAAATCGGTCTTGGTGACGCACAGGAACGGCGCGATCTCCGCGTCGTACGCCGCGACAAGGCAACGGTCGATGAGGCGCGGCTGCGGCTCGGGATCTGCAGCCGCGGCGACGACGACGAGCTGCTCCGCGTTCGCGACGAGTACGCGCTCGACCGGGTCGGTGTCGTCAGCGCTTCGCCGAAGCACAGATCGGCGCGGCGTGATCCGTACGATCCGGGCCAGCGCGTCCGGCCCGCCCGAGAGGTCTCCCACGACTTCGACCTCGTCGCCGACCGCGATGGCGCGCCGCCCGAGCTCGCGCGCTCGCATCGCGACGACGAGCACCTCGCCATCGACGAGGCAACCGAATCGGCCGCGGTCCACGCTGACCACGCGCGCAGACGTCGCGTCCTCGTGTCGCGGCCGCAGCCGGCTGCGCGGTCGCGAGGACCGTCCGGCGCGCGCGAGCCGGTCCTCGTCGTCCACGGGTTGACGCGTCAGCTGTCGACCTCGGGTCCGGCCATCTGCGACCACGCCTCGGCGAATCCCGGGAACGTCTTCGAGGTGGTGCGCACGTCGTCGAGCACGACACCGCGGACGACGAGTCCGATCACGGCACCTGCCATTGCCAGGCGGTGGTCGTCGTATGTCTTGAACGTTCCGGCGTGCATGAGCCCGGGCGAGATGGCCAGACCGTCATCGAGCTCCTCGACCTCTGCGCCCAAGCCGTTGAGCTCTTTCGTCAGGGCGGCGAGGCGATCCGTCTCGTGTCCCCGGAGATAGTCGATGCCGGTCAGCCGCGAGGCGGTGTCGGCGAGCGCAGCGACCGCGGCGATCACGGGGGTCAGCTCGCCGGCTTGGCGCAGGTCGAGGTCGGCACCTTTGAGCCGGTCCGGTCCGACCACGACGAGGCCGCGCCGGTCGAGCCGTGAGATCACCCCGAACTCCCCGAGCAGCTCGGGCAGCATCGCGCCGGGTTGGGTCGAGTGATCGGGCCAGTCGGGGATCGCGACGCGGCCGTTGGTGACCGCCGCCGCGGCGAGGAACGGTGCTGCGCTGGAAAGGTCCGGCTCGATCGTCTCCTCAATCGGTGTGAGCCGTCCGGGGCCAACCCGCCAGAGGTCGTCGCCCAGCTCGACGTTCGCTCCGCGGCGGCCCAGCATCGCCACGGTCATCGCAAGGTGTGGTGCGTTCGGGACGGGACGCGCGCCGACGTGACGGACTTCGACGCCGGCACCGTACGACGGGCCGGCAATCAGCAGCGCGCTGATCAGCTGGCTCGACGACGAGGCGTCGATCGCGACCCGGCCGCCCTCGACGTGACCGGTGCCGCGGACCGTGAAGGGCGCCGCCCCGCGCCCGTCGTCGTCGATGACGACGCCGATAGCGCGCAGCGCCGACAACAGCGGCGACATCGGCCTGCGGCGCACCGCTTCATCGCCGTCGAAGCCGATCGAGGCGTGCGTGAGTGCGGCGACCGGCGGCACGAAGCGCAGCACCGTGCCGGCATTCCCGACGTCGATCTGGGCGGGTGTCTGTGTGAACGACCTGCCATCGATCGTCCACCGGGTGTCGTCCGAGTCGTCGACTGCGATTCCGAGCGCGCGGAGCGCGTTGACCATCAGCATCGTGTCGCGGCTGCGCAGCGGCCGGCCGATCGTGCTGCGTCCCTCGGCGAGCGCGCCCAGCACGAGCGCCCGGTTCGTGAGCGACTTCGAGCCCGGTACCCGGACCTCTGCGTTGACCGGAACGGTCGCCGTCGGCGCCGCCCAGCTCGTCGTCGAGGTCGGGGTCATTCGTAGATCGTCCCATCGTGTCGAGGCGGGGTGCGCGGGGCACACATCGGAGACAGACTGTTACCAGGCTGCCCGTCTGCGGCAGCCGGCCCAGCATGACGACGGAGGCGACGGCAAGTGGACACGCAGGAGATCCGGACCCGGCTCGAGGCTTTGCTGGCTGATCTCGACCGATCAGCCCATGCACTCGCCCACGAAAGAGAGTCGGGCGGCGAGATCGACGAGCTCGTGCTCCACCCCGCCGACTACGCGTCGAACGTCGGAGAGGCCGATCGCGAGGAAGCGTCGGTCGAGGTGATCGCGGCCCAGCGGGAGCGAGTCGTGCGGGCTCTGGAGCGGCTCGACGGGGGGACCTACGGCAAGTGCGTCGACTGCGCGACCACGCTGCCGGATGAACGGCTCGAGGCCAAGCCCGACGCGGAGCGCTGCGTGCCGTGCCAGCAACGCCATGAGGCCGCGGTTCGCGCGTGACCGCCCTCGAGGCCAGGGCGCTCGACGTCGATACGCCGAGCGGCCCGGCTCAGGTCGTGATGACAAAGCGAGGGAAGGCCGGCTTGTTCGTCATCGGCCACGGGGCGGGCGGCGGGATCGACGCGGTTGACATCGTGGCGGTGTCGGGCGCGCTTGCCGACGACGGCTGGACGGTCGCGCGAGTCGTCCAGCCGTACCGGGTCAAAGGGCGTCGCGCCCCGGAGCCGCCACCCCGCCTGGACGCGGCCTGGAGCTCGGTGATCGCCGCGCTTCGGAAGGAACGGGCGAGCCGGCTCGTCGTCTCCGGTCGCAGCAGTGGTGCCCGAGTCGCGGTGCGCAGCGCGGCTGCCGTCGGCGCCGACGCCGTCGTCGCGCTCGCCTTTCCGCTGCACCCTCCCGGCAAGCCCGAGAAGTCGCGCGCCGACGAGCTCGCCGAGCTGCCCATGCCCCACCTGGTGGTGCAGGGCGAGCGTGACCCCTTCGGCACCCCCGCGGAGCTGCCACCCGGGACCAATGTCGTCGGGGTGCCCGGTGACCATTCGCTCAAGCAGGCGCCGGACGCGGTGGCGTCGACGGTGCTCGAATGGCTGCGCGGCTGAACGGACGGTTCGCGGGAATCGCCGCGCGGGAGCAGGCGTTCCCCCTTCGTGACCGCAGCAACGCTGGACGCCCCGAAGCGCGTGTCAGGGTCGGCGATAGTGTCGGCGCCGGTTGCCCGGAGGCCCGCGGCAGCCAGGATGCGGAAGGACGGCAGGGTGGTCGAGGAGTCGGTCGAGGCGCGCACGGCGCGGTTCGAGCGCGACGCGATGCCGTTTCTCGACCAGCTCTACTCCGCCGCGTTGCGCATGACGCGCAACCCTTCCGACGCCGAGGATCTCGTCCAGGAGACCTACGTCAAGGCGTTCGCCGCCTTCCATCAGTTCGCCGAGGGCACCAACCTCAAGGCCTGGCTGTACCGGATCCTGACGAACACCTTCATCAACAGCTATCGCCGCAAGCAGCGCCAGCCGCAGGAGTCGAGCGACGCTGAGGTGGAGGACTGGCAGCTCGCCAGCGCCGAGTCCCACACGTCGAGCGGCCTGAAGTCCGCCGAGGCTGAGGCCCTCGAGCACCTTCCCGACAGCGACGTGAAGGAAGCGCTCCAGGCGCTCCCCGAGGATTTCCGCATGGCGGTCTATCTCGCTGACGTCGAGGGCTTTTCCTACAAGGAAATCGCGGACATCATGGAGACGCCGATCGGCACCGTGATGTCGCGCCTCCATCGCGGCCGGCGTGCACTGCGCGAGGCTCTTGAGTCGTACGCCGTGGAGCGCGGCTACGTCCGGCCCGATGCGGCGGCTGCGGATGGCGGGAGCGGGTCATGACAGGAGCGCACCAATGAGCTGCGGCAACCCGCACGACGTGGACTGCGTCGAGGTGATCCGGCAGGTCTACCTCTATCTCGACGGCGAGATCGACGACGCTCATCGTGTGGAGGTTCGCCAGCACCTGGCCGAGTGCGGACCGTGCCTGCGCCAGTTCGACATCGAGCAAGAGGTCAAGGCGCTGGTCGCGCGATGTTGTGGAAGCGACGTGGCCCCCGACAGCTTGAAGCAGCGGCTGCGCGCAAAGCTCTCCGAAGTCAAGATCGACATCAGCACGATCGAGTACCGCGCCGAATAAGACGCCCCCGGCCGCGCCCCGTCGGGCGCGGCTGACGACCCGACCAAATAGGTTTTGGTCGTGACCTCCTGGTTGGTGACCGGCGGCGCGGGCTACATCGGCGCTCATGTCGTCAAAGCCCTGCGAGACCGTTCCGAGCCTGTCGTCGTGCTCGACGACCTCTCGACCGGCTCCGCTGACCGCGTCGGGGACGCACCGTTGGTGCGTGGCAGCGTGCTGGACGCCGAGCTTGTCGCTGCGACGATTCGCGACTATGACGTCGGTGGCATCATTCACATCGCCGCCAAGAAGCAGGTCGGGGAGTCGGTCGAGCGGCCTCTCTACTACTACCGCGAGAACCTCGGCGGCGTCCTGACACTGCTCGAAGCAGCGATCGCCGCCGGTATTGGTTCGTTCGTGTTCTCGTCGAGCTCGTCGACGTACGGCATGCCTGACGTCGACAAGGTGGCGGAGGACGAGCCGCCGGCTCCGATGAGCCCGTACGGCGAGACGAAGGTCGTCGGCGAGTGGATGTCGCGAGCAGCCGCTGCGGCGTCACAGATCCGGGTGATCTCGCTGCGCTACTTCAACGTTGCGGGCGCCGCGTCACCCGAGCTCGGGGACCCGTGCGTGCTGAACCTCATCCCACTCGCGTTCCGGGCGCTGACGGCAGGTGACGCGCCGCAGATCTTCGGCGACGACTATCCGACGCCGGACGGCACGTGCATCCGCGACTACGTGCACGTCGCTGATGTCGCCGACGCACACGTGGCGGCGCTGGTTCACCTCGACAACGGCGGCGGTTCAGCCACCTACAACATCGGACGCGGCGAAGGGTCGAGCGTTCGTGAGGTCCTGGCGATGGTCGCCGACGTGACAGGACTGCGGACCGAGCCGGTCGTCAGACCAAGGCGGCCCGGGGATCCCGCGCGGATCGTCGCGACGACCGATCGTATTCGCGCAGATCTCGGCTGGGTCTCGCGCTACGCCCTGCGTGACATCGTCGAGAGTGCCTGGAGCGGTTGGCCCCACTCCAGCGCGATCTGATCGGCAAGGTCGTCGTCGCGACGTCGTCGCGACGTGATGACGAGGAACTCGCCGAGCCCGGCAGCGACCAGCACGTCGCCGGCGCTCACGACTTCTGGTTCCGCCGGCAGCGGCACGGGGATCACATCGCCCAGCGCGCGCCAGTGCGATCCGCGCCCGGCGATCGTGTGGCGGGGGTCGTTTCCCGTCGCGATCGTGAGTGTCGACACCCCGGCCCGGGATGCGGCCGCGATCGACACCGGCATCGCGCTGTTGCGGGCCACGACCGCCGCGTTCAGGACCAGGCCGAGCGCGACGAGCGGCACCCCCGCGACCCTGCGGTTGGCGAAGCAGAAGACCAGCGCAGAAGCCGCCGACACGGCCAGCCCGGCCGGGTAGGCCCAGCCGGCGCTGGTGTGGTCGGCGAGGACTGCTCCGGCCACTTGCGCCGCGACCGCGACCACGACGTACCCGGGGGCCAGCAGTCCCTGGTGCGCGAAGGCGCTCCAGCGCCCGCCCGTGACGACAGCCACGATCGTCGCGACGACGAGGATCACCGCCACCAGAGCCACGCCTGTAAGTGTCGCCGAAATGCGATCAGGGAGACTGATTGAGCCATGTTCGAGTCACTTTTGGTCGCCAACCGGGGCGAGATCGCGCGGCGGGTGATTCGTACGGCGAGCGCAATGGGCCTGCGGACCATCGCGGTGCACTCCGAGGCTGACGCCACGCTGCCCTTCGTCCGTGAAGCCGACGAAGCGATCCTCATCGGCCCGCCGCCCCCCGCGGAGTCCTATCTCGCCGTGGCGAAGATCCTCGAAGCGGCGAGGCGTGCGAACGCCGAGGCGGTCCATCCCGGTTACGGCTTCCTGGCGGAGAGCGCCGCCTTCGCCGAAGCGGTGATCGCCGAGGGCCTCGGCTGGGTGGGACCCGCGCCGGAGTCGATCCGCGCCATGGGGGACAAGATCAGCGCGCGCAACCTGATGTCCGATGCCGGTGTTCCGGTGGCGCCCGGCACCCGGGAGCCCATCGACGACGTCGAGGCGGCAGTCGCCGCAGCCCGCGAGATCGGCTACCCCCTGATGGTCAAGGCATCCGCCGGTGGCGGCGGCATCGGGATGGGAGTCGCGCGCGACGAGGCGGCGCTGCGGGCCGCCTTCGAGACGGCGCGAAGCCGGGCCGAACGCTTCTTCGGCTCGCCCGCCATCCTGCTCGAGCGCTACCTCGACGGCGCGCGCCACGTCGAGGTCCAGGTGCTGGGGCTCGCCGACGGACGGGTCGTCGCATTGGGCGAACGCGACTGCTCGGTGCAGCGCCGGCACCAGAAGGTTGCCGAGGAGACGCCGTCGCCCGGCGTCGGTCCGGCGCTTCGCGCCGAGATGCTCGCGGGCGCGGTCCGCGCTGGTGAGGCGGTGTCCTACCGCGGGGCGGGGACGGTGGAGTGCCTGGTGGATCCCGCCACGCAGACGTACGTGTTCCTGGAGATGAACACCCGGCTGCAGGTTGAGCACCCGATCACCGAGCTCGTCACGGGGATCGACCTGGTCGAGGAGCAGCTCCGGGTGGCTGCCGGCGACGCGCCGGCGGCAGACCTCGACAGCGTCGCTCCGAAAGGTCATGCCGTCGAGCTGCGCGTGTACGCCGAGGATCCGGTTCGCTTCCTGCCATCGCCCGGGGACATCACGGAGTGGGAGGAGCCGGTCGGCGAGTGCATCCGGGTCGATTCGGGCTACGCGGCGGGCACGACGGTGACCCCGTTCTATGACCCCTTGCTCGCGAAGCTGTGCGTGTGGGGGTCAGATCGCGACGAAGCACTGGCCCGTGCGCGCGAGGCGGTCGCGGGGTTTCGCATCGAAGGTCCGAAGACGAACTTGCCGTTCTTCGTGCGGCTGCTGGCCGATGATGCCTTCACGTCAGGCGGTTACGACACCGGCGTTGTCGAGGGGATGAAACCGTGAGCGACCTGTTGACCGAGCGCGATGGTCACGTGCTGCGGCTGTCCATCAACCGCGAGGAGAAGCGGAACGCGCTCTCGGCCGGGGTGATGCGCGGCATGCTCGACGCCGTCACCGCCGCATCGTCGGACGAGGGCGTGCGGGTCATCGTGGTCAGCTCGGTGGGAGAGCGGATCTTCTGCGCCGGCGCAGATCTTGCCGTCATGGCCAGTGACGCCACCGGGCTCGAGCAGCACGAGGGCCGTGGCCTGCTCGCGCGGCTCGTGCTCGCGATGCGCCAATGTCCGGTACCGGTTGTCGCGAGGGTTCAGGGGATGTGCCTTGCCGGCGGGATCGGCCTCGCCACGGGCTGTGACGTCGTCCTCGCGCGCGAGAGCGCGGCGTTCGGCATGCCGGAGGTCGACCGGGGACTGTGGCCGTTCATGGTGAGCGCGTTGCTCGCCCGTCACATCTCGCCCAAGCACGCCATGGATCGCATGCTGGCCGGGGATCGATTCGATGCGCGGACGGCGTACGAGATGGGTCTCGTCTCGCGCGTGTTCGCCGACGACAGCTTCGATGCGGAGGTCGAAGCGTACGTCGCGAGGCTGGCGGCGGCGGCGCCTGTCGCGGTGCGGCTCGGCAAGGCCGCGTGGGTGACCGCGACGGAGACCGAGTCCCTGGCGGTCGCGCTCGAGGCGATGCAGGCGCAGCTGTCCCTGCTGACGACGACGAAGGACGCGGCCGAGGGCATCACCGCGTTCTTCGAGAAGCGTCCGCCGCAGTGGTCCGGGCGCTGAGCATTGGCGTGCTGGTCGGCATCGCGATCCTCCTCGCCTTGCTGGTGCTCTGCGCCGTGGGGTACGTCGTCTCCCGCCGGCGGGCCCGCGACGTCGTGCCGGGCAGGCCGGACCGGGTCACCGATGAAGTGGTGTCCGGGCTGATGGCAGAGCTTCGCAAGAGCCAGGCCGAAGCCGCCCACTGGAAGGCGGCGGCGGAGCGCTTGCAGCGGGAGATCGACGGCCGATAGTGCGGCGGCGGCGAGGCGGTTTAGTCTGCAGCGCAGCACCCGATCGGAGGCAGAGTGGCTGAGGTACGCGCCGAGATGGTGGCGAACGTGTGGAAGCTCCTGGTCTCGGAGGGGGACCAGGTCGAGGACGGCGACACGCTCGTGATCCTCGAGTCCATGAAGATGGAGATCCCAGTTCTCGCCGAAGGCGCCGGGACGGTCAGCCAGCTGCTGGTTTCTGAGGGTCAGGTGGTCCAGGAAGGGGATCTGATCGCGGTCGTCGGGTAAAGCCGCAGGTCAGATGGGCCGTCACCGGGCCGGGACGGGCTTGGTGGGGGCTCGCGGAGGGGCTGGGGAGCACGGGATATTGCGGTCAAGGTCAGCGTCGATCGCGCCGAAGGAGAAGATGTGTCGGCCTTGATGATCGAGCCGTTCCTGCGCGCGCTCGTGGACTGCGGAGGCTCCGACCTGCACTGCAAGGTCGGCTCACCGCCGCGCGTCCGCATCGACGGTCGGCTCCGCAAGCTGGAAACCCGCGACCTCACCCCGACCGACACCGAGCAGATGGTGCACGAGGTCCTCCGCGAGGACCTGATCGACGACTTCGAGCGCACGAACGAGGCCGACTTCGCCTATTCCCTGCCGGACGTCGGCCGGTTCCGGGTCAACGCCTTCCGGTCTCGTGGGTCGGCAGGCCTGGTCTTCCGGCGGGTTTCGGTCGGCGCGATCCCGCTCGGTGACCTCGGTCTGCCGACGGTCCTCGAGACCCTTGCGCTCGAGCCTCGCGGCCTGGTGCTCGTCACGGGTCCGACCGGTTCCGGCAAGACCACGACCCTCGCCGGAATGATCGACCACATCAACGTCAACCGTGAGGTCCACGTCGTCACGATCGAGGACCCGATCGAGATCCTCCACTTCGACAAGCTGGCGATGATCAACCAGCGTGAGGTTCGGGTCGACACCGAGGACTTCCACGTCGCACTCCGCGCCGCACTCCGGCAGGACCCCGACGTCATCCTCGTCGGGGAGATGCGTGACCAGGAGACGGTTCGCGCGGCACTCGCCGCCGCGGAAACCGGTCACTTCGTCATGTCGACGCTGCACACGACCGACGCGCAGGAGACCATCACGCGTGTCGTCGACTTCTTCCCGCCGCACGAGCAGAAGCAGGTGCGGATCTCGATGGCGAGCGCGTTGCGCGGCATCATCTGTCAGCGCCTCGTGCCGCGCGCCGACGGCGAAGGTCGTTGCGTCGCCATGGAGGTCTGCGTCAACACCGGCCGCGTCGCGGACGCGATCATGGACGCGGAAAAGTCCTCGTCGATCATGGCGCTGATCGCAGACGGCTCGTACTACGGCATGCAGACCTTCGACCAGCATCTGGTCGCGCTGATCCGT
>JAICMG010000177.1 GCA_025929365.1 Frankiaceae bacterium
CTCGGTGTGGCCGTCGCGAGAGCCGACTCGCCGACGATCGCGCTGTGCGGCGATCTCTCGCTGCTCCATGACGCGAACGGGCTGATCGTCGGATCGCAGCAGCGGCCCGACGTCACGTTCGTCGTGATCAACAACGACGGGGGCGGAATCTTCTCGCTGTTGCCCCAGGGCAGCGCCGTTGCGCCGGGCGCCTTCGAGCGCCTCTTCGGCACCCCGCACGGCGTCGCGCTCGAGCAGCTCGCCAGGGCGCACGCCGCCGACTACCGCACGGCAGCCACCGACGAGGAGCTCGCCCTCGCGCTGGCGCGCCCGAGCGGCATCCGGATCGTCGAGGTCCGGTCCGAGCGCTCGGCCAACGCCGAGCTGCACGCTCGGATGCGCGAGATCGCTCCTGGGTAGGGTCCGCCTGAACGGTCTACGAGCGAGAAGGGCGACCACCATGGCGGATGAGAACCCGCGGCAGAACGTCACGTTCCCGAGCAACGGCAACGAGGCGCACGGCTACCTCGCTGTCCCCGGCTCCGGCAGCGGATCCGGCGTCATCGTGATTCAGGAGTGGTGGGGTCTCACCGACTACGTCGCGGGGATCGCAGACAAGCTCGCTGCGGAGGGATTCGTGGCGCTGGCCCCGGACCTGTACGGCGGGAAGACCACGCACGACGCGGACACCGCGGGATCGCTGATGATGAGTCTGCCCGTCGAGCAGGCCGCCCTCGACCTCGCCGGCGCAGTCGACTTCCTGCTCGGGCATGAGGCCGTGACATCGAGCAAGCTCGGCGCGATCGGCTTCTGCATGGGCGGCGGGTTCGTGCTGATGCTCGCGGCCCAGCAAGGTGACCGGATCGCCGCCGCGGTGCCGTTCTACGGCGTGGGGCCGGCCGTGCCCGACGCCTATTCCGGCATCTCGGCCGCGATCCAGGGTCACTACGCCGAGCAGGACGACTTCTTCCCGCCGGACCAGGCGCGGGCACAGGAAGCCCAGATTCGCACCGAGTCAGGGGCCGACGTCGAGTACTTCTTCTATCCGGCGGGCCATGCGTTCCACAACGACGAGGACCTGCTGGGCACCTATGACAAGGCGTCGGCCGACCTCGCCTGGGGCCGCGCCGTCAGCTTCCTCAAGGCGAAGCTGACCTAGCTGCGCGGCGGGCCGTGGCGGGATGAGCTGCGCCGTGCCGCTTAGCCCTCCAAAGCGGCGGCAAGGCGTTCCAGAGTGCCGCTCATCGTCTGGCGGTTGCGTTCGGTCCGGTCCGCGATCCCCGAGATCTGCGCGCTCATCTCCAGCGCGGACTCCGGGCGCAGGTCGTCGCTCCACTCGGTCACACGACATCCCGATGCGGTGGGCTCGATGCGATAGCCCCACGTCGAGTAGTGGAAGTCATGCATGGAGCACTCGAAGGCGAACGCCCGTCCCGGATCGGCCTGGATGACCCTGCCGACCGTCGTCCACTCGTGGTCGCCGGCCCGGTTGTGCCCGTCGAACGTCGCGCCGACGACCGGCCCGTCGCACCCGTCGTGCCAGACACAGGAATGGCACTCCTCGGACCACTCGCCCATACGCGTCACGTCGGAGATCGCGGCGTACACCACCTCGGGTGTCGCCGCAATGTCACGCGAGATCTCCAGCCGCTCGGTCATGACCCGCTATTCGGCACTGGGGCGGCGCGATCCTCTCGCCTCACCCTGATCTTCGACTGCGAGTGGCCGAGCCGCTCCCAGTCCTCCATCAGGGCGGCACGCAGACCGTGAGCCGCCGCAGCCGACACGAGCGTGTCGGTGCGGTAGTAGAAGTCCTCGCGAAGCTTGCCGTACTCACGGCCCTCGGTGCGCTTGAAGGTGAAGTCGAAGAAGCCGTCCGGCTTCATGACGCGGCCGATGTGCGCGAAGCAGTCCTCGATCACCGACAGCGGAGCATGCGAGAACACGCTGTGCGCGTGGACGACGTCGAACGCGTCGTCCGGCAGGAACGCGAAGCTCATGTCCCGCACCGCGACGAGGTATGGGAGCTTTCGGGTCAGCCCTCGCTCGGCCACGGTGCGCTGCGCCGCAATCAGCACCTCATGAGAGATGTCGACGCCGTAGTAATGGCCCGGCTTGAGGTAGCGGATCAGGTGCTGACCGGCGCGCAGGTTGCCGCAGCCGATGTCGAGCAGCCGATGCTGCGGGGCCAGCCCGTGTTCGACGAGGTAGTCGAACTGCAGCTTGCCGATGCGACGCGCCCGCTTCGCGCTGAGGTCGCCGACCGCGGTGGCCTTGCCCTGCACCACGAGGTCATCGACAACTGCGCTGTAGTAGGCGAGGTGGTCGCGATGTCGAAGCCGCAGCACCGCGTCGCGCTGCAGCCGCCGCAGGTACCAGCGGGCCCGCTGTGGGTTCGTTGCAGCGTGCCGCAACGCTGCAACCAGAGACCGTCGACCCCTCGGACTCGCCACGTGACCCCTTAGAGCAGCGCCGACAGGACCGCGTCGAACTTCGCGGTCGTCTCGGCAAGCTCTGCGTCGGGGTCGGACTCGGCGACGATGCCGGCGCCCGCCCACAACCGCGCGGTGTCGCCCGAAAGCTGCGCGCAGCGCAGCGCGATGGCGAACTCCCCGTCGCCGCGTGCGTCCATCCAGCCGACCGGCGCGGCGTACCGCCCCCGGGGCGACGCCTCGGCAGCACGGATCATGGCGAGCGCGTCACCTCGAGGCGTGCCGCCGACCGCCGCGGTCGGGTGCAGCCGAGCCGCGATCTCCAGCGCAGACGGCGGCTGCGGCCCGAGCCAGGCTTCGACGTGAGTCGCGAGATGGATGACGTTGGCCAGGCGCAGCAGCTGCGGCGTGCCGTCGCTGACCATGTCCGCGGCAATGGTGGCGAAGACCTCGCGAACCGAATCGGCCGCGATCCGGTGCTCGGCGGCGTCCTTCGACGAGGCGAGCAGCTCACGCTCGCGGGCGGCGTCTTCCTCGGCCCCCTCGCCGCGGCGAGCCGTTCCGGCAAGCACGATCGACTCCGCATGACGTCCCAGCCGCCGCACGAGCAGCTCGGGCGACGCGCCCACGAGCCCGTCACAGACGAACGTGAAGCAGGACGAAAACCGGACCGCGAGGCGGGCCGCGACCGCCCGCGGGTCGAGCACGGCAGGCGCCGTGACGTCGAGGGCCCGGGCCAGCACGACCTTCTCCAGATCGCCGTTTCGAATCGATGAGACTGCGCGGCGCACGACGTCGGCCCACTCCTGCTCCGACGGCACCGCAGCGGACAGCGTCGCCGGCGGGGCGGTCGCGGCGGCGACGGGGCGCCGGCGCAGGGCGGGGACGGCAACCTTGCCCGGCGGGTTGACGAGCGTCACCCACGACCTGCCGTCGCGGCGGCCGAGGACAACCTTCGGGACGACGACCACCGACGCATCCACGAGCGGGTCGAACCCGAGCGAGGCGATCGCCACCGGACCGCAGCCCGGCAGCCCGACATCGTCGCGCGCGGTAATGGCGGACAGAGCCGCGCCGACCTCGGCGGGCTCACGGGTCGACAGTCGCGCCGCCTCACCCCACCCGACGATGCCGTCACCACCGCGCAGGAAGCCGAAGGCCTTTCCGGCGGGGAGCCAGGTCAACAGCTCCCCCGGATCGTCGACCTCGACGCTCCAGGCGACCAGCTCGGCGGCCTCGACCGCGGCGAGCGCTCTAGCCATCCGGACAGCTCATCCTTCGGGCTCCCTCAGCTCGGCCTGCAGCGCGTCGTTCTTCGACCTCGCGGTCTCGGCAAGACTCTCCTGGAAGCGCGCCATCGCGCTGCGCAGCTCGAGGTCGCTGATGCCGAGCATCCGCACCGCGAGCAACCCCGCATTTCGGGCGCCGGCAACGGACACCGTCGCGACCGGCACGCCGGCCGGCATCTGCACGATCGACAGCAGCGAGTCGACGCCGTCGAGATGCGACAGCGGAACCGGCACACCGATCACCGGAAGCGGAGTCACCGACGCGAGCATCCCTGGCAGGTGAGCTGCTCCGCCGGCTCCGGCGATGATCACCCGCAGGCCGCGGTCGGCTGCAGTGGCGCCGTACTCCAACATGTCAGCCGGCGTGCGGTGCGCCGACACGACACGCACTTCGGTCGGGACGGCGAACTCGGCGAGGGCGTCGGCAGCCGATCGCATCGTCGGCCAGTCCGAGTCGCTTCCCATGACGATCCCGACCACCGCGCTCACGAGACATCCCCCCTCAACACCGCGACCGCTTGCCGCGCCCGCGCGCGCGTCTCGTCCACGTCGTCACCCAACGCCGTCACGTGCCCAAGCTTGCGCCCGGGACGCGGCGTCTTGCCGTAGAGATGCACCGAACAGCCAGGCACGGCCTCGAGCGCGGCGGGCAAGGTCTTGGCGAGATTCGTGCTCGGCCCGCCCAACAGGTTGGCCATCACCGTGAACGGCGCGCGCGACCGCGTGTCACCGAGCGGCCAGTCGAGGACAGCCCGCAAATGCTGCTCGAACTGACTCGTCGTCGAACCTTCGATCGACCAGTGACCGGAGTTGTGCGGTCGCATGGCGAGCTCGTTGACGAGCAAGCCGCCCGGAGCCTCGAAGAGCTCGACGGCCAGGACGCCGACGACGTCGAGCTCATCGGCGATCCGGGTCGCGAGGGCCTGGGCCTGCGCGTTCAGCGTGTGACTCAGGCGCGGCGCCGGGGCGATGACCTCCACGCATATACCGTCGTTCTGCACGGTCTCGACTACCGGCCAGCAACGGGTGCGACCCGACGGCGTGCGCGCCACCTGTACCGCGACCTCGTGAACGATGGTCACCTTCTCCTCGACGATGACGTCACCCGACGGCAGCGGGTCGGACTCGCCCACCATCCAGACGCCGCGGCCGTCGTACCCGCCTCGCACCGCCTTCACGACGTACGGGCGCGGCAGCGCGGCCGGGTCGTCGGACCACTTCGGGACCGGGATGCCGAGCTCGCCGAGGCGCTGACGCATCGCGCGCTTGTCCTGGGCATAACGCAACGCGGCCGCGCCGGGCCGCACCACGACTCCGCTCGCGGCAAGACCGGCGATCAGGTCATTGGGAACGTGCTCATGGTCGAAGGTGACGACGTCACAGGCCTTCGCGAACCGACGCACCGCCTCCGGGTCGGACGCCGCGCCGATCTCCACGTCGGGGGTGACCAGCGCCGCGCCGTCGTCCGCGGTCTCCGCGAGCACCCGCAGGGTGAGGCCGAGCGAGATGGCCGCCTGGTGGGTCATGCGTGCGAGCTGGCCCGCGCCCACCATGCCGACGACCGGGAGGCCAGTGGCTCGCGCGCCCACCTGCGTCACAGCCCGAGGTCGCGCGCGATGAGCATTCGCTGGATCTCAGAGGTGCCCTCACCGATCTCGAGGATCTTCGAGTCGCGCCAGTGCCGCGCGACGGGGAACTCGTTCATGAAGCCGTAGCCGCCGAACACCTGCGTCGCGTCGCGGGCGTTGTCGACCGCGATCGTGGAGGAGTAGAGCTTCGCGATCGCCGCTTCGCGCTTGAACGGC
>JAICMG010000003.1 GCA_025929365.1 Frankiaceae bacterium
GAGGTCGCCCTCAACGCGCTGACCGCCGGTCCCAGTGACCGCGACAAGGACTTCTACGAGGGCAAGGTCGTGGCGGCGAAGTTCTTCGCCCAGACCCGGCTCCCCCTACTGGCGGCAGAGCGCGTCGTCGTCGAAGGCGCCAACCTCGAGATCATGGACCTCCCGGAGTCGGCCTTCTAGGTATGACGTCCGGTTTGTGAACTGGTGGCCGGTCCCTGGACCGGCTGACGGTTCACAAACGCTCCAGAGCGACAGGTCAGTTAGAGCGTCGACGCGCTGAAGTGGACCATTCGCCAGGGGTCGTTGAGCATCGTCGCAATCTCGGCGAGGAACTCGCTGCCTAGCTGGCCGTCGACGATCCGGTGGTCGAACGACAACGCCAGCGTCGTCACCTGACGCACCGCGATCTGCCCCTCGTGCACCCAGGGCTGCTCGCGAACCGCGCCGAAGCAAAGGATCGCCGACTCGCCTGGGTTGAGGATCGGCGTACCGCTGTCGACCCCGAACACCCCGACGTTGGTGATCGTGATCGTGCCGCGCTGCATGTCCGCCGGAGCCGTCTTGCCCTCACGCGCGGTCGCGACAAGCGCATCAAGCGCGCCCGCGAGCTGCGGCAGCGACAACGAACCAGCGTCTTTGATGTTCGGCACGATCAGACCACGAGGCGTCGCAGCGGCAATGCCCAGGTTCACGTAGTCCTTGACGACGATCTCCTGCGCCTCGTCATCCCACGATGAGTTGATCATCGGATGCCGGCGTACGGCGAGGATCAACGCTCGCGCGACGAGCAACAGCGGCGAGACCTTCACTCCGGTGAAGTCCGGATAGTTGCGCAGCCGCCGCGCGAGGTTCATCGTCTCCGTCACGTCGACCGTGACCCACTCGGTGACATGCGGCGCGGTGAATGCGCTTTGCACCATCGCGGTCGCGGTCGCCTTGCGCACGCCCTTGATCGGGATCCGCTGCTCACGCGTCGCGGAGTCAAAGTCGGGCCGAGCCCGCGCGGAGGCGGCGTACGCCGGTGCAGCGCCGACCGCCCCACCGGCTCCCGCGGCGGCCTGCACGTCGGCGCGCGTGACCGTGCCGTTGGGGCCGCTGCCGCCGACGCCACGCAGGTCGACGCCGAGATCCCGGGCGAGCTTGCGGACCGGCGGCTTGGCCAGCACGTGGACGTCGGCCGGCTCTGCCGCGCGAATCGGCATGGACGTGGCGGCCCCAGCCGCCTGCTTGCGGGGACGACGAGTGAGCTTGCCCGCCTTCGGCCCGCTGCCGACCAGGACCTCGATCTTCTCCTCCGTGTCGACCTTCGGAGCAGAAGGCACCAGGTCTCCACCCTGGATCGCGGGAGCATCCGCCGTTGCCGTCGCATCGCCCCCACCGACCTCGAAGCTGATCAGCGGCAGCCCGACGTCCACCGTTGCACCTTCCGCGTGGTGCAACGTGGTGACGACCCCGGCGTACGGCGAGGGGATCTCGACTGCAGCCTTTGCGGTCTCCACCTCCACGATCGGCTGGTTCAGCGTGACGGTGTCGCCCTCGGCGACGAGCCAATGCAGGATCTCCGCCTCGGTCAGCCCTTCCCCGAGGTCCGGCAGCAGGAAGTCCTTGGTTGCCATCAGACGCAGCCCGCCATCAGAAGCCGATCGCCCGGTCTACGGCGTCGAGCACACGATCGAGGTCGGGCAGGTAGTCCTCCTCGATCCGCGACGCCGGGTACGGCGTGGAGTACCCACCGACGCGCAGCACCGGCGACTCCAGGGAGTAGAAGCACTGCTCGGTCACGCGCGCGGCGACCTCGGCAGCCAATGAGACGTACACCGGTGCCTCCGCGACGACGATCGCGTGACCGGTCTTGCGCGCGGAGGTGAACACGGTCTCCCAGTCGATCGGTGACAAGGCGCGCAGGTCGACGACTTCGAGCTCGCGTCCTTCCTCGGCGGCGGCAGCCGACGCTTCGAGGCAGGTGCGCACGCTCGGCCCGTAGGTGATCAGGGTCGCATCGGTACCCGACCGGGCGATGCGCGCCGACCAGAGGTCGGCGGGGCTGGAGTCGGTGTCAACCTCGGCCTTGTCCCAGTACCGGCGCTTGGGCTCGAAGAAGACGATCGGGTCGTCGCAGGCCACGGCCTGCTGGATCATCCAGTACGCGTCGGCCGGATTCGAGCACGTCACGACCTTCAAGCCGGGCGTGTGCGCGAAGTACGCCTCCGGGGACTCGCTGTGATGCTCGACAGCACCGATGCCGCCGCCGTACGGGATGCGGATCGTGATCGGCAGCTTCACGTTGCCCGACGAGCGGTAGTGCATCTTCGCAACCTGCGTGACGATCTGGTCGAACGCCGGGAAGACGAAGCCGTCGAACTGGATCTCGCAAACCGGCCGAAAGCCTCGGATCGACAACCCGACCGCCGTTCCGATGATCCCGGACTCGGCGAGTGGGGTGTCGATGACGCGATCCTCCCCGAAGTCCTTCGAGAGGCCGTCGGTGACCCGGAAGACCCCGCCGAGCTGCCCCACGTCCTCGCCCATGACGAGAACCTTCGGGTCGTTCTCCATGGCCTTGCGAAGGCCCTCGTTGAGGGCCTTCGCAAGTGTCAACGTCGCCATCAGTGGGCTCCGACGTTCAACTTCGCCGCAGCCGGTGACTCGCCCTCGAAGGAGGCGAGGTACGCCGCCATGCCGGCGCGTTCCTCGTCGAGCAACGAGGAGCCACCGGCGTACACGTGGTCGAACAGCGACAGCGGCTCGGGGTCGGCCATCTCGATGCACGCGGCGCGAACATGCGCGGCCAGCTCATCGGCAGCGGCGCTGACGTCCGCGAAGAAGCTCGCGTCCGCAACGCCGTGTCGCGACAGGTAGGCCTTGACCCGCTCGACCGGGTCCTTCAGCTTCCACGTCTCGAGATCGGCGGCCAGCCGGTAGCGGCTCGGATCGTCCGATGTGGTGTGCGGTGCCATGCGATACGTGTAGGCCTCCACGAGCGAGGGCCCGCTGCCCTCTCGTGCCCGCGCCAGTGCGGCCCGCGTCACGGCGAGCACCGCGAGGACGTCGTTGCCGTCGACGCGCACACCCGGAAAGCCGAAGCCCTCGGCGCGGCGATACAGCGGGATGTGGCTCTGCCGTTCGACCGGCTCCGAGATCGCCCACTGGTTGTTCTGGCAGAAGAAGACGATGGGCGCGTTGAACGAGCCCGCCCAGACGAACGCCTCGTTCACGTCGCCCTGACTTGTGGCGCCATCACCGAAGAACGCCATCGCGGCGCCGTCACCACCGTCGCGCTGAATCCCCATCGCGTAGCCGGTCGCGTGCAGCGTCTGGGAGCCGATCACGATCGTGTAGAGGCCGAAGCCGTTCTCGTTGGGGTCCCACCCGCCCTGGCTCGCGCCTCGGAACAGGCCGAGCAGGGTGACCGGGTCGACGCCCTTGCAGTACGCGACGCCATGCTCGCGGTAGGTCGGAAAGGCGAAGTCGCGCTCGGTGAGCGCTCGGCCCGCCCCAACCTGGGCAGCCTCCTGGCCGAGCAGGCTGGCCCAGAGCCCGAGCTGGCCCTGCCGCTGCAACGCGGTCGCCTCGGTATCGATGCGGCGGACCATGACGAGGTCCCGGTAGAGGCTCTTGATCTCGTCGTCGGAGATGTCGAGGGCGTAGTCCGGATGCTCGACCCGCTGACCCTCCGGGGTCAGCAGCTGGACGAAGCCCGGGCCCTCCGATGGCTGCGGTAGCAGCACTTCAGTCACGGTGCACTCCTTGTGGGAATCCACTGCCATCGTGGCACGCACCAACCCACGTGGCTATGTGCCGTTCCCACACTGGTCGCCGGCGACGGCGGGGATCGCCATCGATGACCGCCGGTTCGACTTCGCCTACGCTTCCGCCGTGGACGCTTGGGTGCTCTGGGTCATCGCGGCCGCCGCGCTGGCTGTCGCCGAGGTGCTGACGCTGACCTTCGTGCTCGCCATGTTCGCCGCGGGATGTGGCGCGGCCGCACTCGCCGCGGGGCAGGGCGGCTCGGGCGCCGTGCAATGGATCGTCTTCGGCGTCACCGACGTCCTCCTGCTCGGGGGGTTGCTCCCGGTGGCACGCCGCCATCTGCGGACGCCCTCCGAGCTCAAGTCGGGGGCTGCCCGACTGATCGGCGAGCGGGCGATGTCGCTGACGGTGATCACCACCGCCGAAGGGGGCAGGGTGAAGCTCGCCGGCAACGAGTGGAGCGCTCGGCCGTACGCCGACGGCATGGTGATACCCGCCGGTCTATGGGTCGAGGTTGTGAAGATCGACGGTGCGACCGCCCTGGTCCAACCGACCGTCGCTCCGACGTCTTAGGGGGACCACCGTGAACGCAGGGCTCATCGTCGCGATCATCATCATCGCGATCGTCATCATCCCGCTGTTGCGCTCGATCCGGATCGTGCCGCAGGCCCGGGCCGGCGTCATCGAGCGGTTGGGCCGCTACAGCCGCACCGTCAACGCGGGCATCGCGATCGTGTTTCCGTTCGTCGACCGGCTACGACCTCTCATCGACCTGCGCGAGCAGGTGGTCAGCTTCCCGCCACAGCCGGTGATCACGTCTGACAACCTGGTCGTCAACATCGACACCGTCATCTATTTCACGGTCACCGATCCGCGCGCCGCGACGTATGAGATTGCCAACTACCTCCAGGCGATCGAGCAGCTCACCGTCACGACATTGCGCAACGTGATCGGTGGAATGGACCTTGAGGCCACGCTGACGAGCCGCGACCAGATCAACGGGCAGCTGCGCGGCGTGCTCGACGATGCGACCGGCCAATGGGGAATCCGCGTCAACCGCGTCGAGATCAAGGCGATCGACCCGCCGGACTCCATCAAGGAGGCCATGGAGAAGCAGATGCGCGCCGACCGCGAGAAGCGCGCCGTGATCCTCACCGCCGAGGGCACGAAGCAGTCGCAGATCCTCAACGCTGAAGGCGAGAAGCAGGCGGCGATCCTTTCCGCGCAGGGCCAGCGAGAGGCCGAGATCCTCCGCGCCGAGGGCCAGGCGAAGGCGATCGAGACCGTCTTCGGCGCGATTCACGCGGGCAACCCGGACCCGGCGCTGCTCGCCTACCAGTACCTCGAGTCGCTACCCAAGGTCGCGTCGTACGGCAACACCGTGATCGTCGTACCGAGCGAGCTGACCACCGCGATGCAGACGATCGCCAACGGCTTCGGCCGCGGCAACGACGGGCAGCACGCGGCGAGCTGACCGCCGGCCGGTACCGTCATTCGGGATGGCTGGCGACACTTTCGACGCGAGAACGTGGGCGACGCGACTCGGTCGCGTCGGCGTCTGGACCGGCCAGCTCGACTACTCCGCTGCCGACGTCGTGCGCGAAGCGGCCCGCGAGATCGAGGCCTCGGGATACCGCGCGATTTGGACCGGGGAGGCCGTCGGGCGCGAGGTGTTGACCGCGGCTCAGCTTCTCCTCGCGTCGACCGACTCACTCGTCGTCGCGACCGGCATCGCCAACGTCTGGGCCCGGGACGCGCTGGCCACCGCAGCGGGTCAGCTCGCCCTCGGCGAGGCCTATCCCGACCGCTTCGTGCTCGGCATCGGTGTGTCGCACAAGCCGCTGCTCGACGTGCGCGGCGAGGACTACCGCACGCCGCTGACGTTCATGCGTGACTACCTCGACGGCATGGACTCCGCGTACGGCGTGTACCGCGCAGTACCTCCGGCCGCGCGGCCGCCGCGACTGCTCGCCGCACTCGGCCCGAAGATGGTGGCGCTGGCCGCCGAACGGGCAGACGGGGCGCACACGTACTTCGTCCCGCCCGAGCACACCGCCGTCGCCCGCGAGATTCTCGGCCCGAACCGGTTGCTGGTCCCCGAGCAGGTCTGCGTGCTGTCCGACGACGCCACCGTCGCGCGGGAGATCGCGCGCCGCCACACGACGTCGTACCTACGCCTGCCCAACTACACGACCAACCTGCAGCGGTTCGGATTCGAGCCGGCGGACTTCGCCGACGGCGGCAACGACCGGCTGGTCGACACGATCTGTGTGTGGGGTTCGATCGATGCCGTGGCCGCGCGAGTCAAGGCGCACCTCGATGCGGGCGCCGATCACGTCGCCGTGCAAGTTCTGGTCGACGATCGCCGTGGCCTTCCCCGCCAGGAATGGGCCGAGCTGGCACCGGCGTTGTTGGCCCTATGAGCGCGTTCGAAAAGGCGACCGCGATCCGGCGGCGCGGCGAGTCCCCGCAGTACGACGTGGAACTCGACCCGGGCTGGAACATCGGCGACAAGCCGAACGGCGGCTACCTGCTCGCGCTCCTGGCGCGCGCCGCCTGTGACGTGGTCGGCACCGAACACCCGCTTGCCGTGACGGCGCACTATCTGCGCGCACCGGACTCCGGCCCTGCCGAGGTCCGGACCGAGGTGATCCGAAGTGGCCGCCGTGCGTCGACCTCGCGGGCGGTCTTGTGGCAGGACGACAAGCCGTTCATCGACGCGACGGTGACGAGTGGACGCCTGAATGCGGTTGCCCCGGACTGGGTCGAGGGCGGACCGGCGGGCATGCCTTCACCGGAGGAGTGCGACGGAAGAGGAAATCCGAACTTTCCGATCTCGCTGTTCGACAACGTCGACATGCGCGTCGATCCGGCGACCATCGCCTTCGATCTAGAGACGGGTAAGCCGATCCCGAACGGCACGCCCGCGGAACGCTATTGGTTCCGCCTTCGAGACGGCGCGGAGCCTGACGTCATGTCGCTGCTGATCGCCGTGGACTGCGCATTTCCCACCGTGTTCCACCTCGGTCGCTTCGGCTGGGCACCGACGGTCGAGCTCAGCGTTCTGCTGCGCGGCATTCCGGCGCCGGGCTGGCTCGCATGTGAAGCCCACACCCGACTCGTCGCGGACGGGTGGTTCGACGAGGAGGCGTCCGTGTGGGACTCCACCGGGCGGCTGGTCGCCCAGTCGCGCCAGCTGGCCCTGGCGGGCGGCGACCCTCCGAAGTCGTCGTGATAGACGACCCCGCCGCCGCCGCGCCGGTTCGTATCGACCCCGCGCGCAAGAAGATCGCCGACGACGCCAAGGGCTTCATGCCAGACGCCGAGGCAGAGGCGTTGTACGACGCCGCGTGGGCGATGGCGTCATACGGTCCGATCCTCGAGATCGGGACCTACTGCGGGAAGTCGGCGACCTGGCTAGGTGCCGCGGCGGAAGCGCGCGGTGGTCAGGTCGTGACCGTCGACCACCATCGCGGATCCGAAGAGAACCAGGCGGGATGGGAGCACCACGACACCGATCTCGTCGACCCGACCGTGGGACTGATGGACACCCTCCCGTTCTTCCGCAGGACGATGCACGCCGCTGGGCTCGAGGATGTCGTGACCGCTGTGATTGCGCGGAGCCGGACGGCTGCGGCACTTTGGTCGACGCCGCTGGCGATGTTGTTCATCGACGGCGGCCACGCCGAGGAGCATGCGCAGGCCGACTACGCCAACTGGTCGGGTTTCGTGATGGCGGACGGCGTCCTTGCGATCCACGATGTCTTTCCCGATCCCGCCGATGGCGGGCAAGCTCCGTTCCACATCTATGAGCGAGCGATCCGCGAGGGCTTCCGCGAAGTCCGCGTCGTCGGAAGTCTGCGCGTCCTCCGCCGGTAGCACCACAAATCGGGGCATACGCCGCGGAAACCGCTTCGCCTGGTGCACACGAGCTAGTGCGCCATGAGCATTCGGGGCTATTACCAGCAGAGCAGGATGACACTAGTCCGCTATTCAGATCGACGTGCGGTTGACGACATGCTTGCCGATGGTGGCCACCCCAGCGGGCCACGCAGCGGGAGGGCATCGTGTCGAACTCTGGACGAACCACGCGCAGTATCTTCCGGCGCGTCGGCGCACTGCTGGCTTCCGGCGGTCTGATCGCCGGCGGTCTGACCGCTGCGGCCGTCCCGGCATCGGCTAGCTCGCCGATCAATGTCATCGTCGAGGGCAGCTCTCCGGCCGGTCTCCAGACCTACATCGCGTTGGTCGGCGGACACACCGTCACGCCGCTTCCGTTGGTCAACGGAGTCCTCGCGCAGGTCCCGTCGAGTCTTGCGCTCACGACGCTGCAGACCCTCGGCCTGGTCACGAGCCCTGACGCGCCCGTCGCGGTGGACGGCCTCGCCGGTGCGCTTCCTGCTACCGCGCCGGCACCGGCCAACACCTTCCCGGCAGCTACCGGCGCGACCAAGCTCGCGGCGCAGGGAGTCACCGGCACGGGGGTAGGTGTCGCGGTACTGGACACCGGTGTCGATGCGCTCCCTGATTTCGGCCGGCGTCTGCTCGGTGGCGTCGATCTGTCGGGCGGTAACAACCCGTTCCAGGACAGCTACGGTCACGGCACCTTCATCGCGGGCCTGATCGCCGCCGACGGCAGCTCCTCCTCCGGCGCCTACACGGGTGAAGCGACCGACGCCAATCTCGTTTCGGTCAAGGTTGCCGGTGTCAGCGGCACCACCGACGTCGCGACGGTGATCCAGGGCATCACGTGGACGCTCGCGAACCGCAATGCCTACGGCATCAAGGTTCTCAACATGTCCCTCGGCGAGGTGCCGACCGGACCCACGCAGCTCAATCCGCTCGACCAGGCGGTCGAGGCAGCCTGGCGGGCCGGCCTGACGGTCATCACGTCAGCCGGCAACAGTGGACCGGCGGCGGGCACGATCACCTCCCCAGGCGATGACCCCTATGTCATTACCGTCGGCGCACTGAATGACCAGGCCACCGTGGCCGGCGGCGATGACAGCATCCCGTCGTTCAGCAGTGAGGGTCCGACCTCGGCGAACGGCTGGTTGAAGCCAGACCTCGTCGCTGCCGGCCGGTCGGTGGTCAGCCTGCGCGCGCCGGGTTCGTCGATCGACCGGAACTACCCGAGCGCTGAGGTCGGTACCAGCAACTTCGTGGGCTCCGGCACGTCGTTCTCAACAGCAATCACCAGCGGCGCCGCGGCGCTTGTCGCCGAGCAGAATCCGACGGCGACGCCCAACCAGATCAAGGCGCGACTGCTCGCGACTGCCACCCCGGGACCGACCGGCAGCGCCACCGTCGAGGGTCACGGCGATCTCGATGCGTACGACGCGGCTACCTGTCCGCCGGTCACGCTGTCCCAGAGCTTCAACTCGGTGGTCATGCCGGCCGCCCCTGGCGTCTCCATTCCGTTGCTCACGACATGGGCGGTGTCGGGCTGGAACCAGTTGAACTACAGTTCCGACGTCGCGTCAAACGCGTGGGACTCCAACGCCTGGGACTCCAACGCCTGGGACTCCAACGCCTGGGACTCCAACGCCTGGGACTCCAACGCCTGGGACTCCAACGCGTGGGACTCCAACGCGTGGGACTCCAACGCCTGGGACTCCAACGCGTGGGACTCCTCGGCCTGGAACTCAAACGCGTGGGATTCCAACGCCTGGGACTCCTCGACCTGGCAGTAGCGGACTGATGCGGACATGACATCAATGAGGCTGCCGGCGCGCGCTCGCGTCCTGATCGCGGCGGTCGTCACGAGTGCCGGAAGTTGCATTGCGTGGTCCGCCGTCCGATCAGGGCACGAGGGAGTCGGGTCCACCGCCGCGCTCCTCGTCCTCACGGCAATGTTGGTCTTTTGTGCCAAGTTCCCACTACTGCTCCACACCAACGACTACTCCGAGGCTGTCAGCTTCGACGAGGGTCTGCTGGCGGTCGCACTCGCCACGTTGACGACACCCGCGCTGATCCTGACCTTCGCTGCCAGCCAGTTCGCCGCGCAGATCTGGCGGCGGCGCGGTGCAGTCAAGGCGCTGTTCAACACGGGACAGTTCACGCTGTCCGCCACGGCAGCGGTCCTGCTTGCCGATGCCGTGGGTCGGCCGAACGGGACGGGCGCTGCGGCGTTGCCCCTCGTCATGCTCGCCGGGGTGCTGACCTTCATGGCCGTCAACACCGCGCTCGTGGGCGGCATGCTGGTCGCGGTCAGTGATCGGCCATTGCTCGAAGTCCTCCTGGAGGGAACCCGGCCGCGCTTCCTGCTCGTCGCCGCCGGAACCATGGCCGGCGTTCTCGGCGGGATTGCGGCCGCCAGCAACCGGTGGGCCCTGCTCCTCGTCCCAGCGGCCTTCCTCCTGCTGCGGCGGGTCCTCGCCGGCCACTTCGACGCCAAGCGCGATCGCGATCGGGTGGTCGGCCTCCTGGACGCCGCACGGACGATTCACGGCGCCACCACCGACGGCAGGATCTACGAAACGGTCGAGGCTGCTGCCTCTCGTCTCCTGCGCGGAGAGGCGCACATCGTCGAGTCGCCCGCGCCCGGCGCCCTGGCGAGCGCGCAGCTTTCGTCGCTGGATGCGTCGCTGGTCGTGTCGAACGGCCGGTCGAGCGAGCCCTTCGACGCCGCCGATCACCACGTGCTCGTCGCCATCGCGGAGATCGCCGACGGTGCCTTCACGAACGCCGCGCTCTACGTGGAAGTGCAGCAACAGCGGCGCGAGATCGAAGCGATCCTCGCCAACCTGGCCGAGGGCGTCTGTGCCTTTGATGCCACGGCGCGGCCGACGTTCTGGAACGCCGCGGCACAACAGCTGCTCGGAACGAGCATCGAGGCATTCGACCCCACGTCGGCAAGCGGAGAGACGTTGCTGGCACCGGTTCGCCGTTGTCTGCAATCCGGGGCGACGCTCAACGCAACGATGACCCTCACTCGCCAGGACAACACGCCGCTCCCCGTCAGCTTCACCTGCGCGGCTACTCGCGAGGGCGACATCATCAACGGCGTCGTCCTCGCGTTCCGCGATGACACCGAGCGGCTTGGTTTCGAAGCGCAGCTCACACACCACGCGTTCCACGACCAGTTGACCGGGCTCGCGAACCGGCGACTCTTCATCGACCGCCTCGATCAAGCGGTCCGCCGCGCCGAGCGTCACGGCGGCTTGACCGCGGTGCTCTTCATCGACATCGACCGGTTCAAGCTCATCAACGACAGCCTCGGACATCAGGCCGGCGATCGATTGCTGCGCGAGATCGCCGAACGGCTCACGGCCGCTGTCGGCTCCTACGACACCGTCGCCCGCATCGGTGGCGACGAGTTCACCCTGCTGCTCGATGAGATTCCCAACGCCGCGACCGCACACGCCGTTGCCAACCGGCTCGAGCGCGCGATGGAGATACCGATCGAGGTCGCGCCCTCGCGCACTGTGGTCGCGAGCTTGTCAGTCGGGGTGGCGATCTCGCGCCCAGGCGCAACCGGCGATGACCTCCTTCACGACGCCGATCTCGCCATGTACGAGGCGAAGGCAGAGGGCCTCGGCCGGTGGAAGGAGTACGCCGGCGGGACCGCGCACTCGCTCGCGCAGCTCGAGCTCGAGGAAGACCTTCGCCGCGCGATCGCTCGCGGCGAGATCGAGGTGTTCTTCCAGCCGATGGTGCTCGCGACGGATGGCGCGGCGGCCGACGCGGAAGCGCTCGTCCGCTGGCGCCATCCGCAGCGCGGGCTGATTCCGCCGAGTGAGTTCATCCCGGTCGCCGAGAAGACCGGACTGGTCCTTGCGCTGGGGCTGCTGGTGCTTCGTGAGGCGTGCCGGCAGTGCCGGGTATGGCAGGACGAGCTCGGCGTCGAGATCGGCGTCAGCGTGAACCTCTCCGCCCGGCAGTTCCAGGACGGCGACCTTGTCGAACATGTGCGTGCTGCGCTCGAGGAAGCCGAGCTGCCCGCCGAGCGGCTGTGTCTCGAGATCACCGAGACGCTTGCGATGCGCGAAACGGAATGGACGATCCAGGCCCTTAATCGGCTCAAGGAGATCGGCGTACGAGTGGCGATCGACGACTTCGGGACCGGCCATTCCTCGCTGAACTACCTCAAGCGGTTCCCGATCGACGTCGTGAAGATCGACGGCAGCTTCGTCGCTGACATCACCACGAGCGTGGTGGACAACGCGATCATCACCGCCATCGTGAGGCTCGCTCAAACTCTCGACATCACCACAGTCGCGGAGTGCGTCGAGGACCGCGATCAGCTGGTGGCACTACGGTCGCTGGGCTGCGACCTGATCCAGGGCTACCTGTTCGCGAAGCCGATGCCGAGCACCGAGCTCAACCAGTGGCTCGCGAGCGCGACGGATCCCGCGGTCATCAGGATTCCCACCCCTCGGCCGTCGCGCGTTGAGTTCGCCGCGCTCGGCGACTAGCGGCGGGCGGGGGTTTTGCAGCCGCAGGCGTCGGTCTCGATCCGCACCGGCAGCGGCAGGTCGTCGGCGCGGAAGATGCCGCTCGCGGGTGACGCGTGCGACAGCGCGTCGGCGGCGAGCACGACGGCCGCAGCCGTCCAGGTCGACTGCTCCGCGGGCCAGTAGACCTGCGCCTTGAACTGCCACCCGGTCCAGTACGAGCCGTCGTCGGCACGCATGTGCTGGATGTCGGCGTAGAGCTGCAGCGCCTCGTCCCGCATGTCGACAGTGTCGAGCGCCATCACGCACTCCGCCGACTCCGCACCCGTCACCCAGGGCTCGTCATCGACGCAGCGGATGCCGAGCCCTGGCACGACGTACCGGTCCCAGCGGCTCCTGAAGCGCTCGATCGCGGCCTGTCCGCGAAGCGCGCCGCCGAGCACCGGGTAGTACCAGTCCATCGAGAAGCGATCCTTCTCGGCGAACACCTCGGGGTGCTCGGCGATGAGGTGCGCAAGCTGGCCGGCCGCGATCTCCCACTCCGGCTGCGGCTCGTCGAAGTACTCGGCCAGCGCCAGGCCGCACCGCAGTGAGTGGTACGTCGATGATGAGCCGGTCAGCAGCGGACCGCCCTCGCGTTCCTCGCCCTCCGGCGTCACCGACCAGGCGATCTCGCCGCGCTCGGTGGCGTACGACGTCACCAGATCAAGGCCGAGCTTGACGTGCGGCCACATCCGCTCGAGCTCTTCCTCGTCACCGGTGACGAGGAAGTGATGCCACGCCCCGACCGCGATGTAGGCGCACTGGTTGGTCTCGAAGGTGGCGTCCTCGACGATGCCGCCGGTGATCTTCGACGCCCACGACCCATCCGGGCGCTGCATCCGGCGCAGGTAGTCGTACGCCGCCGCCACAGGCTCGGTAAGGCCGGCAAGCGTCATGGCCATCGCGCCCTCGATGTGGTCCCACGGGTCGCAGTGACCGCCCGTGAACCACGGGATCGCGCCGTCAGGTTCCTGCGCTCGCGCAATCGACTCGGCGGTCGCGCGAACCTGTTGCGCGGAGATGATGCCCTCGACCGCGGGGATCGTCAGCGCGCTACGCCGCCGCACTGTTGCCTCCTGCCCCGCCGGTGCCTGCGAGCGCGGGTTTGTCGGCATAAACGACGAGGCTCTTCCCCATCACCGGATTAAGCAGCTTCTCCGCGGTGCGAGTGATCCACGGCGCGGACATGATGTCCCAGACGAGCATCTTGTTGTAGATCCGCGACGGCAGGCTCTCGCGGCCGAAGGTGCAGTTGAGCCACCAGTACGGCGAGTGCAGCGCATGCGCGTGGTGCTGCGCGCGGGGCACCACGCCCGCCTCGGTCAGGCGCGCCTTCAGCTGGTCGCCTCGGTAGATCCGGATGTGACCGCCCGGCACGTCCTGGTACTCGCGTGGCAGTGCCCAGTTGATCTGCTCCGGCCACCACCGCGGCACGGTCACCGCGAGGCGGCCGCCGGGCTTGAGGATGCGGGAGATCTCGGCAATCGCCCGATCGTCCTCCGGGATGTGCTCGAGCACCTCGGCCACGATCACCGCATCGAACGACGCGTCGGGAAACGGCAACGACACGATGTCGCCACGCACGACCTTGGCGGACGCCTTCTCGGGCGCCTCGCCGCTCGTGCTCATGGCGTAGAACATCGTCGCCACCTGACGCAGCTCGTCGAGGCTGTAGTCACAGGCGACGACCTCGGCGCCGCGCCGGTAGAGCTCGAACGCGTGACGCCCACCGCCGCACCCGAGATCGAGCACCCGCTCGCCCGGCGCGATCGGGAACTGCTCGAAGTCGACGGTCAGCACTTACTTGCCCGCCGACTCCGCCGCCCGACGTGCAATGGCTTCGCGGTACACCTCGACCATCGACTCGGCCACGCGACGCCAGGTGTAGGAGGTTTCGATCCGCTTGCGGCCCGCCGTACCGATGGCCTTGCGACGAGCGTCGTCGTCGAACAGCGCGTCGAGCGCATCGGCGAGCTCGGCGGGGTCGCCCGGCTCGACGAGGACGGCGGTCTTCCCGTCATGCCCGACCACCTCGGGCAGCGCGCCACCGCGGGTGGCGATCAGCGGCGTGGCGCAGGCCATCGCCTCGACCGCCGGGATCGAGAAGCCCTCGTAGAGCGACGGCACCACGGCCACCTCGGCGGAGCCGAGCAGCTCGGCGATCGCGTCGTTCGACAGGCCCGACACGAACCGGACGTCCGCCGAGAGGTCGAGGTCCCGCACCGCGCGTGCGACCGGGCCGTCGGGGTTCGGCTTGCCGACGACGACGAGCTCGACATCGTGGCCGGTGCGCACCTTGGCGACCGCCTCGAGCAGCACCTTCACGCCCTTGATCGGGGAGTCGGAGCTGGAGACCGCGACGATCCGGCCGGGCACCCGTGGTGCCTTCGGGGGACGGAAGGTGTCGGTGTCGACACCGATCGGGACCACCCGCATGACCGACGGGTCCACACCGAAGTCGCGGGCGATGTCCTGGCCGGAGTTGGTCGAGACCGTGACGATCGACGCGAGCCGGCTGGCCACCTTGCCCTGCATCTTCGTGAAGCCGTACCAGCGGCGCTTGCCGAGCTTTTCGCGGATGCCCTGCGCGTTGGCGATCTCGACGACCCGGTCGACGCTCACCGGGTGGTGGATGGTGGCGATCAGCGGAAGGATCTTGGCGACCTTGAGCATTCCGTAGCCGAGCGTCTGGTTGTCGTGGACGACATCGAAGTCGCCGGCCCTGGCCTTCAGCAAGCGGGCCGCTCGCAGCGAGAACGTCAGGGGCTCAGGGAACCCCCCGGTTCCCATGTGCAGGAACTCCAGGACGTCGATCCAGTCGCGGAACTCGCGCGGCCTGGGCACGCGGAACGGGTCGGGCTCACGGTAGAGATCGAGACTGGCCAGCTTGGTGAGCGATGGCCCGGGGTCCAGCTCCGGGTACGGCTGGCCACTGATGACCTCGACCTGGTGGCCGAGATCGACCAGCTCACGGGACACATGGCGGACGTAGACGCCTTGGCCACCGCAGTGCGGCTTGCTCCGATAGGACAGCAGGGCGATCCGCAGCGAGTCAGGACCGTTGGGGAAGTCGTCCACGCGGCAGCCGCACCTCAATCACGCTGGCGCGACCGAGATGCGCGCACGGACCTTTGATCCTATCGAGCGGGATTCCGAACGTCGTTCGGCGGGCCCCCGAATCGGTCAAACCGCCCACACGTGCTGGTTACGGCACACTGTCCCGAGCCGCCAACCCGGAGGTCCGTATGCCGCTGAGCCGACGTGAGCTCATGCGGGGCGCCGCCCTGCTCGGCTCCCTTTCGTCAGTGGCCGGAACGTTCGGAGCGGGCGCCGCGAGAGCCGACACCCCTGTCGGCTCGAGCCCGGCGCTCACCTCCGCCGACTACTTCGACCTCTCGACGGTCACGACGACGTCGTTTCAGACGAGCGGTCCACAAATCGGGCTGCGGACGTCCCAGACGCACTTTCAAGTGCAGGGGCTCGCCATCAACAGCGCCACGAACCAGTTCTTCATCGCCCAGGCGCCCGACCCCGTCCGGCCCAAGCTGCGCATGACGATGAACGGAACCAGCTGGACGGCCGACGGGTACAACCAGCACGCCTCCGGTGACCTCGTGATCTCCCGCTTCGACCTGGCCACCTACCGGCTGCGCGACTCGATGTATTTCATGGGCGCGGGCCACGGCGGGCAGATCGGGATCGAGCCCTCGAGCCCGCTCGCGTACCTGTGGGCAGAGGTCTATCCGGGCAATCCCAAGCAGACCTCGGGCACGACCAGCTCACAGGTGTGGGGCACCCACCTGGCCCGGCTGCCCTACGCAGCCGGTCGGTTGATGACCAACACCCAGGTCGTGCCGCACCGGTACTCCTCGACGCCGTACATCGTCGAGAGGTACGGCCCGGTTGCCGGCGCTCATCAGTTCAACGCCGCGATCGACACCTCCTCGGCGTACGGCGAGTCCGCCACCGGCGTCCTCGTCGTCCGGTACCGGCTCGGCGGCGACCCGTCGGGATCGCCGCGTCGGTTCACCGCCTTCGACCTCGACGCCGCGAGCAGGGGTGACTTCTCGGCACCGCTTGCGACGACCACCGAGCCGATCGAGATCATGGAAGGCGGTGGACACTCCGAGGGCTACGCGACGTGTGGGCAGTACATCTATCTGGTCGCGACGGACGGCAGCGGCAATCCCTGGCTCTACCAGGTCGATTTCAACGGCGTTCCGGGGACGTACATGACGAAGGTCGCTCTCCCCGGCAGCGGTGAGCCGGAAAGCGTCGCGCTGCTCGCTCCGAACCGCAGCCCCGCACGCCTCTACTACCTCACCGCCGGAGTCCACCATCCGCGCACCTTTGACCTCTTCTTCCTGGGCACCACTGCATGAGCACTGACCATGCCGCCCCTCCCGGGGCCGCCGAAGTCGCGCGCTTCGTCGGCCTGCTCCAGATCGAGTCGCTCGGCAAGGACACCTTCCGCGCCTGGAACCCGCCGCATCCGAAGGACCACATCCAGCAGTCGCTGTTCGGCGGTCAGGTCGCGGCGCACGCGCTGCGGGCGGCTCAGCTCACCCTCGACAACGATGATCACCGCGTCCACTCACTCCACGGCTACTTCCTGCGACCCGGCAAGGACGATGCGCCCACTGACCTGCGGGTGGACCGCATCCGCGACGGCAAGTCGTTCACCACGCGGTCGGTCGTCGCGTTCCAGGGTGACGAGGCGATCTTCAACCTGACCGCGTCGTTCCACCGCGACGAACCGGGCGGAGACTTCGCGACGGCGATCGCCCACGACGTGCCGCGGCCGGAAGAGTTGCTCGTCGACCAGTCGCCCCGGTTCGACCGGATGGGCGTGGACTCCCCCTTCGAGCGGCTCGACGTCCCCGGGTTCTCCTTCCGCGATCGCAGCGAAGTACCGAGGCGAGCGATGTGGATCCGGCTGCGCGCCCCGCTGCCGGATGATCCGGCGCTCCACGCCTGCGCGATCACCTTCATCTCCGACATGGGAGTGCTGGGCGCGGTGCGGGCGACGCGCGGACGGATGCGAGCGCCGGCAATGGCCGCGAGCCTCGACCACGCGGTGTGGTTCCACCGGCCGGTGCGAGCCGACGAGTGGCTGCTCTACGACATCGCCGCGAAGTCGACCTCCGGCGCCCGCGGACTCGGCATCGGGACGATGCACACGATCGACGGCACGCACGTCTTGACCGTCGGCCAGGAGGGCCTGGTCCGCCTCGCGGACTAGGCCGCCCGCGGTCGTCGAGGCCGGAGCGCCGCCGCGAGCAGCACCGCGATCGCGCCCCCGGCAACGATAACCGCCGTCACCGAGGTCGCGTCGGCAATCTGGCCGGCGACGAGCAAGCCGACCGGGACCGTGCCACCGAAACCCATCATGTAGAGCGCCATGACCCGTCCGCGCACGGCGTCGTCGAGATGCTCCTGCAGCCGGGTCGACAGCGACGTGACGGCACCGAAGTAGAACAGCCCGACGACGAACACGACCGGGTACGCCTGGTTCACGTCGCGCAACAGGCCGAATCCGGCAAGCGCCAGTCCGAACAGCGCGAGGGAGACCGCGATCACCGGCTCCCGCGGCCGACCCGCGAGTACTGAGCCGACCGCGATCGCACCGCAGGCGGCGCCGAGACCGAAGCTCGCGTACATCAGGCCGTACTGAAGACCGTTGACGTCCAGGTGCAGGTTCTCGCCACCGATCGCCGGCATCAGGCCGATGAAGGGGAGGCAGAAGAACGAGATCGCGGCGATCGTCAGCAGGACGGTCCGGATGAGCGGGTCCTCGCGTGCGACGACCACACCGCCGAGCAGCCGGCGAATCCCGCGGTCGGTGTAGGTCTCGGGTTGCCGAACCGGTCGGATGGCGAGTGCCCCGGCGACCGCGAAGAGGTAGGTGCCGGCATTGATGGCGAAGACGCCGCTCGCGTGGATCACCGGCAGCAGGACGCCCGTGATGGCGGGGCCGATCACGCGCGACAGGTTCATCTGCACCGACTGCAGCGAGACGGCACCCGGCAGGTCCACCCGCGGCACGAGGTTGGGGAGCAGGCTCGACAGCGGCGGCCCGGTCAAGGCGTTCCCGATGCCGATCGCGACGACGACCGCGAAGAGCATGACGCGCGACGGATGCTGCGCCGTTGCGACGACGGCGAGCACCGCGGAGAACACGAGCTGCTCGAGGTTGGTGATGACGAGCAGGTTGCGTCGGTCGACGACGTCGGCGAGCAGACCACCGACCGGAGCCAGCAGCAGCACCGGACCGAGCTGCGCGAACCCGACGTACGCCACGAAGCTCGCCGAGTGGGAGAGGCGATAGGCGAAGGCACCGAGTGCGACGTTCTGCATCCAGGTGCCGATGTTGGAGGCGAACGTCGCGAACCAGAGTCGCCGCAGGTCGCGGGACTGCAGCGCTGAGCGCGCGGTGCCGGGCCTGACCCGAAGATCGCCTGCGGCGATCGCGACGTCGCCTTCGAGGATCGCTTCTTCGGCAACTGCGACCGCCGCGGCTTCGTTGCTGTCAGCCGGCCCCTTGCGCGATCCCCGTGCCCCCTGGCCCACGTCCGCGGTGATTACTTGACGCGCAGCGGTAACGTGCGCGGGCCGCGGACCTGCCCGGTCGACCAGCGGACGGCGTCGGGATCAGCGAGTGAGAAGTGCGGGAACCGCTCGAGCCACACCTCGAGCGCGACCCGAAGCTCCATACGGGCGAGGTGCGACCCGACGCAGCGGTGGATGCCGAGACCGAACGCCGCGTGCTTGTTGACCGCGCGGTCGATCACGACCTCGTCGGCGCGATCGAACTTCGCCGGATCGCGGTTGGCCGCCGGGAAGGACAGCAGGATCCAGTCCTCCGCCTTCATGTCGACCCCATGCCACTGCATGTCCTGGGTGACCAGGCGCCCCATCGTCACCGGGGCGTATGCGCGCAGGAACTCCTCCATCGCGGTGGGCAGCAGCTCCGGCTCCGCGACAAGCCGCTCGAGGTCCGACGGCGTCTTGGCGAGGTGCCACAGCGAGGCACCGATCGCGCTCCACGTGGTGTCGATGCCGGCGACCAGCATCAACGACATGGTGCCCGCCACGTGGAACGGGTCGAGCTTCTGGCCGTAGATCTCGGCCTCGAGCAGGTACGTCGTGAGGTCGTTGGCCGGCTCGGCGAGGTGGGCGCGGATCTGCACCAGCAGATAGTCGAAGAGCTTGCCGACCTTCTCGAGCCGTTCCTCGGGCGGAAGATTGATCCCCTCGAGGGTGTCCTCGACGTACTGCCGGAACTTCGGCCCGTCCTCCGCCGGGAAGCCGAGCATCTCGGCGATGACTCGCATGGGGATGTGCTGGGCGTAGTCGGTCGCGGCGTCGACGACAGCCGCGTCGCCCATCTCGTCGATGAGCCTGTGGCAGAACGCGCGGGTTGCTGGCTCAAGCTTTCCGACGGCGGTGCGCGTGAAGGCCGGCAGCAGCAGCTTGCGTGCATCGTGATGGAACGGCGGGTCGGACGAGATCGGTGGGACGCCGCCGACCGGTGCGAGGTCCAGGGGTGGGCGGAAGTTCCCGACGACGGGCGAGCGGGAAGAGAAGCGCTGGGTGTCATAGGCGATCTCGGCCACGTCGTCGTGGCGGACCGGAAGCCAGGCCCCACCGAACCGCTCGGTGTGAGCGATCGGGCAACGCTCGCGGAGGTCGTCCTGGATTCGGTAGCAGTCGTCGGCCCACTCCTCTTCCATGTGAGAGAAGTCGGTCGCCCAGTCGGCAACCGGCCCAGTGACTGGCTCGACGCGGCTGCCGTATGGCCGCGCGCTACGGAGCTCGTCGAAGGACTGAGTGAACCGTTCGTCAGTGGTCTCGCTCACGTCCTCCACCCCGCCCACCGCCCATGACGGGTGCCGGCTTCGCCGGCGCTCATTCGACGATCACCGCGCTCTCGGGGCAGTTCGCCTCCGCGAGATGCGCCGCTTGTGCCTGATCGTCGGCGACGCCGCCGTCGCCGATGACCTGTCCGTTGCCCTCGTCGTCCTCGCCGAAGAGGGCCGGCGCCAAGGTGTAGCACCGGCCGTGCCCCTGGCACTTGTCCTGATCGATCCGAACCCGCATCGCCTACCTGCTCCCGTCGCCGTCACTCGATCAGCGCGAGTTGACCGTATCGCTGCGGCCGCCGGTGGCGCGCTCCCGGTACTCGTCGCGCAGCCTGCGCTTGTAGAGCTTGCCGTTGTCCTCCCGTGGCAGCCGGTCGACGAAGTCGACGCTGCGAGGGCACTTGTAGCCGGCGAGCCGCTCCTGCGCGAAGCGGAGCAGTTCGCCTTCCAGCGTGCCGTCGTCGGTGACTCCTGGCTGCAGCTCGACGACTGCCTTGACCGCTTCGCCCCACTCCTCGCTCGGTACGCCGATCACGGCAACGTCGCCGACCGACGGGTGAGTGATGAGAACCGCCTCGATCTCGGCGGGGTAGATGTTCACGCCGCCGGAGATGATCAGGTTCGCGCTGCGGTCGGTGAGGAACAGCCAGCCGTCGGCGTCGAGGTAGCCGACGTCGCCGACCGTGTAGTAGTCGCCGCTGTAGGTGTTCGCGGTCTTCGTCTCGTCGCCGTGGTAGGCGAACCGGCCTTCGTCGGGTGCTCGGAGGTACACGGTCCCGGCCGCGCCTGGCGGCAGCGCGACGCCGTCGTCGTCTCGGATCTCGACCTGGCCCGGCTCGGTGAGTCCCACAGTGCCGGGCCGGGCCAGCCACTGCTCGCTGTCGACGATGGTGTTGAGGCCCTCCGTCGCTCCGTAGTACTCCCAGATGATCGGCCCGAGCCAGTCGATGATCGCCTGCTTCACCGGCACCGGACACGGCGCGGCACCGTGCCAGATCTGGCGCAATGAGCTGACGTCGTACTTCGCCCGGACCTCTTCGGGCAGCGAGAGCAGCCGGTGGAACATCGTCGGCACCAGGTGCATGTGCGTGATGGCGTGCTGCTCGACGAGCCGGAGCATTCCCTCGGCGTCCCAGCCATCCATCAGCACGATCGTGACGCCGTATGCGAACGGAAGACTCACGCCGAACAGCAGCGGCGCCGCGTGATAGAGCGGGCCCGTGACGAGACTCGCGTCCTTGCCCGACTGATAGCCGCCGGAGTCACGAAGCCGCTGCATCATGACCATCGACTGGTCGGTCATCCGACCGGTGATCTCGCGGTGCACACCCTTGGGGCGCCCTGTCGTCCCCGACGTGTACATCATCGTCATGCCGAGCTTCGCGTCGGGGAGATCGTCGGTCGCGTGACCGGCGAGCGCGTCGTCGAGCGGCACGAAGCCAGGGATGTCGCCGCCGATCGACAGCTTGAGCGCCGGCGTGGCGGCAGTCGCGGCGGCTTGCGCCACCTCGCTGAACCGGATGTCGGCGAACAGGGCCTTCGCGCCGCAGTCCGCGACGACGTACGCCGCTTCCTCGGCGGTGACGTGCCAGTTGATCGGGGTGAGCCGCAGCCCGGAGCGGTTGATCGCCTGGGACACCTCGAGGAACTCGAGCCGGTTCGAGCACAGCAGCGCGACGCTGTCGCCGTACTCGATCCCGGCCGCGCGAAGCATTCGCACGATCTGGTTGGCACGCCCGTTGAGGTCGGCGAAGGTGGCGACGGCGTCCGGCGAGATCACGGCGGGAACGTCGGGCTGAAGCTGTGCCCAGAACGAACCGAGGGACCCGGTCCGGATCGCCTGCTCGAGCGCGCTCTCGGTCATCCCACTCCTCGTCATCGCCGCGGTTTGGCCATCTGACCACGTTCTAGCCGGGTCGCGTAGCCAAACTGGAGACGAGGATCGGCGAGGAGGTGATCGGGTGCGGTTCCGGAACCGGATCGACGCCGGCACGCAGCTCGCCGACCGGCTCGCGACGGCCGAGCTGACCGACCCGGTCGTCCTCGGCTTGCCGCGCGGCGGGATCCCGGTGGCGTGGGTGGTGGCGAAGCGGCTGGCCGCGCCGCTCGACGTGTTCGTGGCGCGCAAGGTCGGCGCGCCCGGCCACCAGGAGCTCGGCATCGGCGCCGTCGCAGAAGGCACCGACGACGTGACGTGGACGGAGAGCGCCCGCTTGGTCGGGTTGTCGGAGCTGCAGCTCGACGACCTGGCGCTGCAGACCCGCGCCGACGTCCAGCGCCGGATCCTCACCTACCGCGGCACCCGGCCGCTCGCGCCGGTCGAGGACAAGGACGTGATCCTCGTCGACGACGGCCTGGCGACCGGCGTGACCGCAGAGGCGGGGCTTCGCGCACTGCGGGGCGCACAGCCACGGCGGCTGATCCTGGCCGTCCCCGTCGGCGCGCCCGAGACCGTCGAGCGGCTGAGGCTCGTCGCGGACGAGGTCGTATGCGTCGCCACACCGGAGCCGTTCTTCGCGGTCGGCGAGTGGTACGACGACTTCCGCCAGACGACCGACGAAGAAGTCCGAAAGATGCTCAAGCCGGGGTGATGTCTCACAGACCGCGCGAGTAGCTGACCAGCTCCGGGTACGGCGGCCAGCCCGTCGGCCTGCTCTGCCCTTGAAGTACCCAGCCGCGTCGCTCATAGAAGCCGCGGGCTCGCGTGTTGGCCGCGAGAACATCGAGCGTGGCTCGGGAATGTCCGCGCGACACGATCTGGGCCAATGCATGGTCGTGAAGCTGCGACGCAATTCCCCGATTCCACTGCTCGGGGACGACGAACAACGCTTCGAGGCTGTCATCGATTGATCCGACGACCCCAACGGGAACCTGGTCGAGCATCGCGATCGTCACGCTTGTCTTGCCTTGCAGCCGCTCAGTCCACTCGTCGCTGACCACCTGCGCCGGAAACGGGTAGATCGCCTGATCAAAGATGTGGGCGTAGCCCACGACCGTTGACGCGCGTTGGACCGCCACACATGCGTCGAGATCAGCCGCGACCGCGATCCGAAGGTCAACCTCCACAATGCCCGTCATTGCAGCAGGTGGATCGACGGCCGCGCTTCCACGTTTCGGCGCCACTTACCTGAGCATGGCCCGCCGCAGCGCGGTGATCCCTTCGCCGGACAGATCCTCGAGCGCGACGGCGCGCCCGGCCATGGTCATCACGAGCGCCTCGGCAGGGCCCCGGACCTCTGGCCCGCTGCCGTGCGACCAGTCCGCATCCGTGGCGACGAGCCGCAGGCCGGCGATGTGCTTTTTGGCGCGGAAGACGATGCTGGTCGCGACGAAGTCCGCGACGGCAACGAGATGTGCCTCAGGCGGATCGCGCCGGATCCCGAGCGGCCGGCAGATGTCCTGACCGTGAACGAAGACGTGAGTCAACGCACTGATCGGCGAACCATCCGCGGATGCCGCGAGATCGGCCGCGGTATCGCGGAAAGCGCGCAAGATCACCGCGGGGTCCGCCCGACCCCGTCGCTGGCCGTCAACTGCCACCCAGCGGTTGTAGTCGAAGCGATAGCGGATCAAGCCAGAGACAACAGCGCGCGGCTTAAAGGCTCCTTCGGCGCCTGCAGTCACATGTGCGAGCACATCTCTCACACGCCAGGCGTCGCACAGCGACGGCGAGCTCCACTGGTCGTCGGTGAGGTCGGCGAGGGCGTCCGCGAGATCGTGAGTCTCCACCCGAACCGCCAACCAGCCTTCCGACACAGGCCGATTCTCGCCGACGGTGGGAGCAGCCGATAAATCGGATTGAAGGCGGCGAAGGGGTGGGGCAGGCTCCGCGCGTGGAGGCGTGCACGTTTCGGATCGCGACCGACCCTGACGCCGAGGCAGTCGCTCGGCTGCACGCGGAGAGCTGGCGGCGGCACTACCGCGGCGCCTACTCGGACGCGTTCCTGGACGGCGACGTTCTCAGCGACCGACTGTCGGTCTGGTCGGACCGGTTGAACGTCCCGTCCGAGACGACGCGCACCTTTGTGGCCGAGCTCGACGGCGTACCGGTCGGATTCGCCCATGTCGTCCTCGACGCCGATCCGATCTTGGGCGCATTGCTCGACAACCTCCATGTCGATGTTGCCAACCAGCGCAGCGGGATCGGCTCGGCTCTTATGGCTCGCAGCGGCCGATTCGTCGCCGAGGCGCGGCCCGCGTCGGGCCTCTACTTGTGGGTACTCGAGCAGAACACTGCCGCGCAGGCCTTCTACCGGGCGATCGGCGGGGAGCCTGCCGACTCGGCGCCCGTCGAGACGGTCGGTGGTGTCGAGGGCCGCCTCAACGGCACGCCGACGAAGGTGCGCTACACCTGGGCCGAGCCATCCGTCCTCGAGACCTCTGACCTGCGGCGATCACTTAGGTCGTAGCGAGTTCCGCGCCCCAAGGATTGTCGACGTACAGCAGCCACCCGCCCGCGTGGTCGCGCCGCGCGATCTCGCTGCCCCGGAAGTCGAGCTCGATCGTGTGCCGTCCGGGGTGGCCACGGTCGCCGACCACCGGGAGCAGAGCAGCGCGACATCGCCGTTGTCGAACGCATAGGAGGCTTGGATCTGCATCTTCGGACTCATGGCCAGGAGCTGCTGGAGGTGCTTCCGGATCGCCTCGGCGCCCGTGGTCCGAGCGCGACGTCACCGAGCTCGTCGTCCGCGGTCACTCGACCCGCGAGGTAGCCCAGCAACTCCACCTGTCACCGCTCACCGTGCAGGACCACCTGAAGTCGATCTTCGCGAAGACGGGCGTGCGCACCCGACGAGAGCTCGTATCGCGGATCTTCGTCGACCACTACGAGCCACACCTCAAGGTCGGGGCCACCCCCACCTCGAGCGGCTACTTCCCGGCGGCCGGTGACTGACCCCGTCGTTCTGTAGGAACCGACTGGACTTGTCCTAGGCCGAGCGTGGCCGGGACACCGTTCCACGTTAGTTGTCCAGGGAATTCCGCGGATAGATGCCCATTCCCCTCTTCGAGCTCGCCAACAGTGCGTTGCAACGCGTTCCGCACGGCAACCGTCTCCTGCCCGACCGCAACGTTCTTGCCAGGCATCAATACCCCTGCCCGTCGTCACAACACTCGGGGCGCTCTCACACGAACTGGACCGACGTAAGGGGGACGGGTCCGTAGCAGGCTCCCCGTGCGAGACTCCCAGCCGCAACCTGTGACGGCGGTGCCGGAGGTGTCGAAGGCTGGGGCAAGTACTGCCCGCTACGCGCGCGGGTGGGGCGCGGTCGCGCGCTAGAGGAGCGACGCGGTCGCGCTTGCTCACGTTGCCCAAGCCGAAGGATTCGGGAAGGACCGATTCGTACGATGGCCGTGCTAGGCGTGGCGCTGGTCATCGGCGCGCCCATCGTCTCTGTCCTCGCTGGCTTCGCGTTGACGAGGTGGACGGGTGTCGGCGCGAACGAGCTATTTTGGCGTGGCCTTGTCTGGCGCAGGCATGTGATGGATCTTCCGCCCGTGGTCGAGAACTATCAGTGGACGTCGTTCCCTGAGGCCGCGCGGTATCTCGGGCTTGCCGAAAGGCGGCTCCGCGCATCGGTCTCGGCGGGAGTCCTCAAGCGAGCAACTAACTATGCGGGCGAGGTGGGCGTCACCCGCTCCTCCATCGAGCGGGAGCTGGAATGGCGCCGGAACTCGACAAGGAAGGACCGGGCGCGGCGGGCAGCACTTATCGCCCTTTCCGTCTTGTTCGGGCCCTACAAAGACTATCGTCGGTAACTGCCGTTGTAAGACGGGTGCCCGTGCGGCAGAAGCCGCCTCGCATGACCCACGCGTCGTGGCCAACTTTCCGCCACGCAATGGCAGAGTCGCGGCGTGTCGTGCCCGCGACGACATCAGCGGCTGTATCTCTGCCGGTGGTCGAAGTAAAGCTGTCCGATCACGAGACTCCATGACTGATGTGGTCGCTGAGCACACGCCGCAACCGCCGCGCTTGTGAAAGCAGTCCGCAGCCGTTCAGATGCCGGACGCCCTGACGATTTACCACCACGCAGCGTGTTGAGGACAGTACTAGCTTCGGCCAACCGGGTCGTGGCGGGAAAGGCCAGAAACCCCCGGCAGGTACCTAGTTGACGACCAGATAGGCCTAGACCTCCCAAGGGCGGCTGTGAAGTGGCGACTTCGTTGGCGGGAGGCGCGACGACGTGCACGGCGGTCCCGAAGTCGGACAACTGTTCAGTGATGTCCGCAGAGCGACCGCTCCCGGTGCCGGTCAGATGGAGTTGCCGAAGTCGGCCCTCCTGATCGATCCATATCGTGATGGTGCCGACTACCCCGGGGCCCCACGCGCGAAGGCGCCCGCTAAGCTCGGTAGTTGAGACGTCGCCCAGTGAGGTCTTTCCCCTAGACGTTACTCCCAACAGTCGGTGGCTGAGTGAGCTCAACGTTGTTACCGGATCGCCTAGGACGTCTAGCAACCCACCCAGCGCCGGCCGATTGGCGGCAGAGGAGACACGTAGCCACGTGGGGCCGCCGCTTCCAGCAGCGTTTGTGCGCGAGATATACGTCGTCGCGCCGACGATGATCAGCCGCGCCGTCTGACCCGCCGCGACAATCTTCAGATCCGCACGTTTGGAGGCCCAGTCCACCACTCCCGCGCCGCGAAAGGCCTGCGCCGCGCGACCCTCGTCATGCACAGTGCCGGCTACCGACATCCGGAAGCTATGCGCTGCGGACAGGGCCGAAGACACGCCGACCAACAACGTCTGTGAGCCCTGGTTGCCGTTCGGGCTTGCTCCGCATCCCGCGACCATCGCGCCGGCAATACTCATGGCAACGGCGGGCCCCATCCGGCGGTGCAAGAATCGAACACCTACCTTCGCTAACACTCAGCCATCCCAGAATTTGCTCCTGAAGAACGATAACGCTCGAGGACAGGTCGGCGGGCCGAATCCGCGCTCCGGGCGTAGTACGCCGGCAACAGCCCGGAAATCACGGAAGCACCTTGCCCTACTCCGAGCACCGTCCCGACAGTCAGGTGAAAGCCGACCAATCCACCTGCTCCGGAAGAGCAGGCGTTGGGGAAACGCAACGCCCGTAGGCAATCACCCACGATGAAGTCAACGCACCGGCCCCTCCCCAATCACACGCGCCAGGGCCGCGAGTGCCATAGACCGCCATCTGAGGAAACGACCTTGTACTCATTATCGGAATGCCCTAAGATCCTCCACTGCCATTTCGGGTAAAAGAAGACCAGAGTTCTCTCTTCTTCGTAGATTGTCCTTACCGAGGAGTAGCCAGACCGACATTCGTGGTACTGATTGCATTCGGTCCAAGTTTCCTCCTGAAACTCAACAGCTTCGCGCGTTTGGTGCCGTTGGTTGAACGCTAACTCTAAAATGACGTCACAGCCGGGACAGGAATCACCCTCGGCCTCTTTTTCAGAACTGTCTCTCCAGGGCCCGATGACGTCATATTTATCTTGAAGCTGCATTATAGGAGTGGTCTGTTTCCAGACCGCTTTCGCGCGGCGGTGGTGGATGGGCCGAGGGGCCGTCCCAGACAAGCCGCCCCCTGAATCGCCGACCACAGAGGTGCCGTCGAGGTCAAAGCTGTTGACAGGATCTTGGTTGCAGTAGTCGTAGTCATTGGCGCTACCGCCGGAGACCGGATCCACCGTGGTGAAGCGGCCCAGGTACGGGTCGTAGACCCGTTCGCCCATACTGACCAGCCCAGCGAGGCCGCCGGAATCTCGACGTTTGCCCCCTAGCCAACCGTAGTTGGCCGGATGCGTCGTATCGGCGGCGCGCGGTACGCCGAACTCCGTGCTCTCGAAGTAAGCCGTCATCGAGGGCGTCCCGGTTGGCGGGTCAGTGAGGGTAGCGATCACGTCGCCGTGAGGATTGACGATCTGCAGCGCGACGGAATCCGCGCGAGGCGCTTCGGCGCTCTGGTGGTAGTGGGTTCGGATCGCCGCGAGGTTTCCGGCGATATCGGTGTAGTTGGTCGTCGACGAGCCGTCGGAGCCGACGATCGACGATGCTGAGTCGCCCGGATCCGCGTAGATGTTGGTGGTGGTGAGACCTGTCGCGCTGCTCCCCTGTGACAGGATTCGACCCGCAGGGTCGAGATTGAATGTGTCGGTGTTGGTGCCGTCGTTCTCGCTGCGGACCATACCGTCGGCGTAGTAACTGAGGGCGACGCTACCCGTCCCGCCGACGGCGGTGTCCGTTGCTGGAAGAGCGGTGATGCGGCCCATCGGGTCGTAGGTGTAGCCGGCATTGGTGATGTGGTCAGCCGAATCGTGCGACCAGTAGGTCGTGGTTGGCGTGGTCGCCGTGGAACAAAGACCGTTGCTGCTGGGATACGTGACCAGAGCCGAGTCATACGCCTGCTGGTCTGAGCGCGGGCACCGGCTGCCGGACTGAGCCCTTCGTTAAGTAGCGGGCGCAGATCAAGGCCGACCAGGAGCAGGGTTACTGGCAGGGTGTTTACGAGTGATTTGAAGTGGTTCGCAACCTCTCGGTCGTCGCGACGGGCCATGTTGAGGAAGTGAGCCTCGTCAACGATGAGGAGCTTCGTTTCACAGGCCAGCACACAATCAGCCGCGCGGAACATGAGGTCGGTTGCGGTAGCGCGATGTCCGCCGGGGTGCGCGTAGAACCGGCACAGCATCGAACTGAACGCCTTGGTCGTCGTGTTGCCGGCCAGCGTGACATGGGCAACTGGTATCCGCACATCGCCCGAGGCGGTGTGCGTTCCGTAGGCCTCGATCTGCTGGCGATGGAAGTCCCGGCCGAACGTCTCTGCGATCGTGGACTTCCCCACGCCGGCAACTGCGTCGACCGCTGCGCTGGTGCGCACGCGGTGGCCGTCCTGACGATTCGACGCGAGCAACAGACGGAGACGGCGGTGAACCGCGTGCATCTGGGGAGTCCTGATGGGGCCGAGATTGGCGTGCCAGTATGCCCGCAGGTCGTCGTAGCGAGTGCGCTCGGCCCTGCCCATGCGTTTGAGCTCCGCGGGCTCATATGTCGCCGGCCTGACCGGAGGCGTGCGGTCGCAATACTTGAACCAATCCTCCTTCACGTTCAAGTTGAGAAGGCACTCGGGGTTCTGTCGCGTGTTCATATCGCGATGTCCAGGGTGTCGGCGTAGTAGTCAGCCTCGTCCAACTCTTCGTCGTCGACCTCGAGATCCGGTTCGGCAAAGCCAAGGGTGGCCTCATCCGGCTCGATCCGCCCGGTCGGTCCAGTGGACGGGGTACTCGCATCGCCGTCCAGCCCGAGCGTCCGCAGATGAAGCGCCTGCTGGAGGGCAATCCGCTTCTCGGGCCGGCCTTCTGCGGCGCCTTGGCGCCACCTTTCGACGTGCTCCTGGATGACGCGGAGGACGTCGTCGTGACGCCCGGTCTTGATCGCCACCTGCTTAGCGAAGTTGAGCGCGTCGAGCGAGAACGGTCCGCCGAGAACGTGGCGGTGCGTCCAGTCGAGCCGATGCCAGAGGTGCATTTCATCGTCGGCGTCCTGAAAGTAGACCTGGCGAATGTCGTTGGGGTCGTAGCGAATCGGCCACTTGCCCCTGTGCACACCGCCATACTTGCTCCGGGTATTGACGAGGTCTTCAAGTACCGCTCCCTGGTAGCGGAGCCCGTGCAGCTCGACTCCGTACCTCTGGATGCTGCGCCATGCTGTCGGCAAGAAGTCGAAGGCCAGATCCCAGTCGGTCAGGATCCGCAGGTACCCGGCCTTGGTCAGGGCGTACTCGTGCATCTCCAGCGGAGAGATTGCGACGCCTGGCGCTTCGGGTATGACCAGCCCAGAGTGCGGACGTCGGTGGTAGACCTCAGCAATCCACCCTCGGATGATGGCGTCGAGCTCATGGATGAAGTAGACCGCCGTCTTCTCGACATCGAGGCCGCGGCTATAGACATCGGGCCCCTTATAACCTGGCAGGGTCTCGAGCAGATCCTCGCGGAGCGTTCGGAAGAACCGCTCAACCGGGGCCTTGTCAGTCGGCGTGTAGGGCCTTCCGGGCTGGATCGAGATGCCGAGCCGCGCACACACCGACTTCACGTGCTCTGAGATGAAGACCTTTCCGTGGTCGATCACGATTGTGTCGACCACGTCAACCGACTGCCGCTCCGTCGTGTCGTCGCTATCGATGTGAATCACGGTGTTCGGTACACCGGAGTACGGCCCCTCGCTCATCGTTGCACCAGGGTGCGGGCTTGGATGGATCGTTTCGTAAAGAACAGCGGCAACGTCCACGGCCTTCGTTGATACGGGTCGCAAGCACATGCCGACGATGCGCCTATCGCAAAGATCCATCGCGACGGTGAGCTCTGCCTCCACCCAGCGTTCGGTGATCGGGTCGATCCCGAAAACATCGAGCCGAGTCGTGTCCAGCAGGACGTACTCGCCTGGTCTGGTTGCGACGAGGCGCGAGTACATGACGCGTGGGCCGTTCGCGATCGAGCGCTTCTGCTTCGTCGAACCTCGGAAGGCATTGGTGCCCTTCGTGAGTCGGTCGAGAGCCTTGTACGCAGTCGACGTCGGCGGGCACAGCACAACGCCGGGGCCGTATTGCGTATCGAGGCGTTCCTCAACGAGCTGCAAGACACGCTTCTTGGTCGGCCTGCTCCGGTTTGTGTGCTCAGCCAGGACGGCCCGCACGGCATCGGTCCACCTGGTGTCGATGTCACGGCCGGCGTTGCCGTTGCGTCCGCGCCGGCGATCAACGAGGCCCTCAACCCCACGATCGCGGTACAGGCGCACCCAGCGGCGAAGCGCTCGTTCCGTCATGTCGAGTTCGGTGGCCTTTGCGAGAAGGCGTTCACCCCACGGCCGCTTCGGGTCGTACTCAGGTCGGGGGTCAGTGGCATCCGGGTCATCCGGTCGGGGCAGTCCCTGGATGAGTTCGTCAAGGTGGGCGGCGCGCATGATCGCCTGCGCTTCAACCTCCGGCGGGAGATTGGACATCAGCGGGCCAATCCCAGCTGACTTAGGACGTGAGACAGGACTAACGGAGAAGGTCGGGTCACTGAGCAGAGTCGACGTCAAGATGACGCAACGCCGACCCGTCCATGACTGCAGGGTCGTACGCCTGCCGTCCAAACCAACGACTTGGTACGCGTCGCCGTCGTAGTAGACGGTAACGCCGACGCTGAACGTTTGAACCGATTCCATGGCGCGGTCACCCTTCACGAGTTGGATTGGTCAACACGCTGGTGTGGTCGATCCAGACCGTGAGATCTGTCTGTAAGTGCTGTAGCCACAGTGCGTGCAATAGCGCCGGCCGCACGGCCGGCTTCGAGTAATCACGAGACAAGCGCGACTCAAGCGCTCCGATCGTGTCGCCGAGTTGCCACGCCTCGACCACGCGATCGACGAGATCCGCCGACACTGATGCGCTCCGCCGATACCCGGCCAGAAATCTGACGTTCGTCGCGACGACCAGGTCGACGCCTGTCCACAACTCGTGACCCCAACCGCGGGACCCCAGCGACTCGTCGATTGCGTCAAAATCGGGACGATGAGGCGCCCGTGGTCTGCGATTCCAGTCCGGCGGCTTGACGTTGACGACAACCACCTCGCCGTTTCGACGGCGTAGCAGGTAGTCAGGAATGTGCTTACGCGGGCGCGCGTCCCGGTCTATGTACTCGAGGCAAAAAGGCTGCGCCGCGATCGCCACGACCGTCGGGTCAAAGTCGGCGAGTTGAAGCCGAAGCAGCTCAAGACGACTCTCGTAGAGCACGTGAGTGCGTGTCGTTGCGGTCCAGTACTCACCCGGATGATGGCGCTGCCCGTGATACGAGGCAGGCACCCGAATGGGAGCGCCTTCGAACAACGACGCAGTGTCGATTGTCCGTAGCAAGGCATCCACAATCTCGCCCCGCGAGTCCCGGTATCTGATCTTCGTGTCCATTCCAAACCTCCGTGATGGCCGTAGCGTTTATGCCAAACACGGACGTTAGATTGGGGTCTGGACCAAGCGTTTGTGCGCATTGAAAGTCCGGCGTGTCGCGCCATCGCGACACAGAAGATCCGGCGACCACCGACAAAACCGGCGACGACACAACTACGGTTACGGGGCGAATCCCGAAGAGGAGGTAGGGCGTGCCCAAGCCGCGACGGCCTCTGCCAAGAGACCTCGTTCGTGGGTCATGGCCAAACGGCGTCCCGATCGACCCCGCGAGCGGAATCGCGATGCTGCAATCATTTGTAAGTCGCATTCGCGAGGAGACCTCCGGCATGTCTTCTCGCGCCGTCGGGGACGCAATCGGCGTACCTGCCTCGACGATCATCCGGATCTTCACGGGGACTGGCTGGCCCGATTGGTACACCTGGACTCAGCTGGAGTTGAAATTCGGTGCCTTGGCCCCGAACAAGCCAAGCACGGCCGGAACGTGCTGCGCGCTCAGATCAGCGACCGGCGAGGACGGCCGCTGCGGTCTGCAAGACATCAATGGCCGTCGGCCACTCAGGCGAACCACGACCGAGGTACAGGCCGCAGCGACCATGCCCTCCCGAAAAGGGCGAAAGAAGCCGGAAGGCGCGCGCTCGTCATAGGCACGGATATCCGTGGAGGCCGGCCAACTGCCCGAGAACGCGGACAAGTAGCGGACATGCACGGCGAGATACGGACAGGTTCCTCGGGAACCTACACGTTCCCCTAGTTGTGCGGCATGTCGACGAAACGGGAGTAGTGCAGCTGCGAGGAGACGACGACGTCTTTCGTCGGACCGTTTCGGTGCTTGGCCACGATCAGGTCCGCCTCGCCGGCGCGCGGTGACTCCTTCTCGTAGTAGTCGTCGCGGTGGAGCAGGATCACCATGTCGGCGTCCTGCTCGATCGCGCCGGACTCGCGAAGGTCGGACAACTGCGGGCGCTTGTCCGACCGCTGCTCGGCACCACGGTTCAGCTGGCTGACCGCAACGACCGGTACGGCCAGCTCCTTTGCGAGCAGTTTGAGCGACCTGCTCATCTCCGCGACTTCCTGCTGTCGGTTCTCCACGCGCTTCGGGCTGGTCATCAGCTGCAGGTAGTCAACCGCGACCAACCTCAGGTCGTGGCGCTGCTTGAGCCGACGCGCTTTGGCGCGGATCTCCATCATGTTCATGTTCGGCGAATCGTCGATGAACATCGGTGCCGAGGCAACCTCACCCATACGACGGGCCAGCTTGTTCCAGTCGTCGTCGTTGAGCGAACCAGTTCGGATCCTCGTCAGCGGAATCCGGGCTTCGGCCGCGAGCAGCCGCATGGTGATCTCGCTCTTCCCCATTTCCAGCGAGAACAGAACCGCCGCCTGACCGTGACCGATGCTTGCACTGCGGAGAAAGTCCATCGCGAGCGTGCTGTTGTGCGTCGGTATCAATGATCGACCGGCGAGATACATGTGGTCGGCGTTATCGATCTGAACGCACCTGACCGGCACCGATTCGACCTTGCGCACCTGAGTGATGAAGCGCGTCGAGGCGCGGTGATTCGGCCGACGCCGCCGTTCCTTGTGAGCGAGTCGCTTGCGCTCGAGTGCGAACACCTCGCCCTCAGTGGTGAACGTCAGCGTGTAGGCGATTGAAGACGCAGCGGTGCGTCCCTTGACCTTCTTCTCGAACACGGCGCAGCGGTACCCGAGACTGACGATGAGTTCGCGGACGTCATCGGCGAGCCGTCGACTCGTCGAGGTGAACTGCACCGAGCCGCTGTGCATCACGGTCCCGTCAGTGTCGAGGAGGCCCGCTAGGAGGCTGCGGCGCTGCGCCTCGGACGCACGGAGGTACGCCACCGGAATGTGCTTGTTGCCCAGCACGCCGAGCGTCCGCAGCTGGCCCTTGAAAGTCCCGTACGCGGACCAGCATGGTCGGCACAAGCCGTAACCGGTCGACGCCGGGCCGCCGCAACGTGGACACGTGGGCGCTGGCACGGAGCCGCTCGTCATCGGGGCCTTCCCACCACACGATCTGCCACACGTCCGAACCTGAGTCGTCCGGGGCAGGAAGACCTTCCCGCACACAGCGCACGTCTTCTGGCTGGTCACCGGCTCGCCGTGCAAGCGGACCGAGTACTGAAGCCTTCCGGCGAGCTTGGTGACGTGGTAGCCCTCGGCCTCTATGTACATCGCGATCTCCGGATCGGCTGATGTGTAGCGGCCACCCGCACTATGGCCGTCGCCGAGCCAGACGCCAAGCGTGTACGGGGCGATCAAGAGATCATCGCGATGAGGAAGTTCGAGCGGTTCCGCCACCGCGACGGCATGGTTCAGCCGACGATCCGCGGTGGGGCAGTGGACGGTGGCGGCGATCTCACCCGTTGTGCAGACTGCGGAGCCAGTGGAACGAGGCAGGCCCTCCTCCTGAGCCGCCCGGCGCGACCGGCGGGTCTGCGTCAGCCATTGGTGCTGCTCGTCGGCGACGATGACCGTGCCGTCGTCGAAATGCACCTCGTAGCAGGGCCGGTCCGTCATGACCTCGGTCGCAGCAACAACTCTCGTCGGACGTCCGTCGGCGCCGATCAGGACGTCGCCGACCGCGACCTCGCCCATCGTCGTCCAGCCCGTGGGCGTCGCCAGCGGAGTATCGAGTGCCAGCGCCTTGCCCTGCCCGGGACGTCCGGCGACGACGATGAGCTGGCCGTCGTGCAAGCCGTTGGTCAGCTCGTCGAGGTCGCGGAAGCCGGTCGGCACTCCGAACAGCTCGCCGCCACGGTTTCCGATCGCCTCGATCTCGTTGTACGTCGCCCACATCGCGGCCTCGAGCCCGATGTAGTCCTCGCTGGTCCGCCGCTCGACCACCTCGTAGACGGCCTGCTGCGCGCGGTCGACAACGTCGTCGACCTCTCCGCCCATGCCGCTCGCCGCGCCGTACCCGAGCTGCACCACCTTCGTGCCGGCCTCGACGAGCCGCCGCAGAATCGCACGCTCGCGGATGATCTCCGCGTAGTAGCCGGCGTTGGCGGCGGTCGGAACCGACGCGATCAACGTGTGGAGATACGGCGCGCCGCCGATCCGCTCGAGCGATCCGCCACGGGTCAGCTCGGCGGCGACGGTCACCGGGTCGGCCGGCTCACCCTTGCCGTACAGCTCGAGGATCGCGTCGTACACGATCTGATGCGCCGGGCGGTAGAAGTCGGTGGGCCGCAGCACCTCGACGACGTCGGCGATCGCGTCCTTCGACAGCAGCATGCCGCCGAGCGCGCACTGCTCCGCCGCGATGTCCTGCGGCGGCGTGCGGTCCAGCTCGATGTTTCCGCCGCTCGGCATCGGTACGACTTCGCCGATGCTCACGCCGTCGACCCTCCCGATTACCCCGTGTGACGTCAGCCAAGGACAGCAGCCCCCACCGACAGTCCGTGACGCTAAGCGGCGAAGCGGCCCAACTCCACGCTCGGGCCGGACGGATCGCCCGGCGCTGTGGGGAGGGTTGTGGGCGGGATGTGAACAACCCGCGATTCGCGGTGCACAGCCTCTGGACAGCGCCGTGGATAACACCGGTGACCAACCCGCGACACACCCTCTGACCTGCAAAAACGGTCATCCACGGGTGTGGGGCGCAAAAACCTGCCGAGCAAACCCGCAATGAACGGCGCATGGCCGCCGTTCGTGGCACGTGGCGCTGGCTGGTTGCGTCCCGACGCCGGTATCGCATGTCACATAGGGGTCGCGACTCACCACCCCTATGTGACATGGGTGCGCGATGTCACAACACGCATGTGACATGCGAACCGGCCTAAGACGCGACGACCTCGATGTCCAGGGCCGCGACAACCTCCGGGTGCAACCGGACCGACACCGAGTGGGTGCCGACGTTCTTGATGTGCGCGCTCGGCAGCTCGACGCGGCGCTTGTCGAGCTTCGGCCCGCCGGCAGCGGCCACGGCATCGACGACGTCGGTCGTCGTCACCGAGCCGAACAGCCGGCCGCCTTCGCCCGCCTTCGAGGACAGCTTCACCGAAAGACCCGCCAGCGTCTCCGCGATCGCCTTCGCCTCGCCGAGGTCCTTGACCTCGCGGACGTCACGGCCGCGGCGCAGCGCCGCGACCTGGCTCTCGCCGCCCTTGGTCCAGCGGATGGCAAGGCCGCGCGGCACGAGGAAGTTGCGGCCGTAGCCGTCCTTGACCTCGACGACGTCGCCGGGGCTGCCGAGCCCCGACACTTCCTGAGTGAGGATGAGCTTCATCGCGTGTCCTATCGGGCCGTGCTCGTGTAAGGCAGCAGCGCCATCTCGCGGGAGTTCTTCACCGCGATCGCGACGTCGCGCTGATGCTGCGCGCAGTTGCCGGTGACGCGCCGCGCGCGAATCTTGCCGCGATCGGAGATGAACTTCCGCAACAGCGCGGTGTCCTTGTAGTCGATGTAGGCGGTCTTGTCCTTGCAGAAGCCGCAAACCTTCTTCTTCGGCTTGCGGGCGATCGGCTTAGGCATTGCTCACGTGCTCCAGTCGTCTCGTTCGGGAAGTTGTCCGCGTCTCAGCGCGCGACAGCGAGCGCAGTCACGGACAAGTGGTCAGCTAGAAAGGCGGCTCGTCGGACATGCCGCCGCCGCTAGGCGCGGGCGTGGCCCATGGGTCGTCGTCGGCAGCGCCCCCGCCGTACGACGCACCGCCACCGCCACCGCCACCGCCACCACCGCCGCCGCCGCCGCGCGTGGCCTTCGTGACCTTCGCGGTCGCGTAGCGCAAGGAGGGGCCCACCTCGTCGACGTCGAGCTCGACAACGGTGCGCTTCTCGCCTTCCTTGGTCTCGAAGCTGCGCTGCTTGAGGCGGCCGGTCACGATGACGCGGGCGCCGCGAGTCAGCGACTCGGCGACGTTCTCTGCCGCCTGCCGCCACACGCTGCAGCGAAGGAACAGCGCGTCGCCGTCCTTCCACTCATTGGTGGCCTTGTCGAGGATCCGCGGAGTCGAGGCGACCGTGAAGGACGCGACCGCGGCACCGCTCGGGGTGAAGCGCAGCTCAGGGTCGTTGGTGAGGTTTCCCACCACCGTGACCGTGACATCGCCGGCTGCCATCGCCGGCTACCGCATGTCCGGCCGCAGCACCTTGGTGCGCAGCACGGCCTCGTTGAGGTTGAGCTGACGGTCGAGCTCCTTGACCGCCGCCGGGTCGGCCGTCAGGTCGATCACGGCATAGATGCCCTCGACCTTGTGACCGATCTCGTAGGCGAGCCGCCGACGGCCCCACACGTCGAGCTTGTCCACGGTGCCGCCGGCCTGGCGGATCACACCGAGGAACTGTTCGAGTGAAGGCTGGACGGTTCGCTCCTCGAGATCAGGGTCGAGGATGACCATCAGTTCGTAGTGACGCATGCGTGCAACCCACCTCCTCTGGACTCGATGCTCGCCACCGGGGTGGTGGCAAGGCGGCCACGGCACTCGCTCGTCGCCGAAACCGGTCTGAGCGTCGAATGTCGTGGCAGGAGGTTGCTCTGCGTCGAGCGCCGACCAGGCTAGCAGCGCGTGGCGTCTAGACCGTAGGCCGAAGCCGGCGAGGCCGGGCCGCGGCGTCCACAGCCGGAGCCGCGATGAGGACGGTCCGCCCGTACGCGGAGGCGAGACCGAGCAGCATGACGACCGCGACCGCCGCCGGCAGCCCGCGGCCGGAGCGGCCGGCGGGCTCGAGCACGGTGGAGGTGTACCGGGGGTCCGAGGACTTCACCCGTGGTGCGACGACCGGGTGGCTCGCGGCCGGCGGTGCGCTCGAGTCGCCGTGGGGCAGCGACGGCAGCGCGGGCAGGACGGCGACCGCACCGCTGGTCTGCACCGGCTGCACCGGTTGCGCCGTCGCCACCGAGTACGCGCCGACCGTCGAGACCGGCGCCGGCGACGGGGCCGAGCCGCTCGGCGGCGGGACGTACGTCGAGGTCGTCGGAGCGACCGTCGGCTGCGAGCTCGCCGACTCCACCTCGATGCGGCCGTGTCCGGTGCGCACCCCGTCGGTCGCCGTCACCGTCGCCGACTTGTGGGCGATGTAGCTCGACGACGCCGAGGCGGGGGTCCGCGCCGGAAGCCGTTCCGAGTACGACGAGCCCGACACCGTCACCGTCACCGTCACATCGGTCAGGTTCGCGAACCGCACGCACGCGCCAGAGGTGACGATGACCGACGACACGTCGAAGTCGATCCCCTGACCCTGCGAGATCGTGATCGCGCTACACGACTGCGCCGATGCAGTGCTCGCTGTCACGAGCTCCACGACGCCCGTCGAAAGGGCGAGCAGCAGCGCTGCGCCGGCGAGCCTGTGGGCACGGGTCACCTGTCCATGGTGCCAAGTGCCGCCTAGTCGAGCCAGTGACCCGAGGTGAAAGTGAGGATTCCGACCGCCATCAGCGCGGGCGCAACCGACAGATAAGCGACATGAAGCCAGCGGCGGCGCAGCGACGCGCGGGCGAGCAACAGCCACAACGGGAACCACAACAGCGTCGCGCGCGCGACCGACAGGTAGTACGCCGAGCACGCGAGCCCGACCACCTGAAGCCCGACGTACGTCGCCTCACCCCAGCGCCGCCGCACCAACAGCACCAGCGTCAGCACCACGCCGACGAACACCGCGAGGATCTCGGCGCGCCACGCCCAGACGTAGTTGCTCATGTCGAAGTACGAGGAGCGCGGTGTCGAGAAGGCCGCGTGCCAGGAGGTCGAGAACGCATGCCACGGCCGCGTGAAGTGGCGGCTCCAGCCGGCGTCCTCGGCGTGCGACCACGCCAGCCAGTCGCCGGTGATCGCATAGAGGTACGCGAAGTAGCCGAACGTCGCGACGAACGGTGCGAGCAGACCGCTCAGCCGCCAGCTCCATCGCCGATCGGTCGCCACCCAGTGCACCGCCAGGGCGATGCCGAGGAACACGCCGTCGATCCGCACCAACGCCGCCGCACCTGCAAACAGACCCGCCGACAGCCATCTGCCCCGGCGCGCCGCGAGCCAGGACGGCAGGGCGAACGCAAGGAACAGCGCCTCCGAGTAGCCGGCAGCCAGAAAGACCGCGTACGGCGAGAGCGTCAGATAGAGGACGGCTCGGCGGCCGCACTCGGCTCCGGCCTCGAGCGCTCCGAGCTTCGCGAGCGCGACAACGGCCGCGACGCCGGCGACCGCCGAGACGACCAGTCCGCTCGCCACCCAGCTCCCGGTCAACCAGTAGCCGGCGTGCACGGCCAGCGGCTCGCCCGGAAACAGGGCGATCAGGTGGTGCTTGTCGATGTGGGCGCGGTAGCCGCGGTAGCCGTACTGCGCGAGCGCTCCGAACAGCTGCGCATCCCACTGGTTCCACCGGCTGAGAAACGACGGCACCTGCCCCGCCCGATCGGCGCCGAGCATCCACAGCCCGGCGAACGCCACCGTCATGACGGCTACCCGGGTCGCGATCCAGGTGGCGACGGCGTCGCGGGTCAACCCGCCGGCGCGTCGTGGATCGAGTCTGCGGACGTCAGCTTGCCGCAACGAGGACTCCCCCCGCCGGATCGTCGACGCCGTCATGCCGGACGACGTCACGCCGCGGGTCGAGGACCTCACGAACTACCAATGCCATCAGCCACGCCAACACCACATCGCGGATCACGATCATCAGCAGATACGTGCTCATCGGCAGGCCCTGCTGGGCGTGGTCCTGCGCGATCAGCGTGTAGAGGTTCGCGGCCCCGAGCAGCACCTCGGTCACCTGCCAGATCAGAAGCGACGTCCAGCGCGGTCTCGCCAGCACCGCGAGCGGCACCAACCACAGCGCGTACTGCGGCGAGTCGATCTTGTTCAACATCACGAACCCTGCGACGAGCAGGAACGCGATCTGCCCGACGCGCGGCCGCCACGGAGCGGCGGCGACGAGGACGCCGATGGCGATCACGACGAACGCCACCGCGAAGCCGGCTGCGACGTTCGTCCGGAAGGGGACCGCACCGCACTGTCCGGGCGCACTCAGCGCCCGACCGAAGGCGTCGCCAGAGAAGACGTGCTGGAAGACCAGCCAGACACTCCCCCAGTCGGCACCGCGCGTCTGGGACAGCGAGAGGAACCACCGCCAGCCGCGCAGCGGCGTCGCGGTCGCGCACCCGGACGGGAACAAGAAGCGTGAGTGCAAGACCGCCGATGACGTCTGGTAGGACAACACGATCGCCGGGATGTAGGCCGCGACGAGCCCCGCGGCGCCGCCCGCAACCGACTTGACCGCCGCGCGCCATTCGCGGGCCCGCGCGCACAACATCAGCAAAGCGAGCAGCACCAGTGCGGGATAGAGCTTCGTCGCCACCCCGATGCCCAGCAGGACTCCGGCCCATGTCGGCGAGCCGCGGCTCCACGCCCACAGACCCAGCCCGGTGAGCGCAACCGCAGCCAGGTCCCAGTTGGTGAACGCATGCATGAACAGCACCGGAGAGGCCGCCACCATCACCGCGTCCCAGGCCCGAGTGCGGCCGGCGAGCTGTGCAACCGTCCAGGTCGAGACCAGGGCCAACGCCGCGAGACCGAGCGCGGTGATGTCGAAGAAGGTCGCCGCATGCCGGCCGCCCGGATCGGCGTGACCGCCGTGGACGAGGGACGTGAGCTCTGCCGCCGTCCACATGAGGCCCCCGATGACCGGGGGGTACTCAACCGGGTGGTCGCGGTACGGGACCGACACCGAGCCCGTGACATCGCCCTGGGGATTCGTCCGTGCGTTGAGGCCTTCGTTCGTGTAGAGGACGTACGTGTCCGTGTAGCAAAGCCGCGTGTACTGGTACTCGTCGGTGTACGGATGCGACAGGCACGACGACTTCTGCAGGTAGCCGAAGACGCAGACCAGGATCGTGAGGCCCAGCGCCACCCGCAGCGGCGTCCACCACGGCCACGAACGACCCGCCGAGTGCCGCCCGAACGGACCGCCGATGAGCTCGCTGACGCCCGCAGCCGCGGGGTCCTCACGAGTCGGTGAGTTCAGCCGCACGCCGTGCAGTCTGTCGCGTTCCACGCGCTGAATCGCACAGTGTCGTCCGGGCGGATCAGCCGCGACCGCGCCGGTGTCGCAGCGCGCTGTGTCCCTGCGGCGTGGGTTGGCCACCTGCCTGGCCGAAGCCGGGACTCGAGGTCCCGCTCGGCGTCGGCGGTGGCGGCGACGGCGACGACGTCTGCGTCGGCGTCGTGACCGGCGTGACCGCCTGGGTCGGGGTCGGCTCCTGTGGGAAGGTCGCCACCTCGGTCGGCGTGGACTGCGGCACGGTCTGGGTCGGGGCCGGCGACCCGGTCGACGGCGAAGTGACCGCGGATCCGACACCTGCCGGCGCAGGGAATGGAAGTGCCGGCTGGCCGGCGAGGGTGGCGTTCATCATCTGCTGCCAGACTTCGGCCGGCAGCGTGCCACCGAACACCTCACCGACTCCGCCTGCGGACACCGTCTTGTTGCGGTCGACGTTGCCGATCCAGACCGACGTGCACAGCTGCGGGGTGAAGCCGGTGAACCACGCGTTCGTGTTGTTGTCCGTTGTCCCGGTCTTGCCGGCCGACGGCCGTCCGCTGAGCGCATGGCCGTACGCCGTACCGCCGGGCTGCAGCACGTGCTCCATCGCGTACGTCGTGTCCGCCATGACGTCCTTGGCGAACACCTGGTTGGGGTGAGGGCTGGCGTGATAGATCCGCTGACCGGTCACCGTGGTCACCGACTTCACAAGATACGGCGCCGCGTACTTCCCCTGCGCGGCGATGGTCGCGAACGCGTCGGCGAGATCGAGCGGTGAGACCTGGTCGGGACCAAGGGTGATGTCGGGGACGGCCGAGAGGTTGCGCGAGGTCGGAATGCCGGCGTCGTAGGCCGCCGACACAACGTTCTGCGGGCCGACCTTCTGCGCCAGCGGCACGAAGATGGTGTTGATCGACTGCGCGAACGCCCGCAGCAGCGAACAACCGAAACAGACCTCGCCCGGCGAGGAGTTATGGATCGGCGTGCCGTTGACGTTGACGACCGATGGCCCGTTGAACCTGCTGTTGAGGGAGATTCCCTTCTTCAGCGCCGCGATCAGGGTGAACGCCTTGAACGACGAACCCGGCGGACGCGACCACTGGTCGGTGCCACCTGACAGGTCGATGCAGGCATCCGGGTTGAGCTTGGTGTGGCTGCAGTAGGCGCGGCCGCCGTACAGCGCGGCGATCGCGCCCGTTCCGGGGACGACCGACGCGGCACCGCTCTCAGGCGTCCCTCGTTTGTTGCTCGGCACCACCGCTTGCTCGGCGTTGATCAGGTTCTGCTCGTCCTTGGCGTTGATCGTGGTGACGATCTTGTAGCCCCCGAGATCGAGCTGCGACGACGTGATCCCGTCCTTGCTGCGCAGCTCGTACTCGACGGCGTCGCGGATGAAACACGTCTCGTTCGTTTCGCTGCACGACGTGATCGCCGCCCGCGTCCGGATGGTGTGGGGGAAATGCAGCCTCGCGGCCTTTTGCTGAGTCAGCCAGCCCTGGCTGACCATCCCGTTGACGACGTACTGCCAACGCGTCAGCGCCGCGGCCTTGTCCGACCGTGGGTCGTAGAGGCTCGGCCCGCGGATCACCGCCGCGAGCAGCGCGCCTTGCGCGGTGTTGAGCTGCGAGACGTCGAGGTTGAAGTACGCCTTGGCGGCCGCCTCGATCCCGTAGGCGTCACGGCCGAAGTAGATGGTGTTGAGGTAGTCCTCGAGGATCGTCGACTTCGACCGGCTGGCGCCCAGCTTCGTCGCGATGAGGATCTCCTTGAGCTTGCGGGTCAAGGTCCGGTGCGGCGACAGGTAGGCGTTCTTGACGTACTGCTGGGTGATGGTCGACCCGCCCTGGCTGATGTCGCCGCCCTTCAGGTCGACGAGCAGCGCGCGCACCATGCCCGTGGGGGAGATCCCGGGCTCGGAGTAGAAGTGCCGATCCTCGGCCGCCAGCACGGCGTGCTGCACGGTCAGCGGGACCTGGCGCAGCGCCACGTCGGTCCGGTTGGTCGCGCCGATGTGGGCGAGGACGGTGTGGCCGTCGCTGTAGTAGATCGTCGTGGTCTGCTGCGCCGACAGCGCACTCGGATTGGGGATCGTCGTCTCGACGTACGCGATCGCCGACAACACCGAGAACGCGACCAGCGCCCAGAGCGAGCCCCACAGCACGTACTTGGGCCGTGGGGCGAACCGTGCCAGCCTCACCCGTGAGACCCGGACCTGCGACGGCGTGTCATGGGCTCACCAGTACCCAAAACCGCCGACGTCACCAGGTGGTTCCAGCCACATCCGAGGCACACCTCGACGACGAACACCGAGAACTCCGGCAACCGGGCGGCGAGGGCGGGCAGCTCGCGCGATGCCCAGGCGCGCCCGTTGGTATCGCCGTTGAAGCAGTCGCCGTAGGCGTAGGTGACGTGCACGAGCTCCTCGTCGGCGCAGACCGGGCACGGCTCCTCGGTCGCCTCGCCGTGGTAGCGCGCGGCGCGACGGAGGTAGATGTGCGCGTCACACGCGTCCTCCTGCCGCAGCCGGCCCATCGCGAGGCCGGTCAGCACCGCGCGGCGGGCCAGCGCGTAGTCGATGACGCAGCGCGCCCCCGCGACGTCTTCCACGTGAAGCGGGCGGAGCACGCGGGTCAGGGTACGCCGCGTGGCGACACCATTCCTGAATGTGCGTGACACGCGGAGGCAGCCCTGGAGCTTGCTTTCCGGCCGGGCCTGGCTTAGTCTGCGCGATGTATCGACCTGATACATCGACCTGATCCAACGAAATCAACCATAGGGGCCCGCGTGAGCAGGAAGTCCGGCGTGCTGGAGCTCGCCGTGCTCGGGCTGCTCAATGAGTCTCCGATGCACGGCTACGAGCTGAACAAGCGGCTCAAGGGCGTCCTCGGCCCGTTCCGCGCGATCTCCTACGGCACCCTCTATCCCTGCCTCAACGCCCTGCAGGCCGCCGGCTACATCACGGCCGACGACAGCGCGAGCGAGGTGGGGGTCGGCCGGCGCAAGAAGACGACCTACAAGCTCACCGCAGAGGGCAAGGAGCGTCTGCAGGAGCAGCTCGCCGAAGGCGGTCCCTCGGCGTGGGACGACGAAAGCTTCGGGGTGCGGTTCGCGTTCTTCGCGCAGACCGACGCCGAAACCCGGCTGCGAATCCTGGAAGGGCGCCGCAGCAGGCTCGAGGAGCGGCAGGAGAACGCCACCTCCTCGATGAGCACCACCCGTGGCCGGCTCGATCGCTACACCCTCGAGCTGCAGCGCCACGGTCTGGAGTCCGTCGAACGCGAGGTGCGGTGGCTCAACGAGCTGATCGCCACCGAGCGTGCGGGTGTTGCCGCCCGCCCGGCACGCACCCGCCGTACCGCAACCCCGCAAACCGCGAAGTAACCACTACGTCGCGCTCCGCGCGCCATTGTTAGGAGACCAGCTCTGATGGGTTCCGTCCGAGTCGCCATCGTCGGCGTTGGCAACTGCGCATCGTCGCTCGTCCAGGGCGTTGAGTACTACAAGAACGCCAACCCGGAGGCGCGGGTCCCCGGTCTGATGCATGTCGACTTCGGCGGCTACCACGTCCGCGACGTCGAGTTCGTCGCCGCGTTCGATGTCGACGGCAAGAAGGTCGGTCGTGACCTCTCGGAGGCGATCGTCGCCAGCGAGAACAACACGATCCACATCACCGACGTCCCGCCGTCCGGCGTGATCGTGCAGCGTGGACCGACGTACGACGGTCTCGGCGAGTACTACCGCGAGATGGTCGACGAGTCCGACGACGAGCCGGTCGACGTCGTCCAGGTCCTGAAGGACTCGAAGGCCGACGTCCTCGTCTCCTACCTCCCGGTCGGCAGCGAAGAGGCGGACCGCTTCTACGCCCAGTGCGCGATCGACGCCAAGGTCGCGTTCGTCAACGCGCTGCCGGTGTTCATCGCCAGCGACCCGGTCTGGGCACAGAAGTTCACCGACGCGGGTGTGCCGATCGTCGGCGACGACATCAAGAGCCAGGTCGGCGCGACGATCACCCACCGCGTGCTCGCGAAGCTGTTCGAGGACCGCGGCGTCGAGCTGCTGCGCACCTACCAGCTGAACTTCGGCGGCAACATGGACTTCAAGAACATGCTGGAGCGCAAGCGCCTGCAGTCGAAGAAGATCTCCAAGACGCAGTCCGTGACCTCGCAGATCCCGCACGAGATGCGGGGCGCCGACGTTCACATCGGTCCGTCCGACCACGTGCCGTGGCTCGACGACCGCAAGTGGGCCTACGTCCGCCTCGAGGGCCGTTCCTTCGGTGACACCCCGCTGAACCTCGAGTACAAGCTCGAAGTCCACGACTCGCCGAACTCCGCGGGCGTCATCATCGACGCGATCCGAGCGGCGAAGATCGCGAAGGACCGTGGCGTCGGTGGTCCGATCCTGTCGGCATCGTCGTACTTCATGAAGTCGCCACCGGTCCAGTACAGCGACGACGAGGCGCGCGAGGCGGTCGCCAACTTCATCGAAGGCACGATCGAGCGCTAGAACTCCTGCCGCACCAAGAACGTGCGGAGTCACCGCGCAACCGGGTTGCGCGAGCTGTTCGGCCAGCAGTGGTTCGCCACACTGCTGGCCGCTCGGCTGTTGTCGCAGACGGCCGACGGGATCTTCCAGGCCAGCCTCTACGGGGCCCTGCTGTTCAATCCTGAGCACCACACCCAGCCCGCGGAGGTGGCCGGAGGGCTGGTGCTGCTGGTCCTTCCCTACAGCCTCGTCGGTCCCTTCGCGGGGGTCTTTCTCGATCGATGGCGGCGCCAGCGCGTCCTCTCACGCGCCGCGATGCTTCACGGCGCGCTCGCCGGTGCATCCGCACTGCTCCTCGCGACGGCGGGATCGCGATCGGCCGCGTTCGACCTGGCGGCATTCGGCGCGCTTGCGGTCAACCGGTTCTACCTGGCCGCGCAGAGCGCGTCACTGCCCAGCGTCGTGCCCGCCGAGCAGCTGGTCCTCAGTAACGCGCTGAGCACGACCGCGGGCACCGTCGTGACCATTGCAGGCGCGGGGCTGGGACTCACCGTCCGGCATCTCGCCGGTTCGGGCGACCACGGCAACGCCGTCGTCTCGGCGGTATCGGTGCTGGGCTACCTCGCGGCCGCGGCGGTCGCGTCCCGCCTGCCCGCCGCGCGGCTGGGCCCGCACGAGCAGCCCACCGCGTCGGTGCGGCAGCAGCTCGCCGCAGTGACGGGCGGCTTCGCCTCCGGCGCGCAGTACCTGTGGCGGCGCCGGCCGGCCGCGCGGGCGCTCGCGCTCCTGTACGGACACCGTGGCTTGTTCGGCCTCTGGACGATCATGACGTTGCTGCTCTACCGCAACACCTTCCAGCCGGACGGTCCGCTGCGCGCCGGGCTGGTCGGTGCGGGTCAGGCCGCGACGGCGGGCGGTGTGGGCCTCGTGCTCGCTGCCGTCGTCACGCCACGCGTGACCGACCGGATCGGCATGCATCGATGGATCGCGATCAGCACCGCACTGCCGGCCGCCTCGGGGTTGGCGCTCGGTGCGCCGTACCGACTCCCGCTCTATCTGCTGTCGGCGGTTGCCCTCGGCTTCGGCATGCAGGCGTCAAAGGTGTGCGTGGACACCATCGTCCAGGAGACCGTCGAGGACGACTTCCGCGGCCGCGCCTTCGCGATCTACGACGCCGGGTCGAATACCTGCTTTGCGGCGGCAGCGGTCATCGGTGCGTTCACGTTGCCACTCAGTGGGCGCAGCCCCACTGCGATCGCGGTGATGAGCGCGGCGTACCTGCTGCTCGCCATCGGTTACGCCGCGAGCTCGCGCCTGCCGAGCGCCGCAACGCCGGCGCTAGCCGAGTAGACCGCCGAGCACCGTGCCGAGGAGCCCCGTCGTCGGGGTCCGCGTCGCGATGGGCTTCGGAGACGTCACCGTTCGCACCGTCGACGTCGCTGCGGTGGTGCGCGTCGAGGTCACGGCCGACGGCTTCGCCGCCTTCGTGGTCGCCGCCTTCGTGGTCGCCGGCTTCGTCGTCGCCGGCTTCGTGGCGCTCGACTGCTTCGCGGTGACGGTCGTCGGGTCCGCGGAGGAGGCCGGCTGGTGCGGCAGGATGCCGAACACGCCGTTGATCACCGACTGCACGGTCGCGACGAGACTGCCCAGCAGGTTGTCGGGTGGCGGAGGCTTGGTGCCGGTCTTCGGACTGCCGCCGGCGTTGTTGCGGTGCCGCTTCGGACCCTTGCTGTTCGAGGGCGGCGGGGTCGTGAAGACGGTCGGCGGACCCACCGCTGAAACGGTGCCGCCCGTCGGTCGCACGGTCCCTATCTGGCCCGGTGCCTGGCCGCGCTTCTGCAGGGCTGCCAGCGTCAACTCGACGCTGGAGGCACGGCCGGCGAGCAAGTGCAGGACCACGCCCCACGACCCGCCCTCGGCGCGCCAGCCGACTGCGGCGTTGTAACGCTGCTGGGCAGTGCCGCCATGGGTGGAGTCGGCGATCAAGACGGGCAGGACTTTCTCGGAGCGATTGACATCGCTCGGCACCGGTGCCGCGGTACCGGTCCACGACGCCTCGATGACGTGCGCGGTGGACCTTCCCGTCGTGTCGATGCCGCGAGCCAGCGCGTTCAGCGCGATGTCGTCGCGGACCAGACTCGGCGCGACGCTGTCCTCGTCCACGCTGTCCGTGAGATGAAGCGGCGTCGTCGCGGCGGGCAGCGCGTCGCCGGACAGGACCGCCTGTGCCAATGCGGGCAACGCGAGCTGCCGGCCGCTCGCGCTCGTGATCGAGGCGGGACCTGACAGCGCGCCGACGCGGGTCGACGGGCCACGCGAGGCCTCGGTCGCAGAGCCGCGCGGTATCGCGACGAGGCCGAGGCCGAGATCCAGATCGAGGCCGGGTCCGGTCAGCGAGTCGATCACCGCGGTCCCGGTGCGCAGCTGCTGGCGGCCGCCGTTGACGACCTCCAGAGCCGCCATGCCGCCGAGCAGGGTCCGGCGCTGGCGGGTGATCAGCTCCGCGGATCCATGACGCCCCGTGGTGACCACCTCGCCGTTGCTGACCCTGTCTCCGGCAACTGCGAGGTGAGTGGCGCCCGAGGGGTCGACGATCTTCGCGTTCTTCACCGCGCCGAGAGTCGTCTGCGCGCCGACGATGGGGGACGAGCCACGCTCCGCGACCACGATGATGCCTGCGGCCATAACGGCAAGTGCCGCGATTCCACGGGCAAGAGCCGAACGTCCGGTTCGTCTCATACGTGCATTGTCACCCGGACCGTCCACGCCCTCCATAGTCCGAGATGACTATTCGCCCGCGCAGGTCAGCGTGCGGGACACGCCGAGCGACGCGCACCTGCCTCACAAACCACGCTCGGACGCCCACTTCCGCAGCGCGATGACGGCCTCATCGCGCGTCATCGGACCCCGCTCCAGGCGCAGCTCGAGCATGTGCCGGTAGGCCTCGCCGACCAGGGGACCGGGACTGAGCTCGAGCACCTCCATGATCTCGTTGCCGTCCAGGTCCGGCCGGATGGCGGCGAGGTCCTCCTGCTCCTTGAGCTCGGCGATGCGCTGTTCGAGCGAGTCGTACGCCGAGGCGAGCGCGGCGGCCTTCCGTGCGTTGCGGGTCGTGCAGTCAGAGCGAGTCAGGAGGTGGAGCCGGTCGAGCAACGGGCCGGCGTCGTGGACGTAGCGGCGAACCGCCGCGTCGGTCCAGGTGCCACCGGAGTAGCCGTGAAAACGCAGATGCAGCTTGACCAGCGCCGAGACGTCGTCGATCACGTCCTTCGGATAGCGCAACGCGGACAGCCGAGTGCGCGTCATCGACGCGCCGACCACCTCATGGTGATGAAAGCTGACCTTCCCGTCGGGGTCGATCGACTTCGTCTTCGGTTTGCCGATGTCGTGCAGCAGGGCGGCGAGCCGAAGCACCAGGTCGGGGCCGTCCGGCTCGAGCCCGATCGCCTGCTCGAGAACCGTGAGGGTGTGGACGTAGACGTCCTTGTGCCGGCGATGCTCATCGACCGTGTCGCGCAACCTGGCGACCTCCGGGATGACGTGTTCGGCCATGCCCGTCTCGACCAGGATCGCCAGTCCGCGACGCGGCTCCGGGGCCAGCACGAGCTTGGTGAGCTCGTCGCGAACGCGTTCGGCACTCACGATCTCGAGGCGACCGGTCATCTCGGTGATCGCGGCCATGGTTTCCGGCTCCACCTGGAAGCCGAGCTGCGCGGCGAAGCGCGCGGCCCGCATCATCCGCAACGGGTCGTCGGTGAACGACTGTGCCGGCTCGATCGGCGTGCGGAGTACGCCCGCTGCCAGATCGTCGAGCCCTGCCGATGGGTCCACGATCGGCGCCGCGGCATCGAGGGGAAGCGAGACCGCCATCGCGTTGACGGTGAAGTCGCGGCGTACCAGGTCCCCTTCGATCGTGTCGCCGAAGTCGACCTGGGGTTTGCGCGACGACGGGTCGTAAGCGTCGCTGCGGAAAGTCGTGATCTCGCAACGGTGATCGCCGATCTGGACACCTACCGTGCCGAAGGCGATCCCGGTGGTCCAGGTCGGGCCGAGCGAGCCGACGATGCCCAGGATCTGCTCGGGACGGGCGTCGGTGGTGAAGTCCAGGTCTGAGGTCTGTCGACCCAGCAGCGCATCTCGGACTCCTCCGCCGACCAGATAGAGCGCGTGTCCGGCGTCCCGGAAGCGCTGGGCGACGGGATCGACGATCGGAGCGAGCCGCACGAGCTCTTGCAGCGCCCGACCCAAGGCGGCCGCGATCCAGTCCTCTCCTCCCGCCGGCACGCCCACCACACTAGGAACTCGGGTCGGGAAGGGCGTGGGAACGCGCTCGTAGGATCGGTCCATGTCCCCTTCCATGCGCCGCAACCTGCGACGGGTGGAGGAGACCTCCGCCGGGGGGCTTGTCGTGGACGGCAACGACATGGCGGCTCGCGCGGCGCTGATCGGTCGGCTCGACCGCAGGGGACGGCTGCGCTGGTCGCTGCCGAAGGGACACGTCGAGGCCGGCGAGACCGCGGAGGCGGCGGCGATTCGTGAGGTCGCCGAGGAGACCGGCATCACCGGGCGGGTGCTCGCCCCGCTCGGGACGATCGACTTCTGGTTCGTCGCGGAGGGTCGCCGGGTCCACAAGACGGTGCACCATTTCCTGTTGATGGCGCAGAGCGGTGAGCTCTCCGACGAGGACGTCGAGGTGGAGCAGGTCGAGTGGGTGCCGCTGACCCAGCTCGCCGAGCGCCTCGCCTACGACGACGAGCGCCGTCTCGTGCAGGCGGTGCCGACGCTGCTCGCCGACACTGCATGACCCGACTACGCCGCGCATCCGCACTGCTGGTCGCGGCCGGACTCGCGATCGGCGGCGCCGGGCCGGGCGCGGCAAGCGCTACCGCCGCGATCACCCCGACCGCCCCGCTTCCGATCTCGGTGACGCTGTCCGCCCTCCGCCCGATCGCCCCGCAGCCCGGCGACACGCTGGTCGTTCGCGGCACCCTGACCAACAACTCGGCGGAACCGGTCAGCGGGCTCGCCGTCCAGCTGCGCCTGGGTGGCGCGATCTCGGCCCGGAGCACCTTCGACTCCTTCGCCGACGACCCGACGGGATCGGTCAGCGCGCTCCCGATCTCGCTGACCGTCGCCACGCCGTTACCGACGGCGAATCTGGCGGCCGGTGAGCACGAGCCGTTCACCTTGCAGGCCGCGATGAACCCGGCGACCACCGGGTTGCCGACATCGAGCTGGCAGGTGCGCGAGCTCGGCATCTCCGTGACCGGGCTGACGACCTTCGGTGCGGGCACCGTGGGCAGCCTGCGCACCTTCCTGCCGTGGGCGCCGCGCGACGCGATTGGTCCGAAGGCGCTGAACGTCGCGTGGCTGTGGCCACTCGCGGACCGACCGCATCGTGACGGCTCCGCGCCATGGCGCGACGACGACCTGGCGTCACAGTTCGCGGCAACCGGCCGGTTGACCGGGCTCGTCCATGCCGCCGCGGCCGCCGCGCATCAAGCTCCTCCGCCGCCTCCGGTCGGACACGGGCACAAGGCAAACCCGAAGAAGACAGCCCCGCCGCGCTCCGCGGCGCGCGACGTCTCCATCACGTGGGCGATCGATCCCATGTTGCTCGACGATGCGGATGCGATGCGCGCCGGCTACCAGGTCTCCCGCTCCCCGAAACCAGCTGCCGGTACCGGGTCCGCGGCGGCGCGTTCCTGGCTCGGCGCGGTGCGGGCCGCCACCTCGGGCGCTGAGGTGATCCCGCTGCCGTACGGCGACCCCGACGTCGCGGCGGCGGTCCGAAACGGGCTCGCGACGCTGGTGGGGGTGGCCGCCACGACGGGCCGCAACATCATCCAGCGGTTGCTGCCCGCCGCCACCTTCCTGTCAGCCGGGTGGCCCCCCGGCGGGTTGATCGACCAGCACGCGGTCGACGCGCTGTTCAGCGACGGTGCGACCAGCCTGGTGCTCTCCGACACCGCGCTGCCCCCGGTGACACCGCCCAACGAGACCCCTGGGGCGCTCGCATCCCTGGTCACCGCCGCAGGCACCATTCCCACGGCGCTGACCGACTCGATCCTGTCCACCGCTGTCGACAACGGAAGCGTGAGCGCCGGCGACGCCCGCATCACCCTGCAGCGGTACCTGGCCGAGACCCTGATGATCGAAGCCGAGGCGCCATCGGACCAGCGCAGCATCGTGATCGCACCGGCCCGCAGATGGGCTCCCACTCCGACACTCGCCGCGGATCTGCTTGCGGACACCGGCAAAGTGCCCTGGCTCGGGTCGACAACCGTCGGCGACATCCTCGCCGGCGCGCCCAGCACCGTCGTGCAGCGCCAGCCGCTGACCTATCCCGGCAGTGCGCGGGAGGCCGAGCTCCCCGCGGCGTACGTCAAGGGCGTGGCTCGACAGCAGCACATCCTGTCGCAGCTCACGGGCATCCTGCCGCCGGGCGACTCCGAAACGCGACCGTTCAGCATCGCGTTGCTGAGAGCGCTGTCCTCGGCATGGCGCGGCGAGCCCGCCGCGCGCCGGATCTGGCTCGGCGCCTTCGCGGGCGAGCTGCACGCCATGAGCTCCGGAGTCCGGATCGTCTCCGCGCCGTACAGCACGGTCACCCTCACCGGTCACGGCGGCAAAGTCCCGGTCACGCTCGCGAATGACCTGAACGCTCCGGTCAACATCACCGTTCAGCTCGAGAACGCGACTCAACGGCTCACGCTGCCCCACAACGGCCGGGTCAAGGTCGCCATCCCGGCCAACCGGCAGACGACGGTCGATGTCCACGCCGTCGCGCGGACCTCCGGTGTCTTTCCGTTGCAGGTACAGCTCCTCACGCCGAGCGGACAGAAGTACGGCGCGCCGGTGCAGTTGTACGTGCGATCGACGGTTTACGGGACGATCACCCTTGTGATCACCGGAGCCGCGGCGGCCGCGCTGCTCGTCGCAGTGGGGATCCGGCTCATCCGTCGAGCCCGAGCCGCACGTCGGGCTGCCGCCGCGGGCGTTTGACCGACACCACCGAGCTCACCGGGCGAGCGACTCTCGCCCGGAGCGGCGTTGCGATGGCCGCCGGCACCCTTGCCTCGCGCGGCACCGGATTCATCCGGACCATCGTCATCGCGTACGCCCTCGGCATCGGAAGCGTCAACAACGCCTACACGGTGGCGAACACCGTTCCCAACGCGTTGTACGACCTCCTGCTCGGCGGCGTCCTTTCGGCCCTCGTGGTGCCGCTGCTCGTGCAGGCCGCACACGACGAGGACGACGACGGCGAGGCCTACGCACAGCGACTTGTCACGATCGTTGCGGTCGTCCTCACCGTGGTCGCCATCGTCGCCGTCCTGATCGCGCCGTGGGTGATCTCGGTCTACGCGCACAACGCCCGGCCCGCTCAGAAGGCCCTCGCGACAACCTTCGCGCGTTACTTCCTGCCGCAGCTCCTCTTCTATGGTCTCGGCGCGATCCTCGGCGCGATCCTCAACATCCGGGGCAGCTTCACCGCTCCGATGTGGGCGCCCGTCCTCAACAACCTCGTGGTCATCGCCAGCGGGATCGCCTTCGCGGCGATCACCCACTCCGCACCGCACGCCGGTCACCTCTCACAGGCGCAGATCCTCGTGCTGGCGCTGGGGACCACCGCGGGTGTGGTCGTCCAGACCATTGCGTTGCTCCCTGCGCTTCGTCATGTCGGGATGCGGCTCACACCGCGGTGGGACTGGCGACACGCGGGCCTGCGACGAGCCGGGCCCTTCGCCGGCTGGGTGCTCGGCTACGTCGCGATCAACCAGCTCGGATACGTCGTGATCTCCGACCTGGCGGAGGCCATCGACCACGGCAAGGGCCAGCTGGCGATCTACTCCTACGGGTACCTGCTCTTCTCGCTGCCGTACGCCGTCGTCGCTGTCACGGTGATCACCGCGCTGTTTCCGGCGATGAGCCGCAGCGGCACCGAGGGCGACGACGCGGCTGTTGCTCACACCTTGTCGGAAGGACTGACCCTCGCCGCCGTCGTCCTCGTGCCGGCCACCCTGTTGCTCGTCACCCTCGGCTCACCGATCGCGGTGCTCGTCCTGGCACACGGGCACACCACCCACGCCGGTGCCGCACTCACCGGCCGGGTGCTCATCGCGTTCGCGGTCGGCCTGCTGCCCTTTTCGGCGTTTCAGATGCAGCTGCGGGCCTGGCTGGCGGTTCACGACTCGCGCACGCCGATGCTGGTCAACCTCTGGATCACGGCGCTCAACCTCGCCGCCGACGTTCTTCTCTACGCCGTCCTGCCCTCGGGCGACCGGGTGATCGGCCTCGCCGCCGGGTACTCCCTGTCCTACGCCGTCGGGACGGTTGTGTTCGCGATCAAGCTGCGGCGGCGGCTGGCAGCGACCAGGCGCAGCTTCGTCATCCGTACCCACGTCCGCCTCGTCGTTGCTGCGCTTGTCGCGGCCGTGCCGACCGAGCTGCTCGCGGTCGGGATCCGGCGCGGCCTGGGGACCGGGACCGGCGGTTCGCTGGCCACGATCGCACTCGCCGCGCCCGCCGGCACCGTGTGCTTCGTGATGCTGGCGCGACGGATGCGCATCCAGGAGCTCCACCAACTGGTGGGTTTGCTCCCGTTTAGGCGATTCCGCGCCTGACCGCCACGCTCGGCCCCGGTTAAGAAATAGCGCTCCGGCGCCGAGATCTGTACGTATGCGCCTCGGTTCCGACGACGGTGCCGTGCGCGTGCCCGGAATCGTCAAGCTGGTCGTACCGCTGGCCGTGCTGGGCCTGCTCGGATACGACACGTTCCTCACGATCGCGACTCACCTGAAGGCCGAGAGCGACGCCCAGAACGCGGCGTACGCAGCCAGCCAAGCGTGGTCGGACAACGAGGACGTCCAGGCCCGGACCGCGATGGGGGCGTACCAGGCCGGCAAGGCCTACCTCGACGCCAACGATCCGGCTGATCACCTGTGCGCCGGCGACACCGATCCGGTATGCGGCACGAAGGGGAACTTCTCGGTTGATCCCGACGGCACGGTGCATCTCGTCGTACGCCGCGAAGCCAAGACGCTGATCTTCGGACACCTCGGCTTCATGCACAGCCTGTTGATCGCGTACGAGTCCGGCGACGCGAACTCGAACAAGGACTGACATGCACCCCGGCTGGCGAACCGTCTCGGTCGCGGTATGTGCTGCCCTCGGCGGGGTCCTCGCCGGCGGTGTCCCGACCGCGACCGCGGACCCGCTCGGCAGCGCTCAAGCCCGCGCCGCCGCACTCGCCCACTCGATCCAGCAGCTCCAGACCAAGGCTGAAGTCGCCGCCGAGCGCTACGACAAGGCGAACGCGCAGCTGCAGCAGGCGGTCTCGCAGCGGATCAAGGCCGACGAGGCGCTCAACGCGATCCAGGCCACGGCTGCGGCGGCCCAGCAGGAAGTCGCCGATCGCACCCGTGCGCTGTACGAGAGCGGCGGCGATCCGGCCATGCTCGCCGCGATGCTCGGCGGCAACAACCCGCTCGATGCGCTGGACCGCTACAGGCTCGCCACGGCGGTCATCAACTACGAGGCACGCAGCGCCGACGCCGCGGCCGAAACCGTCGCCTCCGCGCAAGCACTCGACACCCGGGACACCGCGATCAGCTCGCAGGTGACGCAGCTGCAGGCCGCCAGCTCGGCCCAGGTCGCGAAGATCCATGAGCTGGTCGCCGAGCAGCGGCAGGAGCTGGCGAGTGTCAACGGCACGATCCGGCGGCTCTACACCATCACGCTTGCTGCCCAGCAGGCGCAGGGCGCCAAGGACTTCGCCAGCGCCGTCGCGGCGGCGGGCGGAACCGTCGGCTCCGGGGTCGGCGCACCGCCCAACGCGACGGTCGCCACCGCGATCGCCTGGGCGCGCAAGCAGCTCGGCAGGCCCTACCAGTGGGGCGGCACCGGCCCGAGCTCCTTCGACTGCAGCGGGTTGACGCAGCAGTCCTACCTGCACGCCGGAATCACCCTGCCGCGCGTGGCTGCCGACCAGTACAACGCCGGCCCCCACCCGTCACTCGCCGACCTGGAGCCGGGCGACCTGCTGTTCTGGGCGACCGACATCTCCAACCCGGCGACCATCCACCACGTCACGATGTACCTCGGCGGAGGACTGATGATCGCGGCCCCTCACACCGGCACCGTGGTGCAGATCCAGCCCGTCTACATGCCGGGCTTCATCGGCGCGACCCGACCCTGGTGACGGCGACCGTTGCGATGACGGTCCTTCTGCGCAGCGCTCCGTAGCATCAACGCGTGCCGGCGGGTCTCGATACTGGTGACCTGATCGACCGGCGTTACCGGCTCGACAGGCGGTGTCACACCGTCGGCGACCGCGAGCTGTGGCGCGCGACGGATGAGGTCCTGGACCGAAGCGTCGCGGTGCACCTGCTGGCGGCCCGCACCCGCAGCGATGCGAAGGCACTCGCCGCCGCGGCGGGCCGAGCCGGAAGCGTCCCCGACGCGCGATGGGTGCGCGTGCTCGACGTCGGGACGCTCCCGGTAGGTCGCAAGGTCACCGTGTGGATCGTCAGCGAGTGGGTCGAGGGCCAGACCCTCACCGCCCTGGTGCGCCGCGAGCCGCTGCGCGACGCGGTCGCCACCCACCTCGTCGCAAGCTGTGCCCAGGCAGTTGCCGCGGCTCAAGCCACCGGCGCACACCACGGCCGGCTCCATCCCGACGAGGTCCTGATCCCGCTCGACGGCCACCCGCGGCTCACCGGCCTCGAGACGCACGAGTCGCTGTCCGCGGACGAGATGTACGACGACGTCCTCGGGCTCGGTGCGTTGCTGTTCGCCGCAGTGACCGGTCGTTGGCCGCTTCGCGGCTGGCACGGGCTGCCCCCCGTCGGTCGCGGCGACGGCAGGCACCCGCGGACCCAGCGACGCAGCGTCAGCAAGGGTGTCGACGAGATCACCGCAACCGCCCTCGACGGTGGCTTCCCTGACGCCCGAGCGCTCGTGAAGGCGCTCGCGCAGCTTCCCCAGACGCCGCTGGTCGGTGCGGTCGAAGAGGCCGACCCACGAGTTCGCGAACGCTGGCACCGGATCGCGTGGTGGGTCCTCCCTCCCGTGCTCGTCGCCGGGGTCGGCGTCGCGGCGTGGACCGCAGGGAGCGACTTGGGTCGGGTCCCTGGTGCTGATCGAGCGACCTCCGCGACGTTCCCGCAGTCTCATGGGCGCGGCGGGAACGGGACCCGCCTGGTCTGGTCCACGCCGCCACACGCGACGAGCTTCGACCCTGACGGCAACGGCACCGAAGATCCGGGCGGAGTCGGGCTGGCGGTGGATGACGACCCGTCCACCCTGTGGTCCACCGACGTCTACCGCGGCAGCCCGCGGTTCGGTGGGCTGAAGGACGGGGTCGGGCTGCTGGTCGACCTCGGGCGGGCGAAGACGGTCGACACCGCGCGGCTGCTGCTGTCCGCGACCGGCGCCGACATCGAGCTTCGCGCCGGACCGAACCCCCCGGCGACGGCGACGGACCTCCGGCTCGTCGCGGGTCGGAACGCAACCCCCACTTCACTCACGCTGCGGCTGGCGGCTCCCGTCCGCGCCCGCTACTGGTTGGTCTGGATCACCTCGCTACCGAGAACCGGGTCCGACAACTACTCACTCGGCATCGCCGAGTTCACGCTTCTGCACTGACCCCGCCGCTACCGTTGGCCGCGATGAGCGACCAAACGCTCGGCGACGCCGACCTGCTCGCCCGCCACGTCGGCGGCGATCCGGATGCGTTCGGCGAGATCGTCACGCGGCACCGCGACCGGCTCTGGGCCGTCGCGCTGCGCACCCTTGGAAATCCCGACGATGCCTCTGACGCCCTCCAAGATGCCCTGCTGTCGGCCTACCGGGGTGCTGCCGGCTTTCGCGGCAACTCGGCCGTGACGACCTGGCTGCATCGGATCGTCGTCAACGCGTGCCTCGATCTGGCTCGGCGCCGATCGGCTCGCCCCACGCAACCGCTGCTGACCGAACCGGGTGTGTCCGCTCCCGACGTGATCACCGACCGTGAGACCGCTCTCGCCGTCACGGACGCGCTTCGCAGCCTCCCCACTGACCAGTCGGCGGCCGTGGTGCTCGTCGACATCGAGGGGTTCAGCGTCGACGAGGCCGCGCAGATCCTGGGCGTTCCGACCGGCACCGTGAAGAGCCGTTGCGCCCGCGCGCGGGCGCGGCTGGCACAACGCCTCTACGACCTCAACCCGAACGCCGAGCGGAACGACGAGCCCAGCCAGCGCGTCCAATCCCACGACTCCCCATCATCGGAAACGGAGGATCTGTCGTGAGCGAGCACCTCACCCTCGACGAGCTCGCCGAGCTCGACGAGGGCCTGCTCACTGGACGTCGCGCTCGAGCCGCACAGCGCCATGTCGGGGAGTGCGACGAGTGCTCCTCACTCGCCGAAGCGCTCCGAAAGACTCAGGCGTCGTTGCGCGACCTGGGGCCGGTGCAGATGCCCGCCGAGGTCTCCGCCCGGCTCGATCGCGCGCTTCGCGATGCCGGCTCCACGTCGGCCGAGGACGTCGTCCCCGACCTGGCCACGGTTCGCGCTCGCCGATTCGCGGGCCTGCCCCCGTGGGCCTACGCGGCGGCAGCTGCGGTCGTGGTGCTCGCCGGCGTCGGGATCGGCATCGGCACCGCGCACCACCACCACAACTCGGTGGAGTCGGCCGGGCCGGCGAAGGCTCCGCTGGTCCCGACCACTACTGCCTCCCCCCACTTCGTCCAGGAGGAGTCGGGTCAGACGTACACGCCGAGCACGCTCGCGCAGACGGCCCCTGGCCTCGCCTTCGGTGCAGCTGGGTCCGACCAGCTCGGCGTGGCGAGCGGCCCCAACTCCGCTGCCCTGCCCGGGTCGACGGCCAGCGGTGGCGGCACCGCGACGAATGGGCACGGCCAGCGGAATCCGCCGGTCGTACGCCCACCGGCACCGCTGGCTCCTGAAACCGCCGGCGTGATCGCTCCCTCACTGCAGCGACTCGCGCGTTCGCAACGGGCGTTGCTGCAGTGCGCCTCGTTCATCACCGACACCGCCAACGCGGCTCCGCTCGCGGTCGACTTCGGTCGTTGGACGAACCCCAAGGCTCATCTCCGGGGGGCTCCGGCCGTCATCTTCGTCTTCGCCGACACCAGCGACTCGAGCTCGATCGACGTCTACGTCGTTGCCGCGGCGTGTGACGCGAACTCCCTGCTCGACTTCCAGGTCCTCAAGAAGCAGTAGTCCGTCGCACTAGTCCGCCACGGGCTTCGGCTTGCGCGGCGGCCCGAGGACCAGCGGCCACAGGACCGCCGCGGCAATCGCGCACAGATACGGCACGCCCACCTCGTGCCAGGGATGCAGCGGGTCATGCGGTCCGTGCGGGAACAGCCGAAAGCCGAAGGCGGTCCCGAGCAGGCCCGCGATCGCGCCGACGACGGGCGGATTGACTCGCGGCTGGGCGCGGCGAAGAAAGCTGCCCGGTGACGATCCGGCGACCGCGATGAGGATCGGCACCAGCCACGAGAAGATGTGCACCTCGACGTACTGGGAGTAGATCCACCCGCCGATGACCGCGACCGGGACGATCACCTGCGCCGCGGCGACGAACGTCTCGAGCGCTGAGGCTGCCGGGGCCTCGAGGGCGTCCGCATGGCAGGCCGCGCATCCCCCCTCGCCGTACAACGCCGCGTCGTCGGCACAGCGCGGGCGCTCGCACCGGGCACACCGGTCACGCGCCACCCGGCCGGGATGAACTGCGCACCGCAGCGCGACGATCGTGTCGGGCACGCCTGCCAGCCTTCCATGCCGCCCGACCGCGGGGCGCGACGGGAATGCGATTTCTAGACTGAGCGTTGCTCTGACGCTCTGCAGACGACCGGTGCGAGGGAGATGGCATGACCGACTCGGTGAGAGACGTGATCATCGTCGGGTCCGGCCCCGCCGGATACACCGCCGGGCTGTACACCGCGCGCGCCAACCTGCACCCGCTCCTGATCGAGGGATTCGCCTACGGCGGCGCCCTGATGAACACGACCGAGGTCGAGAACTTCCCCGGATTCCCGGACGGTGTCATGGGCCCTGAGCTCATGGACATGATGCGCAAGCAGGCCGAGAAGTTCGGCGCCGAGATCCTCACCGACGACGCGACCGAGCTCGATCTGGCCGGCGACGTCAAGCGGGTCACGGTCGGCGGCGAGGTGCACCTCGCGCGCACCGTGATCCTCGCGATGGGATCGGCGTACCGCGAGCTCGGGGTTCCGGGCGAGAAGGAGCTGTCCGGCCATGGGGTGTCGTGGTGTGCGACCTGCGATGGCTTCTTCTTCCGCGACCAGCCGATCGCCGTTGTCGGCGGCGGCGACTCCGCCGTCGAGGAGGCCACGTTCCTCACGAAGTTCGCCGAGTCGGTGACGATCGTGCATCGCCGCGATGCGTTGCGCGCCTCGAAGATCATGGCCGACCGGGCGCTGTCGAACCCCAAGATCTCCTTCGCCTGGAACAGCGTCGTCAAGGAGGTGACCGGAGACGGAAAGGTCAACGGCCTCGTCCTCGAGGACGTCGCGACCGGCTCGACCTCGACGCTGCCGGTCGGCGGGGTGTTCGTCGCGATCGGTCACGATCCCCGCAGCGAGCTGGTCCGCGACCAGGTGACCCTCGACCCCGACGGGTACGTCGTCGTCGATGCACCACGGACCCGGACCAACCTGCCGGGTGTCTTCGCCTGCGGCGACCTGGTCGACCGCACGTTCCGCCAGGCCATCACCGCCGCCGGCACGGGGTGCGCGGCGGCGATCGACGTCGAGAAGTACCTCGAAGACCTGCACTAAAGCGACGGCGACTCCGAGACTGGGAACATCCCTGTCAACCACCGTGTTGAACCGCACGACCGACCGACTCCGAGGAGAGACCTGATGGGTGCCGCCACCAAGACCGTCACCGACGCCACGTTCGACACCGAGGTGCTCGGCAGCGACGTACCCGTCATCGTCGACTTCTGGGCCGAGTGGTGCGGCCCGTGCAAGATGGTCGCTCCCGTCCTCGAGGAGATCGCGGCTGAGCACGCCGGCAAGATCGTCGTCGCGAAGCTCAACACCGACGAGAACCCGGAGATCACCCGGCGCTACCAGGTCATGTCGATCCCGACGATGTCGGTGTTCTCCGGCGGTGAGGTCGTGAAGTCGATCGTCGGCGCAAAGCCGAAGGCCGCCTTGCTCCGCGACCTCGAGGGCTACATCTAGTCCGTACGGCCACTTCCGTAACAAGCCGCGAAATTCAAGGCTTGCAAGGGGTTTGACGGACCCGCTCGCTGCGTACCATCGGCGCGTGAGCGAGTTTCGGCTGGGCGATCGCGGCCGCGGTGTCGCCGAGATCCGCTCGAAGCTCACCGGACTCGGTTTCCTCGACGGCAGCTCGGCGGTCTTGGAGCCGGACGGGTTCGATGCTGCGCTCGACCGCGCGGTGCGCGGCTTCCAGCAGGCCCGCGGGCTGCGCGCGGACGGAGTCGTCGGCCCGGAGACCTACCGCTGCCTCGACGAAGCGCACTGGCGGTTCGGCGATCGCGTCCTCACCTACACCGTCAACCGTCCGATCGTCGGCGACGACGTCGCGACGCTGCAGCAGCGGCTGCTCGAGCTCGGGTTCGACCCAGGACGCTGCGACGGCATCTTCGGTCCCGCCACGGACGCCGCGCTGCGCGAGTTTCAGCGCAATGTCGGGCTTACTGCTGACGGCACGCTGGGCCCGGGGACGCTGCGCGCGCTCGAACAGCTGCGGCGCACCGTCACGGGCGGGTCCCCGTCGGAGCAGCGCGAAGAGGAACGGCTGCGGCGCAACGGCCAGACGCTGACCGGTCGCACGATCGTGCTCGACCCCGGCCACGGCGGTGCGGACGAGGGGGTGAGCGGAAACGGGCTGTTCGAGTCGGAGATCACCTACGACCTGGCCTCGCGGATCGAAGGGCGGCTCGGTGCGCTGGGTGTCACCACCTACCTCACGCGTAACCAGGAGGCTCACCCGACCGACGCCGAACGCGCGCAGTTCGCCAATGACGTAGGCGCCCAGGTCTTCGTCTCCCTGCACCACGACGCGATCAGCAACTCCAGCGCGAGCGGAGTGGCGTGCTACTTCTACGGTTCGTCGATGCCCGGCCGCGCGTCGCGCTCGGCCGTGGGCGAGCGGCTCGCGGAGCTGATCGTGCGGGAGGTCGCGTCGCGGACCGACCTCGTGGACTGCCGCACCCATCCGAAGTCGTGGGAGCTGTTGCGGCTGACCCGAATGCCGGCGGTGCGGGTCGAGCCCGGCTACCTCAGCAGCCCCAGCGACGCGGCCCGCCTCGCGACCGGCGAGTTCCGTGACGCGCTCGCCGAGGCGGTCGTCGCGGCACTGCAGCGCCTGTACCTGCCGGAACACCTCGACGTGCCGACGGGTCAGTTTCGGATCGCGGCGTTAGCCGGCTGAGTCCAGCGACAAGGTTCGGCCTGACTCTCGACCCGACATCAAGACCAAACACGAAAACGCGTCTCGACATGAGGCGCAGATCCGGTCGGGCGCGCGCTCGGCGATCGAGGCGGCCCTTCCGACACCATCACCTTGCCACGTCCGACTCGGCGGATGCCGTCCGACACGCCGCGGAGGTGCACGCCCTCGACGTGCTCGATCATGACCGGACGAAAATCGACGCCCTCAACGCGACGCTGAGGGGTTAGTTCGGGTTGGCCGGGGTGATGATGCGTTGCGCCGTGAAGGCGGGCGTACGCAGTCCGCCGTCGCCGGCCATCGATCCGAGCAGCCGCTCGAGGGCCACCTCGACATCCTCACGCCAGGACGCCACCGACTTCAGCTCCAGCCGAAGCCTCGGGTAGCGCGGGTGCGGACGGACGGTCTTGAACCCCACCGCGAGCAGGTAGTCGGCCGGAATCACGCAGTGCCCGATGCCCTCCCACGACAGGTCGCCGAACGCCTCGACCGCCTTGACCCCGCGGCGCACCAGGTCCTTGGCGACACCCTGGATCAGCATGCGCCCGAGGCCGCCACCGGCGAACTCCGGCAGGACGTGCGCGGTCATCAGCAGCACCGCGTCCGCGCTGACCGGCGACGTCGGGAAAGCCACCGAGCGCGGCGAGTACGACGGCGGCGCGAACATCACGTAGCCGGCCGCCACCGCGTCGACGTACAGGATCTTCCCGCAGCTGCCCCACTCCAGCAGCGCCGCAGAGACCCAGGCCTCCTTCTCGAACTCGGTGTCGCCGCTCTCCGCGGCGCGGGCTCCGGTGCCCGGGTCGAGCTCCCAGAACACGCAGCGCCGGCAGCGGCTCGGCAGGTCGTCGAGGTTGTCGAGGGTGATGTTCACCAGCCGGCGCGTCATCGCGTCACAGCCATTCGTCAACCCTCCGGCGCAGACGCAGGCGCCCGCCGGCGGCGGGGGAATCGCCGGGAAGGAACCCTACTGCCGCTCACCCGTTTAGACCAGACCTCGAGACGTGGTTGTTGTCTGGTTTCGGTCGTCGGGTGGCTGGCGTGAGGTCCAACCCCGCTAAGACCAGGGGATAGCTCATGCTCCCCTCGCTTTCCGCTGCCCGGCTGCGGTTTCGATCCCTGACCGCCGAGACCAACGTAAGTAGCCGAACTCGGGCGAAGTTAGGCCACCTACGTTGGGCTCGCGCTCAGGAATAGGACAAACGAGCCGTAACCGGGCGCCGCAAGGTAGGCGGGGGACCAAGCCATCCCCCTGGTCTTAGCGGGTTTTGATCGAGCGGTGACCTCGCCGAGACCTTGTTCGACCCCTACTCCTCCTCGGCCGCGAGGGGGTTGCGCTCGACGACGCCCGGCGCGAGCAGCTTCAGCACCCGCTGCAGATCGCCCATCGAGGCGAACTGGACGACCAGCTTTCCGCGCTGCTTGCCGAGCTCCACCGTGACCCGGGTCTCGAGCAGGTCGGACAGCTCCGCGGCGAGCCGGTCCAATGCCGGCGAGGCGAGCGCCTTGCGCCGCGTGGTCTTCGGCCGGACCGCGGTCGCGCCGGAGGTCACGGCCTCCTCGGTCGCCCGCACCGACAGCCCTTCCGCCACGATCCGGGCCGCCAGCCGCTCCTGCGCGTCGGCGTCGTCGAGCGCGAGCAGCGCTCGGGCGTGGCCGGCGCTCAGCACCCCGGCTGCCACCCGTCGTTGCACCGCGGGCGGCAGCCCGAGCAGCCGGATCGTGTTGCTGACCTGCGATCGCGAGCGGCCGATCCGCTCGGCAAGCTCCTCGTGGGTCGCCCCGAACTCGTCGAGCAGCTGGCGGTACGCCGCGGCCTCTTCCAGCGGGTTCAGCTGCTGGCGGTGCAGGTTCTCCAGCAGTGCGTCGCGCAGCATCGCGTCGTCGCCGGTGTCGCGCACGATCGCCGGAACGACGGACAGGCCCGCCTCGCGCGACGCCCGAAGCCGGCGTTCGCCCATGACCAGCTGGTAGCGGCCGTCGGCGATCGCCCGGACGACGACGGGTTGCAGGACCCCGACCTCGCGGATGCTGGTGACCAGCTCCGCCATCGCCTCCTCGTCGAAGGCCTCGCGGGGCTGTCGCGGGTTCGGCTCGATCGCGTCAACCGCGACTTCCGCGAAATGGGCGCCGAGCTCGGGATCGGCCTCGGGCGAGGCGGAGATCAGCGCGCCCAGCCCACGTCCCAGGCCGCCGCGCTTGACGTTGCTCACCGGCTGCCCGCCCATCCCCGCATCGCGAGATCGTATGCCGCCGCCTCGTAGGCCTGAGCACCGCGTGAAGAACGGTCGTAGGTCATCACGGTCTGCCCGAAGCCGGGCGCCTCGGACACCCGCACGCTGCGGGGGATCACCGCATCGAGCACCAGCGGCCCGAAATGCGCGCGGACATCGGCCACGACCTGATCGGCCAGCCGGGTCCGCCCGTCGTACATCGTGAGCAGGATGGTCGAGATCGACAGCCGCGCGTTGAGGTGCACCCGCACCAGCTCGATCGTCTCGAGCAGCTGGGTAAGGCCCTCCAGCGCGTAGAACTCGCACTGGACCGGAATCAGCACTTCGGCGGCGGCCACGAGCGCGTTGATCGTCAGCAACCCCAGCGACGGCGGGCAGTCGATGAAGACGTAGTCCATGCCGCCGGCCTCGGCCTCGAGCGCCCGGAGCAGGCGCTGCTCGCGGGCCATCATCTGGGCCAGCTCCACCTCCGCGCCGGCGAGATCGACCGTGGCGGGGGCGCACCACAGATTGGGGATCGCGGGGACCGAGGCGACGATGTCTCCCAATCGCTGCTTGCCGAGCAGCACGTCGTAGACCGAGGACCGACCGCGGGCGTGGTCGAGATCGAACGCTGTGGAGGCGTTTCCCTGGGGGTCGAGGTCGATGACGAGGACCTGCAGGCCATGCTGGGCGAGCGCCGCGGCAAGGTTCACCGTGGTCGTGGTCTTGCCGACCCCGCCTTTCTGGTTCGCCACGGTCAGGACGCGGGTGCGGCTGGGCGCCGGCCACGCCTCGCTACCGGGGCGAGCAGGCGGTGTTTCACGTGAAACATCCGCTGGGGGAGACGGCGAGACGGTTTCACGTGAAACATCGGCAACCGGCGGCGGCCCGGGGACAAAACCCGAGCGGCCGTCGGGACCGAGCGTCATCGCCCTCTCCGCACGCGGGCGACCGTAGCGGACGCACCGGTCGGATCGGTTAGGTCAACGACCTGGATCTGATACCCACCTTGGCGCTCGAGCTCGGCGACCTCTCGGCGCACGCTCGCTCCCTTCAACGCGAGGAGCTCCGCCGACCGGTTCGGCCCGCTGAGGGCGAGGCCGGCGAGCGCCGGGAGTGCCGCGACGGC
>JAICMG010000188.1 GCA_025929365.1 Frankiaceae bacterium
GCCCCCGTCTACGGGCCGCCGGCAGGCTCGCCGTACGCCGACTTCGAGCGGATCGGATGGCCGGGAGAGTTCCCGTTCACCCGTGGCCTGTATCCGACGGGCTATCGCGGCAAGGAGTGGACGATCCGGCAGTTCGCCGGCTTCGGTAACGCCGAGCAGACGAACGAGCGCTACAAGATGATCCTCGACGCAGGCGGCCACGGGCTGTCGGTCGCCTTCGACATGCCGACGCTCATGGGTCGTGACTCCGACGACCCGCGCTCGCTGGGCGAGGTCGGCCACTGCGGTGTCGCCATCGACTCCGCGGTCGACATGGAAGCGCTGTTCGCCGACATTCCTCTGGTCGACGTCACGACCTCGATGACGATCTCCGGGCCCGCCGTACCGATCTTCTGCATGTACCTCGTCGCTGCAGAGCGGCAGGGTGGCGACATCTCGAAGCTCGACGGCACCCTGCAGACGGACATCTTCAAGGAGTACATCGCGCAGAAAGAATGGCTCTATCCGCCCGAGCCCCACCTTCGGCTCATCGGCGACTTGATGGAGTACTGCGCCGCCGAGATCCCGCGCTACAAGCCGATCTCGGTGTCCGGCTATCACATTCGCGAGGCCGGATCGACTGCCGCGCAAGAGCTTGCGTTCACCCTCGCTGACGGATTCGGGTACGTCGAGCTGGGCCTCGCGCGCGGGATGGATCTCAACGTCTTCGCGCCGGGGCTGTCGTTCTTCTTCGATGCGCACGTCGACTTCTTCGAAGAGATCGCGAAGTTCCGCGCCGCGCGGCGGATCTGGGCCCGCTGGCTGCGCGATGTCTACGGCGCGACGGACGCGCGGGCGCAATGGATGCGCTTCCACACGCAGACCGCCGGCGTCTCGCTCACGGCGCAGCAGCCCGACAACAACATCGTCCGCACCGCGATCGAGGCCCTTGCGGCGGTGCTCGGCGGCACCAACTCACTGCACACCAACGCGCTGGACGAAGTGCTCGCGCTGCCGAGTGAGAAGGCGGCCGAGATCGCACTCCGGACGCAGCAGGTGATCATGGAGGAGACCGGCGTCACGAATGTCGCCGATCCGCTCGGCGGCTCCTGGTACGTCGAGGCACTCACCGACGCGATCGAGGCCGAGGCCGAGGCGATCTTCACGCGGATCCGTGAGATGGGCAGCGACGGCTCGATGACGTCCGGCATCCTTCGCGGGATCGAGGACGGCTGGTTCATGGCGGAGATCGCCGATGCGGCGTTCGTCTACCAGACCCAGCTCGAGAAGGGCGAGAAACGGGTCGTCGGGGTGAACGTCCACGCGGACACCGTGGCGAGCGAGCTCGAGATCCTCCGGGTCTCCCACCAGGTCGAGACCGACCAGGTCGCTGCACTCGAGAGGCGCAAGGCGGGCCGCGACAACCAGGCCATCGCGGAGTCGTTGTCGCGGTTGACGGCGGGTGCCCGCGGCGAGGACAACCTCGTCCCGCTGATCCTGGAGGCGTGCCGGCTCGAGGCCACGCTGGGCGAGGTGTGCGGCGCGATGGGCGAGGTGTTCGGTCCTTACCGCGAGCCGGCGAGGTTCTAGTCGCGCCTAGGCTTACCCCGTGAACATGCGGCCGACCGACATTCGCCTTCCGGGCGCGGTGGACCTGTCCGGGCTCAACCGCCCGGCCCCGCCGCCGCCTTCGGCTGGGGGCGGAGCTCCCGCGCCGACCGGAGTCATCATCGACGTGACCGAGGCGACCTTCGAGTCAGCGGTCGTCAACGCATCGCATCAAGTCCCGGTCATCCTCGACTTCTGGGCCGAGTGGTGCGGTCCGTGCAAGCAGCTCTCGCCCGTGTTGGAGAAGCTCGCGCAGGAGTACGCCGGTCGCTGGGTGCTGGCGAAGGTAGACGTCGACGCCGAGCAGCGCCTTGGCGCCGCCTTCCAGATCCAGAGCATCCCGACAGTGATGGCGGTGATCGGCGGTCAGCCGGTCCCGCTGTTCCAGGGTGCGCTACCCGAGTCGGAGGTGCGCAAGGTCCTCGAAGAGGTGCTGCGGGTCGCCGCCGCCAACGGGATCACGGGAACCGCCAACCTCGCCGACGACGCGGGTGTCGCCGCCCCCGAGCCGGTCGATCCGGAGTTCGTCGCGGCTCAGGACGCCCTCGACCGCGGCGACGTCGAAGCGGCGCTGGCGGCGTACCGCGTCCTGTTGGAACGCAACCCCGCGGACCTAGACCTCGCCATGGCAGTCGCGCGGTGCGAGCTGCTCGTGCGGACACGCGGTGCGGATGCGGCATCGGTACGGAGCGCGGCCGAGCAGCGTCCGGATGACGTCGACGCGCAGCTGGCGGCGGCCGACCTCGAGATGGTGCTCGATCAGGTCGATGCAGCGGTCAGCCGGCTCGTCGGTCTCGTGAGCCGGACGGCAGACCGCGATCGCGACAAGGCGCGGGAGCACCTCCTGTCGTTGTTCGCCGTGCTCGATCCCGAGGATCCACGGCTCGCCGCGGGCCGCCGCGCACTTGCGAACGCGCTCTTCTAGTGGTCAGCGCAGCGTGACGATCACGTAATCGCTGCTTGCCTTGAAGGCTGAAGGGTCCTCGTTGATCTCGTGGAGCGCGCGCAGCGCCGGCACTCGCATGACGTCCTGGCCTGCGCCCGCCTCGCGCAACCTGGCGAAGCCGTCCACCCACACCGGGTGACTGGTCGCGTCGAGTTCGACGTACGCCTCGGGTGAGTCGGCCGTGAAGACGACCTCCTGCCGCTCGGTCGAGACGGACAGACCGTAGCCGGCCGCGAGGCTCGACACCGTCGACTCGTCGTGCCACGCGAACATTGGGGGTGGCGGGGGAGCGCCGGTCGCCTTCGCGACTGCAGGTCCGATCGCGGAGTAGGCCTTGCCGATTCCTACGCCGGGCACCCATGCCGTGAGCAGGATGCGCCCGCCGGGGGCGAGCACGCGCCTCATGTCGGCGAGTGCCGCCGCCGGGTCGGGCGCGAAGATCACCGCGAAGACCGACACGATCAGGTCAACCGTGTGGTCCTCGAGCGGAATCACCGCCGCCTCGCCGTTTCGTACCTCGATGTGCAGGCCCGCCTCGGCGGCGCGGCTGCGAGCGACGTCCGTCAACCGGGCGGACGGGTCGATCGCGACCACCTCCGCACCTGCGCGGGCAAGTTCGAGGGCGGCGTTCCCGCTACCGCAGCCGAGATCCAATGCGCGTTCGCCGGGGGTGACCGCCGCGCGCTGGACCACGACTTCCGCCACCGGCTCGAGTGCCTTCGCCGTCTCCTCGTACCGGCCGATGCCCCAGTCCAGCGCCATGCGTTTCACCCTATGACTCGCGATTGCCAGTGCGACGGCATAGAGCCCGTCGCACTGGCAGTCGCGGCAGGTTCGTAGGCTTCTGCGCATGGCCGAGTTCGTGACGCTCAGTGTCGATGCCGGTGTCGGGACGATCCGCCTCGACCGGCCGAAGATGAATGCCCTCAACGCCCAGGTGCAAGAGGAGATTCGCGCGGCGGCGAAGGAAGCAACGCAGCGTCGCGACGTTCGCGCTGTCGTCGTGTGGGGCGGGCCCAAGGTCTTCGCCGCGGGCGCGGACATCAAGGAGATGGCGGACGAGTCGTACGCCGGGATGGTGGACCGCAGTGCGGCGCTCACGTCGGCGTTCACCTCCGTCGCGCGGATCCCGAAGCCGGTCGTCGCCGCGGTCAACGGCTACGCGCTTGGCGGTGGCTGCGAGCTGGCCTTGTGTGCCGACCGCAGGATCGCGGCTGAGGACGCGACGCTCGGTCAGCCGGAGATCCTGCTCGGCATCATTCCGGGTGCCGGCGGCACGCAGCGGCTGCCGCGACTCATCGGACCCGCGAAGGCGAAGGACATCATCTACACAGGCCGCTTCGTGAAGGCCGACGAGGCGTTGCGCATCGGGCTGGTCGACGAGGTTGTGGCGGCCGAAGAGGTGTACGACGCGGCCGTGAAGTGGGCCTCGCAGTTCACGAACGCGGCGGTCTACGCGTTGCGCGCCGCGAAGGAAGCGATCGACTACGGCGGCGAGGCCGACCTGTCGACCGGCCTGGAGATCGAGCGCCAGCAGTTCGCCGCGTTGTTCGCGACCGAAGATCGCACGATCGGGATGACGTCGTTCGTCGAGAACGGCCCAGGCAAAGCTGAGTTCAAGGGCCGCTAGAGCGGCTCCGGCGGCTTGCGCCGCCGCAACTCCGCCCGTGCCTTCGTTTCCTTGGCGACCAGTTCGCGCAGGACAGGCAACGCGATTCGGTCCTTGTTTCGTCCGGCGGCGTCCTTGCTGCGAACAATATCCGCGAGAGACGCCACACGGACTTCGACGCCCCGGAGTCGAATGCTCACGGCATCGCGGCGTAGATCTGCGAATCCCTCGGTCCCACTCGGCGTCGTGGTGATGTCAAGATCGCCGAACTTCGTCGTCAGGTTCCAAACCATGACTCCGGCCAGCGACGCTGCGTCGTGGTTGAAGGAAAGTGGGTCGGTCCCCTCTGCCCGCACCTTCGCTTCAAGCTCAGTCAGGGCCGCCGACAGGCGCGCGTAGTTGTCGGGGTTGGTCGCCGGCGTTATGTCGACGTCGTTGGTGAGGTACGGCGAACCTTGCAGATTGGCGGCATAGCCCCCGATCAGGACGAACTCGACTCCATACCGAACCAACACCTCGACGATCGCCGGTGCGTCGAAGGCTCTAGGCACCGATCTGGTCAAGGTATGCCTGCCGCATCTCCTGTGCCGAGCGCACGAAGTCCTCCAGCCATTCGACCCGTTCATCAACTGAGCGGCGCAGTAGCGCTTCGGCTTGGGCGAGGTCGGAATCGTCGTACGGGTCGAGCGACACGTCGAGCCGGAATCCACACAGCTTCAGCAGCCGCAACACGAGGTCGAACGACGGCGAGGTGCGACCCGATTCGAGGCGTGCGATCGCGGACTGCGTCGTCTCGGCTTTCTCGGCAAGCTCAGCCTGCGTCATGCCGGCGCGACGCCGCGCCTCCCGGACCAGGTCGCC
>JAICMG010000021.1 GCA_025929365.1 Frankiaceae bacterium
GTGCTCGTCGGCGTAGCGGCCCTGCACCGACGGCCAGCTGGCGACGTCGATCACCACGATCGAGCGTGCGGCGTCGACCCACGGGTCGGCGAAGTCGCGGTTGGAGGTGAAGCGCAGCCATGGCCGCCACGCGGCCGCCCGCGCTTCCGGCGGTGGCGGCCACTCCGTCGGACCGGTAGGTTTGTAGTCGAGGTTGCGCCAAAACGGGAACGGCGGCCATACGCCGGGGGGCGTCAGCTCCTCGATAGGCCTCAGCTCATCGGGCACCGGCACTGATGGCATCTGCGCCTCGTCGTACTCGAGGCCCTCGCCCGCGCCAACCGTCCAGACCATCGCATCGAGGATCGGCCGCCCCTCCTGGCACATCTCGACCCGGTAGGCGCTGGCGCCGCGCCCCTCCCGGCGGGGCTCGACCCGCAGCTCGACCTCACCCCACGCCGCAACGTTGAGGTAGTGGCAGGAGAAGGCTGCCGGCCGGTCGTGGATGCTCGCTGCGCCGGCCGCCCGCAACGCGCAGGCCGCGACGTAACCGCCCTGCGGGCCCCAGATCTCCCAGTCCGGGTTGAGCGTCGCGGCGTACCTGCCGTCACCGGTCGGACGTACGGCGGTGTCTGCAGCGAGCTCGCCCATGATCGTCGCATCGTACGATCTGCTCGTGTCGCTTTACGAGATCCCGCTGACCACGCTCGACGGCAAGCCGGCCACCCTCGGTGAACATGCCGGCGAGGTCCTGCTTGCCGTGAACGTCGCCTCGCATTGCGGATACACCCCGCAGTACGAAGCGCTGCAGCAGTTGTATGAGACCTACTCGCCTCGCGGCTTCACCGTCCTCGGCTTTCCGTGCAACCAGTTCCTCTTCCAGGAGCGTGACTCGGCGGACAAGATCGCCAGCTTCTGCAGCACGACGTACGGCGTGACCTTCCCGCTGTTCGGCAAGCTCAAGGTCAACGGACGCGGCCGGCATCCGCTCTACTCCGAGCTGACGAAGGTGCCCGACGCAAGCGGCAAGGCCGGACGGGTGAAGTGGAACTTCGAGAAGTTCCTCATCAGCCGCGACGGCGAGGTGATCGGACGGTTCCGCACGCCGGTCAAGCCTGACGCACCCGAGATCGTGCAGGCGATCGAGTCCGCCCTCGGTGGTCAGTACAGCTAGAGCTCGACCCCGAGCCGCTTGCCGGCTCGCCGCACCACGGTTGCGACCACCCGCTGGTAGCGGGCGCCGGACAGGCGGGCCGTCGCGTCGAACACCCGCGCGTCCGCACCGATCAGGATCCGTGGGCTCTTGCGGTCGACGCCGCGAAGGATGACCTGCGCCGCCTTCTCCGGAGTAGTCCGCGCTGCCTTCTCGAACCGCTGGGATCGTTCTTCCTGGGGGATGAGGTCCCGGGCCGCCCGCGCGTCGCGCGCGATGTTCGTCTTGATGCCACCTGGGTGCACACAGCTGACGGCGACCGCATGGCCGGCGATCAGCATCTCCTGGCGCAGCGCCTCGGTGAACCCGCGTACCGCGAACTTGGCAGCGTTGTAGGCGCTCTGCGAGGGCACACCGACGAACCCGAACACGCTCGAGATGTTCACCAGGTGACCGTCGCCCGACGCGATCAGGTGGGGCAGAAACGCCTTGGTGCCGTGGACCACGCCCCAGAAGTTGATTCCCATGAGCCAGTCGAGGTCTTCCCAGCTCATCTCCTCGACGTTGGCCATCAGCGCGACGCCGGCGTTGTTGACGACGAGGTTCGCCTCGCCGAGCTCTGACGTCACGGCGTCGGCATGGGCGAGCACCGCCGCGCGGTCCGCGACGTCCAGGTGGTAGCCGTGCGCCTCGGCGCCGGTCTTCTCGCACATCGCGACGGTCTCGCCGAGTGCCGTGTCGTTGACGTCGGAGACCGCCAGCCTGGCCCCGCGAGAGGCCAGCTCGACGGCGAGCGCCCGGCCGATCCCCGACCCCGCCCCCGTAACGACAGCAATCTTGCCCTGGTACTGCATGGCAGCACTCTGTCACGCTGGGCGACGTGACGGTCACCGAGGAGCCCCGGCGCGAGCTGGCCCCGCCGCCGGCGAGCGGCCACGGACCGCGCTCCTGGCTCTACGCGCTGACCACCACGAACCCGCCGCCCGCGGCAGGCAACGACATCGACTCGATCACTCGTTGGATTGTCGTGACCCGCGCGGCGGTACTGCCGATGACGCTGTTCGCGGGTCTGGTGGGCGGGCTCCTCGCGGTGCGTCACCGCGGTTTCGACACGCTCGACCTCGTCCTCGCCATCGTCGGCATCGTCCTCGCGCACCTCAACAACAACCTGACGAACGACCTGTTCGACACCAACGTCGGCACTGATGCCGCGTCCTACCCACGTGCGCTCTACGCGCCGCACCCGCTGCTGACCGGGCTGGTGACCAAACAGCAGTTGTACGCCGCGATTGCCGCGACGACCATCGGCGATCTCGTCATCGCGGCGGTACTGCTCGACCGGCGCGGCTGGGGCGTGGTCGCCTTCGCGACGGCGGGCATCATCTTGTCGGTCGCCTACACGGCGCCACCGCTGCGGTTGAAGAAGCGCGGCCTCGGGGAACCCGACGTGCTCGTCGTGTGGGGCCCGCTGATGGTCGGCGGCACCTACCTGTCGGCGACCGGTCACCTCCCGTGGCAGGTGCTCGTCGCGAGCGTTCCCTACGGCGTGCTGTGCACGACGGTGCTCATGGGCAAGCACGTCGACAAGATCCCGTACGACGAGCCCACAGGCACCCGCACCCTTCCGGTCATCCTGGGCGAGCAGCGAGCGAAGCGAGCGACGCTCGCCTTGCTGGCGGCGTTCTACCTGACCGTCGGCGTCGGCATCGCCGTCCAGGCACTGCCCTGGATGACGGCGATCGTCATCCTCGCGCTACCTCGGCTCGGCAAGGTGTGGAAGGCCTTCCAGGCGCCGCCACCTGCCGAACCGCCGAAGCACTACCCGATCTGGCCGCTCTGGTACGCGGCCGCGGCGTTCCTGCATGTGCGGCGGGCGGGTGCGCTGCTCGTGCTCGGACTGATCGTCAGCGCGGTGTTCAACCTCGGCTGGAAGTAGCGCCGCCCGCGAACGCCTGCGCCAGCGCGCCCGTGAGGGTCGAGGCGAACCCGACCGGTCCGTTGCCGTAGACCGCGGCGACGTGCCGCAGGATCGGGAACGGACTGCCGCCCTTGGACTGCGTGTAGATCGGCTCGACATAGAGGATCTGGCCGTCCAGCGGCATGGCCAGCAGGTTGCCCAGCACCACCTTCGAGCTTCCGGTGCGTTCCAGGCTGAGCGCCTTCGCGATGGCCGGCGTCGACTCGATGTCGTTCTGGATCTGCGCCGGCGCGTCGACGATGCTCGTTGACGGCAGCTCGAGCAATGTGAAGTGGCCGTACCCCGGACCGGGTTGTGAGTCCACCGACAGGAACGCGGCGAGGTTCCGCTTGTTCAACGTCACGAGCGCCGATGACAGCGAGTACACCGACCCCGCGGTGCCGGTCGGCGACATCGTGAAGTACGCCGCCGGCTGCGGCGGGGCCGGTGTGCTGACCTTCGAGCCGGTCGCGGTCGTCGTCGTGCCGCCCGACACCGTCGGGTCGTTCGGGATCTTCCAGAAGTCGCTGCCGCTGTAGAACTGGCCCGGGTCGGTCACGTGGTAGCTGGTCAGCAGCGTGCGCTGCACGTTGAACAGGTCGGTCGGGTAGCGCAGGTGGGGCAGGAGCGCCGCCGGGATGGCGGACTGCGGTTTGACCAGACCCGGGAACGCCTTCTCCCACGTGGCCAGCACCGGATCGCGGTCAGCCGTCTGGTTCCACGCATACAGCGTGACGGCCCCGGTGTAGGCGTCCACGACGGCCTTCACCGAGTTGCGCATGTAGTTGATCGACGTGCTCGGCTGGATCACCGACGAGCCCTGTTTCGTCAGCGTGGTGCTCGTCGCGGACCGCAGATTGACTTGCTGGGAGTACGGATAGTTGTTCGACGTGGTGTAGCCGTCGACCACCCAGTCGACGTGACCGTCGACGACCACCGGGTAGGTGTCGCCGTCGAGCGTCAGCCACGGCGCAACGGCCGCCACGCGGGAGCGCGGGTTGCGGTTGTAGAGCAGCTCCGAGCCGTTGTGGATCTCACTGCTGAACAGGATGCTGGCGCTCTTCAGCTTCCAGGCGTAGAGCACCCGGTGGAACCAGCCGCAGATCTGCACGCCACCGCCACCGCTGTGCGATGTGGTGACCTCGCCGGACCCGGTCGTGCTCGGCCGGTCGTACTCCTTCGACGGGCCGCCGACGATCGAGTACGACGGCGAGCTCTGCCCGTAGTAGATCCGGGGCTGAGTGACCGGAAGCGTGATGAACTGCGGCTCGCCGCCAGGCGCGACGTCGGTCGGTGCGGCGACCACGCCGTAGCCATGGGTGTAGACCAGGTGCTGGTTGGTCCAGGACTGCTTCGGCAGCCCGGACTGGTTGAGCTCGCGGAGCGCGATCTCGACATCCTGGTCCTGCCCGTTGACCATGTAGTGGTCCACGTCCAGCGTCGACTTGAAGCCGTAGAACGAGCGCTGCTGCTGCAACACCGTGAAGGTCGGCGAGACCCGATTCGGATCCAGCAGCCGGATCTGGGCGTCTCGCAGGACTTGGGCGAGCAGCCCGCTGCCTGACGCGGTCGGCGTCCCGGAGAGGCTCGAGACAGTGAGCGGTCCCAGACCGAAGGCCTGCTGAGTCCCCGCGACGTTACGGGCGATGTACTTCTGCTCGACGACCGAAGCGCTCGGCTTCTCCCAGAACTGCTGGACGATGCGGGGCAGTGCCACGCCGACGACGAGGGCAGAACCCGCCATCGCGCCGATCGTCCCGACCATCAGCTTGTTGCTCTGCGCGGCGACGTTCGCGAACATCAGCGCGGCGCAGGTCGCCGCGATGACGAGCAGGGCCAGCTTGCCCGGGAGCACGGCGTTGATGTCGGTGTAGCTCGGCCCGGTGACCACGCCACGGCTCGACGTCGCGGTGCCAAGGCGGTCGAGCCAGTAGCCGAACACCTTCAGCAGCAGGTAGAGGCCCAGCAGCACCGACAGGTGGATCTGGATCGCCCGGGTGAGGCGACGGCCGCCACCACGGATCCGGATCGCGCCGTACGCATAGGCCGTGACGAGCAGGACGACGATCGCGGTGCCGACGATCCGGAACAGGAGCGTGAGCACCATCCGGTGTTGCGGATAGGTGAACAGGAAGTAGGAGATGTCGCGGTGGAACTGTGGGTCGCGGCGTCCTACGTTGACCTGGTTGCGCCACAGCAGCCAGGTCTGCCAGCCGCCTGCTGCGGCGGATCCGGCCATCACCGACAGCACCGTGACGATGACGACGAACAGCAGCTTGCGAAGCCGCCGTTCGATGCGGCTGTAGAGGTAACGCCAGCGCTGCCGGGTGGGGTCCGGGTTGAACTCGGGCCGTTGCCGGACCACGACGATCATCGTGTGGGCGACCGTCGCCGCCATGAGTGACCCGAAGGTCGCGAAGAGCAACGCCTGGGTCCAGAAGCGCCGGGTGTATGCCGACTCGTGGCCGATCGCGCGGAACCACAGCAGGTTGGTGTCGATGCCGACGAGGGCGTTCAGGAGCCAGCCGAGCGCGGCGACTCCGAGAAGGGCGCTGACTCCGAAAACGACGCGGCGCCTCGACACCAGACAAAACTATCGGAACGCCGTTGGCATCATTGGGTTATGGCCGACCCCGAGGTCCCGGCGCGCCGTGTCGTGCGACGCGGTATGCAGGCGATCGACAAGAACGAGGTGCTGCTTGCCTTCGTCCGCCGGATGCGCAAGCGGTTACCGGGGGACGAGGACTTCGGTGACCCGTTGTCGACCGCGCGCTTCGGCCATCTCGAGGCGGCGAACGCGCAGTGGACGGAGCTGACCGAGAACCGGCCCGGGGTGGTCCGGGAGATCGGCCGAGGCGCGTTGCAGCTCTGGCAGTCGGTGCTCGAGACCGGCGGGCACGACCACGGCGATCGAGAGCTCACCGTCGTGTTCACCGACCTCGTCGACTTCTCCAACTGGGCGCTGACTGCCGGCGACGACGACACGCTTCGCCTCCTGCGCGACGTCGCGGTGGCCATCGAACCGCCCGTGAAGCGGCACGGCGGCGAAGTGGTCAAGCGGCTCGGCGACGGAATGATGGCCGTCTTCGTCTCACCGGCGGACGCCTTCGAGGCGCTGGTCGAGGCCAACGCCAACCTTCGCGACGTGAAGGCGCCGAAGTACCGCCCGCGCATCCGCGCCGGGATGCACACCGGCAACCCTCGCCGCCTGGGCGGGGACTACCTCGGCGTCGACGTGAACATCGCCGCGCGAGTCGCGCAAAAGGCCACCGCGGGGGAGATCCTTGCGTCGCAGTCGACGGTCGCCCTGCTCGATCCGACCCGGATCACGACCCGCAAGAAGCGCTCCTTCGCACTTGTCCGTGCGAAGGGCGTCCCTGACGAGCTCGAGATCTACGCGATCAGTCCCCGCGACTAGCGATGTGCGGGAAACTGGATCACCTGCTGGAAGGTCGGCCGGTTCTGCCAGTCGATCAGCGGCTGCGTCACGACGCCCAGCGGCCGGAACCGGATCGCGTCGTACGCCGGAAGCGTCTCGTTCTTGTTGCCGGTACCTGCACGATCAGCGATCAGCTCGCTGTTCGTCTTCCAGCGCGACACCTTCGACGAACCGTTCTCTCCCCGCAGGACGTCGTACACGTGAAGCAGCACGGCGTCGATGGCCTTACGGCAGCTCGCCGGACCCGCAGTGCACCACTTGTCCGTGATGACCGAGGTGAACGGGTCGACAGGGTGCATGCCGCGCAGCTGCTCGAGGGTCTTCTGCATGTACCCCTCCCAACCCCCGTCGTACGCGCTCCCCAGGCGCGCACCGCCGCTGTTCGGGGTGTTGACGAACTGCATCGGCAGGATGTTGTAGCCGCTCGACGTCGCACCGCCGTTGCTGCCCTGGCCGCCGATCCCGCCGGCACCGAGCAGCCGGTTGTAGACCGCCTCGATCAGCTCCGGCACCACCTCATCCATGATCGCAACGGCGGCATGGGAGGCATATTGGCCGGCTGCCGGGTTCGCGCGCCGGCGATGCGCTCCGGACGCGTGCCAGCGTGCAAGCACGCGGAGCATGGACCTCACGCCCGCGGGCTGGGACCCGTCGCGCGCGTAGCCGAGCAGCTGCGGCAGCACGGTGAGTCCGTCGAGATCCTGGCTGGCGGCGGTCTCCATCGCCTGCACGACGTTCGCGCGCGTCAGCCGGTGATGGGTGATGCGAATCTGGCGCTTCAGCTGATTGACCAGCATCTGGGATCGGTACGTCGGGCCGTAGCCGAACTGGTCGTCGGCGGCGGAGAACCCCGGAGCGGGCTTGTTGTTCCAGCTGACGAAGAAGCCCTGCTTGGGGTCAGTCTCATGAACATGCCGCGCGGGTGAGAGGAATCCCCGCCACTCCGCGGCACCGGTGCCCCAGTCCGGGAGGTTGGGGTCGGCGCCCTTGGCGCGGATGGGGTCCTTCCCGCTGACGAAGTACGACGTGTGCTTGTCATCGACGTAGAACCAGTTGAACGTGTACCAGATCTGGGCCGCGCCCTTCTGCCACGACGTCACGTTGTGCGTCTGCTTCGGATCCCCCCAACGAAGGAAGCCGGTCACCGAGTCGATGTCGTGGCCGTACGTGCTCCGCTGGTTGACGACGGCGACCGGCTTGCCCTTGACCGTCGTCCAGCCCTGCACGATGCCGTGCCGGGTGAAGTAGATGTCGTGACTGATCGTTACCGGCGCACCGAGTCCGCCCGGTTTGGTGAACGCGTTCTCGGTGAACGTCTCATGGCGCATCGCCACGCACTTGCCCCGAAAGAGGTAGGCCTTGCCGGTGGCGCCGGCCTTGCCGCCGCCGGGGGCACACACCTTCTCGACCCGCTGGTCGATCAGGTCGCTGCCCGCCGACGTGGCGGACCAGGCGTAGTCGACGCCCCGCCCGAGCTCGACCAGACCGGTGCCGGGGAACGACGCGCCCTCGGCGTGGTAGTCCGGTGCGCTGATCTCCTCCTCGGAGAGGATCTGCGGTGCGAAGTAGGAGACCTGTGGGCCGAACACCGCGATCGGGTGGTGCGCCCTGGTCTCCTTCGCGTCGACCACCAGCGCGTTGCTCATGTGGTGAGGCGTATCGGCGAGAGAGGCGATGGCTGCGAGCGCAGCCGGGTTCGGTGAGGTCAGGTTGCAGTTCGGTGTCGTGGCGGTCGGCCCGCCGATCAGCGACGTGCTGTCGGGGATCGCTGTGAGCTTCGGGTTGGGGTGGCGGACGGTCTCGTATGGGAACTTCTTGTCGACGACAGTGAACTGCGCGCCCGGGTCGTTCTGCTCCTTGAACTCCGCGAAGGCTCGCGCGCCCGCGGTCGCACCCAGGTGCTGCCGGAGGTAGGCGTAGAGCGCGGAGTTGGCGATCTCGCCGCCGCCGCCCTTGCCGAAGATGCCACCGATCAAGCCGGCGACGTCGACCACGTCGCCGGGCGTCCACGGCTGCGGGAGACCGCCGGCGGCGGCGTAGTCACCGTCGAGCACGGTCGGGTCCGTGCGTGCGCGTGCGATCCACGCGTTCACGCCGGCGACGTACGAGTCGAGCATGTTGACCGCGAGCTGGCCCTCATGTCCGTACTCCTGGGGGAGGCGCGCGATCTGCGCGGCCGCCTGGGCCGGTGTGTACGGCGCGAGCAGCAGCTCGTCGTGGTCCATCGCCTCGTCGCTGCACGAGGGACCGATGAACGAGCTCAATGTCCCCGCGCCGTAGTGACGCAAGACGTCCATCAGGAACAGCCGATCCTCGGCTTGCGCGTATCCCGCGCCGAACGCTGCGGCTTCGTCGGTCGCGCCGTAGATGTGCGGCACGTCGTGCGAGTCGCGCACGATCCGTACCTCGCCCGCCGGGAACTGCGAGGTAGCCGGCTCCTCAGCGCGGATGATGTCCGACGGTCGCACGCCGAAGGACTCGTCGTCGTAGTAGTCGCCGAGCCTCGCGTCCGTGAGGTGCGGGTAGCCGTAGAGCAGGTTCTCGTACTTGCCGAGCTGGTCCTGGCTGTACGGCGCGTGCGACTTGTCGAGCTCGAACGCGGCGATCTGGGCGGCGTTGACGGTGCCGTTCTCGCCCGGCGGCAGGATGCTCATCGCCCGGCCGTGCGCGTAGTCGCCCGCTCGGTAGGCCTGGCTGGGCAATGCGAGATGCGCCGCATGAGCGCTGCGCACCTGTGCCGCAGCCGGGACCGCGGCCAGTGAGAGCGCAGCCGCCGAGGCACCGAGGATTGCGAGCGCGCTGCGCGCCGAGAACGAAGGCATTCGACGAGCCTATGTGGCGGTGATCTTCTCCGCCCGCCAGGCCTCGCACAGCCACGAGAGGAAGAAGTCGCCCTCCGGCACGATCTCCCGCGCCACGTCGAGCAGGTGTGACCGCTCCTCGGGCGAGGCGAGGATCGCGACGCTCGTCGATGCGACCATCGCGGCGACCCGATCGCGGTTGTACGGCAGGGCGAACGGCACGATCAGCCGCTCGGGCGTCGAGAACATACCCGCGGGATCGAACGGTGGCGGGGCGTCGTCGCCGAGCATCTGCGCACTGCACTCGTCGTGAGCGGCGGCCTCGGCGAGCGCCAGGCTGACCGGGTCCGCGGCGTCGAGCAGGTTCCACATCGGAGCCAGCACACCGCCGGGACGCAGGACGCGATGGATCTCCGCGACCGCGCGTTGTACGTCGAACCAGTGCCATGCCTGGCCGACGAAGACGGCATCGACGCTCTCGTCGGGCAGCGGTATCTGCTCGGCGGTCCCGGCGAGGGCCCGAGCCCCCGACGGGATCCGCTCACGCATCTCCTCCAGCGGCTCGACCGCGACCACCGACAGGCCCAGCTCGAGCAACCCGGCGGTCAGCGGCCCGGTTCCGGCGGCCAGGTCGAGCACCTCGGCGGCTGGCTCCGGCAGGCACTGCAGCAGCACCTCCCGCGGGTAGCGCGGCCGCCCGGCTTCGTACAGCTGCGCCGCCGTCCCGAACGACGTACGCCGCTTCTCCCACGTCGCCTCGCTCACGAGAAGACCACCGTTCGAGTCCCGTCGAGCAGCACCCTGTGCTCCAGGTGCCATCTCACCGCACGGGCAAGCGCGAGGCACTCCAGGTCGCGTCCAACCGCGGCGAGTGCTGCCGGATCCTGCTGGTGGCTGACCCGTGAGATCTCCTGCTCGATGATCGGGCCCTCGTCGAGGTCGGCTGTCACGTAGTGAGCGGTGGCGCCGATCAGCTTCACGCCGCGGTCGTATGCCTGCTCGTAGGGCCGGCCGCCGCGAAAGCTCGGCAGGAACGAGTGGTGGATGTTGATGATCCGTCCGGGCAGCTCGGCGCAGAACTGCGGCGTGAGGATCTGCATGTAGCGGGCGAGGACCACGAGCTCGGCATCGCTGTGCCGGACCAGCTCGAGGATTCGCGCTTCCTGGGCCTCACGAGTCTCCGCGTCGACAGGCAGGTGGTGGAACGGGACTCGGTACGACGTCGCGAGCGGCTCGAGGTCGGAGTGGTTCGACGCCACTGCCGCGAGCTGTCCGGGCAGGTAGCCGCTTTGCCAGCGATACAGCAGGTCGGCCAGGCAGTGACCCTCGCGCGACACGAGGACGACCACGTTGGGCCTGTCGGTCTGGTCGTGCAGCTCCCAGCTCATGCCGAACGTCGACGCGACCGCGACGAAGTCCGCGCGCAGCGAGGACGACGCGACAGGAGGGTCCACGTGCACTCGCATGAAGAAGGTCGTCGTCCGCGGGCTGCCGTACTGCTGCGAGTCGAGGATGTTGCAGTCGCGCTCCGCCAGGAAGCCCGACACCGCGTGCACGATGCCGGGCCGGTCCGGACACGACAGCGTCAACACGAGCTCGCCCACGTGACAAGCCTGTCACGTGGGCGAGCTCGCTTTGGTCCGTCCTTACTTGCGCCGCACAGCGGCGATGTCAAAGTCCAGCTTGACCTTCTCGCTGACGACCACGCCGCCCGAGCCGAGCGGTGCGTTGAAGCTGACGCCGAAGTCGTTGCGGTTGATCACGGCGTGGCCTTCGAAGCCGAGCCGGAAGTTGCCCCACGGGTCATCGGCCGCGCCGGTGAGCTCGAGGTCGATCGAGACCGGCAGGGTGGTCTTCTTGATCGTCAGGTCGCCGGTCAGCCGGTAGGTGTCGTCGCCGGTCTGCTCGGCGTTGGTGCTGACGAACGTGATGGTCGGATAGGTCTCGACCTCGAGGAAGTCGGAGTTGCGGACGTGGTTGTCGCGCATCTCGTTGCCGGTGTCGATGCTGGCGGTCTGGATCACGACTCGCGCGCTGCTCTTGCTCACGTCGTCTTCGTCGACGTAAATCTCGGCGGTGAAGTCCTTGAAGGCGCCGCGCACGGTCGTCACCATCGCGTGTTTCGCGGCGAATCCGAGCCTGCTGTGAGCGACGTCCACGTCATAGTCGCCGGTCAGGGTGGTGGCGGTGAGGGTCTGAGCGGTCATTTCGTCCTCCTAGATGGCTTTACTTGCATCTGCAACAAACTCTAGGACAGTTTTATTGCACCTGCAAGTATCTACCCGGAAGCCGTATCGTTAAGCCATGGCAGACCAGGCCCTGCGACCGCTGGACGAGCGGGAGATGGGCGCTTGGCGCGCCCTGATTCGCGGCCACAACCGCGTGATGCGGCGACTGGAGGCCGAGCTCGAGGCCGAGCAGGGGCTCAGCCTGCCGGCGTACGAGGTCCTCGTGCACCTGTCGGAGGCACCGGACGAGCGGCTGCGGATGAGCGAGCTTGCGATGAACGTCGTGCTGAGCCCGAGCGGCCTGACGCGGCTGGTCGACAAGCTGGCACGCGAGGGGCTGGTCTGCCGGCACCGGTGCGAGGCCGACGCGCGCGTGGTCTACGCCGTGCTCACGCCCGAAGGTCGCGCTCGTCTCGATGCCGCCTACCCGACCCACCTGCGGGGAGTGCGCGAACACTTCTTCGACCACCTGTCCGGAGAGCAGTGCGAGTTCATCGCGCAGGCCCTCGGCGCGGTGGACAACGCGAGCAACGCCGCCTGCGCAGCGGCGGTCGCGGCTGAGTGTGATGCCGTGGACGGCGAGCTCGCGGGCGATTTCGCCGCCGACGCTTCGTGAGCATCACGGTCCGGGCGGCGACGACGAATGATGTTGCCGCGATCCGCCGTTTCATCGACTTCTACGCGCCGAAGCGCATCCTGCTCGACAAGCCGACGGTCACCCTCTACGAGGACGTGCAGGAGTTCGTCGTGGCCGAGGTCGACGGCGAAGTCGTCGGCTGCGGCGCGTTGCACGTGCTGTGGGCGGACCTGGCCGAGGTCCGCACCCTCGCGGTCGACCCGGCCTGTCAGCGCGCCGGTGTGGGCCACGTCCTGCTCGAGGCGCTGCTCGATCGTGCCCGCGCCCTCGGCGTACACCGGGTCTACTGCCTCACCTTCGAGGTGGACTTCTTCGCGGCGCACGGCTTCGTTCCGTTCGAGGCGACGCCTGTGGAGCCGGAGGTCTACGAGGAGCTGCTGCGCTCGTACGACGAAGGTGTGGCGGAGTTCCTCGGGCTCGAGCGCGTGAAGCCGAACATCCTCGGCAACACGCGCATGTTGTTGCAGCTCTAGGTGACGTCCATGACCCAGAACGCCTCGGCGTAGCTGCCTTCGGGCATGCCCGCGGACTTGGCGTTCTCGCCATTCCAGAAGTGCAGGATGTTGTGCAGGTTCTCGGCGCTGAGGATCTGGCTCTCGTGCCGCAACAAGGCTTGCTTCTTGCGCTCGAACTGCTTCGTGATGTCGACGTAGTGGTTCGCCCGCGGGCCCGAGGAGACCCACACCTCGTTGACCGTCCACGGCTCGAGGTCGCCGATCGTCTCCATGAAGGCGAACTCGTTGCGGGAGTCCGGATAGACCGCGCACATCGTCGCTTCGCCCGCGGCGAGGTGGTCGGGATGGCTTCCGTAGATCCGTTCCCAGTTGCGCTCCGGCGACTGGGACACGACGCGTTGCGGCCGCACCTCGCGGATGACGCGCGAGATCGCGCAGCGCACGTCGAGCGAGACCTCGAGGCGGCCGTCCGGGAATCCGAGGAACCGTACGTCGCTGACGCCGACTTGTTCCGCCGCGGCGCGTTGCTCCCGCTCACGGATGCCTGCGATCTGATCGCGCGGGACGCTCGGGTCGAAGCCGCCGGCGTCGCCGCTCGTCACCATGCAGTAGCTGACCTCGATGCCGGAGTCGGTCCAGTTCGCGACGGTTCCCGCGAGGCCGTAGTCGACGTCGTCGGGGTGCGCCATGACGCACAGAACTCGTTCGATCTCGCTGTCATCAAGCACTCGTCCGAGGCTAGCCGGACATGACGATGCGACCGACGAAATCCGCCGTGGTCACCCCGCTCCCGCCGCATCGGATCAGTACCGACGGGGGGCCGACCACGGCGTTGACGTTGCCCCCACCGGCCCCCTTGAACAGTCCTTTGGTCACCGACTCGCGCACCACCTCGGGTCCGGCGTTCACAAAGGTCGCGTGCACGATCGATGTCCTGCCGTTCGCCCATTCGATGCGCTGCACCGCCGTTCCGGCGGCTGTGGCGCAGGAGCCGTCGAACGCGCCCGTCGTGTAGCCCGTACCCCGCGTGACGCCTCGGGCCGATGACGCGCATTGGCTGAAGTGGACAACGCTTGTGAACCGAATGTGGCGCGTCGTCATCGTCATCGGGGTCGTCATGTGGGCGATCCCGGAGAAGGAGCAGCTGACCCACGGCGTGGCAGCAGCACCTGCGGCGGTTGGCCATAGGGCCGTGAACCCCAGGGCCGTGACACCGATCGTGCTGATGAAGAGTCGGACTCGCATTTCCTTTTCGCCTCCGTTCGGTTGTGTGAAGGGTGGCGGGAGCCGCTTGCCATTCACTTGCCGTCGGGTTGGCGAGGTCCCAGGGCCGCAGTTGTGCGCCGTACAGTCGCCTCGTGGTCGCCGTTGGCGTCTTGGGGCCGCTCGTTGTCGCTCGCGACGACGGCGGCGCGATCGTCGTCGAGCGTCCCGCGCAGCGGCGGTTGCTCAGCGCGCTGTGTGTGCGCGCCGGGCGGACGGCGACGAGGGAGTGGCTCGGATCAGCCATCTGGGGCGAGGAGTCACCGGTCTCCGCGCGTGGGTCGCTGCAGGCACATGTGTCCAAGCTGCGTGCCGCGATCGGCCGCGACGTCGTCGTCACCGACCCGCACGGATACCGGCTCGCGGAAAGCTGCGACGTCGATGCCGCGCGCTTCGAGGCGCTGTTCGCCGATGCGCGAAGCGCCTTCCTCGACGATCGGTACGAGATGGCGGAGGAAGCATTCTCCGCTGCCCTGCAACTGTGGCGTGGGGATGCGTTCGAGGAGTTCGCCGATGCGGATTTCGGAACCGCGGAGATCGCGCGACTCGCCGAGATCCGCCTCACGTGCATCGAGAGCCTGCACGAGGTCCGGCTCGCGCTGGGACGCGATCGCGAAGGCCTCTCGGATCTGGAGCTGCTGACGCGGTCCCATCCCTACCGCGAGCATCTGTGGGCATTGCGGATGGTGGCGCTGTATCGCGCGGAGCGGCAGACGGAGGCGCTCGAGTGCTATCGCCTGATCCGCGGCCGGCTTGCGTCGGAACTAGGAGTAGAGCCCGGTCTCGAACTGCGTGAGCTGCATCAGGCCGTTCTCCGTCACGACCCGGGCCTGGCCACCAGTCGGTACCGGCCCGCCTCGCCACCTACCTCGCCGACCTCGTCGCCGCCAACGGTCGGCCTCGCGCGGCCGGCGGCACCGCCTCACGTGCGTTACGCGGCTTCGGGCGATGCGCATCTCGCCTATCAGGTCGTCGGCTCAGGCGAGCGCGTGGTGCTCTACCTGCCGAGCTATCTGTCGCATCTCGAGATCAACTGGGACTGGCCGCCGTACGCCCGCTTTCTGTCCGGCCTCGCTGATCTCGGGCGCTTGGTCATCCACGACAAGCGCGGGATGGGGCTGTCCGATCGGGTGCCCTGGGCGGATCGTGCCACTCGCGTCGTTGATGTCCTCGCCGTCCTGGACGAAGTCGGCGCCGGGCAGGTCGTCGTATTCGGGTCGTCGGAAGGCGCGGGGGCTGCCGTTGATCTCGCTGCCGAACATCCCGAGCGAGTAAGCGGTCTGGTCCTGTTCGGCGCCGCTCCGACGCTGCAGCGCGACGACTATCCGATCGGTACGCCGGTCGAGCGGTACGAGCTCACGATTCACCAGGCGTACACGGCGTGGGGGACCGGGCGTTCGCTCGAACGGTTCGCTCCCTCGGCGGCCACCGACCCGCTCGCTCGCGACTGGTACGGCCGGTTGGAACGGCACGCCCTGAGCCCGGCCGGTCTGGTCGGGTTGATGCACGAGGCGAAGGCGATCGACTATCGCGACCGGCTCGGCGACATTCGCTGCCCGACGCTTGTCACGCATCGCACCGATGACATCGTCCCGGTCGCCGGGGCGCGCTTCATTGCGGACGCGGTCCCGCACAGTCGTCTCCTCGAACTTCCCGGCCGCGATCACTTGGTGTTCTTCGGGGATGTCGACGCCGTGCTCCGGGCGACTGCGGAGTTTGCCCACGAGGTTGCTGCCTACGGCCCCAGCCGGTAGTCGTGGGGGTCGACGCGGTGGATCTGGCCGGCGGGTGAGGTCCAGGTGACGCTGCCGTCTTTGTTCTTCTGATACGTCCAGCCGGCGTGGGTTTTGGCTCGGTGCCATCGGCGGTCGAGCGGGGTGACGTTGTCGGGGTCGGTGGTGCCGGCGGAGGGGCCGAACGGGATGCTGTGGTCGTTGTCGCAGCCCTCGGCCGGGATGTCGGAGTGCGGGGCAGCAGCGGTTCGGTGCAGGGCGATGAGTTGGTCGGCCAGTGCCGGCGGCACCACGTAGGTGGTGGTGCCGTAGTGGAGGAGGTGGCCGTCGCGCTCGTCGGTGAGGAGCCGGCGGATCGGGGAGCCGGCGGCGAGGAGGTGCAGGGCGGCATCGGCGGGGACCATGCCGTAGCCGGGAATCTCGGCGGGATGGTTGGCCAGGCCGAGCAGGGTCGGGGTGTCGAGGCAGAGGTTCACCGTGTAGGGGCGGCCGTGGCGGCGCGGCGCGCCCGGGGAGGTGAGGTACTGCTCGGCCCAGTGGGCGAGGCCGGCGAGCTTGCGGGCCTCGATCGTGGCGCCGAGGGCGGACGTGGTGGCGCGGGCGTAGGCGCTCAGCGCGGTGTCGATCGCGGCGGTGCGCTCGAGCGGGCCGCGGATCCATAGCTCACCGGTGCCGTCGTCGTGGGCGGTGTGCTCGACCATCACCTCGGCGCGGGCCGCCTTCGCGCGTACGGAGAACTGCGGGTCGAGGCGGGCGAGCCACCGGCGCAGCGCGAGCTTGAACTTGGTGAGGTCCTGCCGCCATGCGAAGCGCAGCAGCTTCTCTTCGACCTGCTGGGCCTTGTCGTCGGCGAGATGCGCGGTCGCTTCCGACAGCAGCCGGGCCTGCTGATAGGAGATCCGCCCCGCCTGCAACGCGGCGAACGTCGCCGACAGCCGGCCCGCGAGGTCACGGGAGAACGCGACCTGGCGGTCCGCGGCGTACACGCTGCACCGCGACGCCACCGACACCTCGTGCACCCCCCAGTCCTCCCGCGGATCCGCCGGTTGCGGTCCCGCGACCGCGCAGGTGAACCGCGACCGCACCGACTCCGCGTGCGCGAGGATCGCGGTCAGCTGCGCCAGCGCCGAGGTCCGCGCCGCTTCCGACAAGCCCACCGGATCGCAGCCGGCCAGCAGGTTCAATGCCTCCCCGGTCGGGCCCATGCCCTCGGCCATCACCACCGGCCAGTCCGGCGTGACGTCCCAGTCAGCGGGCTCTTCCGGCTCCGCCAATCCCACTGAGTCGAACACGTGTTCGATAGTATTCGCCGCCGCCGACAAGAACCGGAGCCGCGAACCCGATGTGGACAACGAAGGTGCGGACGGGTTCGGTGGATAACCCGCGCCGTCATCGGTCCTGCGCTGGGAGCGACGCAAGCCAGCGCAATGTGATGGACAGCGGAGGTCGCGCACTTGTTGCGCCTTTGATCTTCTTGCCCGGAGCGATGGCATGAGCGGACGTACGCTCGACGCGCCGATGACAACCCTGTTCGACTTCGACGCCCCCGACCCTGACCGGCCGCCGGAGCGCATCGAGCGGCGGGCCTTCGATCCCGAGACGTTCCTCGAAGGGCTCAACCCCGAGCAGCGCAAGGCGGTCGTCCACGAGGGAAGTCCGCTGCTGATCGTCGCCGGCGCCGGCTCCGGCAAGACGAGGGTCCTCACCCACCGCATCGCGTGGCTGCTCGGCGAGCGCAACGTGCAGCCGGGCCAGATCCTCGCGATCACCTTCACCAACAAGGCCGCCGGCGAGATGAAGGATCGGGTCGCCAACCTGGTCGGACCCAGGGCCCGCGCGATGTGGGTGTCGACATTCCACTCGGCATGCGTCCGGATCCTCAGAGCAGAGGGCAAGCGGCTCGGCTTCACGAGCACGTTCTCGATCTACGACGCGGACGACTCGCGGCGCCTGATGACGACTGTCGTTCGCGACCTCGATCTGGACCCGAAACGGTTCCCGGCACGCGCGATCGCCAACCAGGTAAGCAACCTCAAGAACGAGCTCATCGACTTCGAGGACGCGAAGTCGAGAGCCGCCAACCATCTCGAACGCACCACCGCGGAGGCCTACGAGCGCTACCAGGACCGGCTGCGACGCGCCAACGCGATGGACTTCGACGACCTGATCATGACGACGGTGTCGCTGCTGCAGCTGTTCCCCGACGTCGCCGATCACTACCGCAGAAGGTTCCGTCACATCCTCGTCGACGAGTACCAGGACACCAACCATGCGCAGTACGTCCTCGTGCACGAGCTGTCCGGGGCGGGTCCCGGTCAGGAGGCGGCCGAGCTCTGCGTCGTCGGCGACGCGGACCAGTCCGTGTACGCGTTCCGCGGCGCGACGATCCGCAACATCCTGCAGTTCGAGGAGGACTACCCCGACGCGACGACAATCCTGCTCGAGCAGAACTACCGCTCGACGCAGACCATCCTCTCGGCGGCCAACGCCGTCATCTCCCGCAACCCCGACCGCAAACCGAAGCGGTTGTGGTCCGACCAGGGCCAGGGCGAGAAGATCGTGGGGTACGTCGCGGACAACGAGCACGACGAGGCCGCGTTCGCCGCGCGAGAGATCGACCGGCTCCACGACGAGCACGGAGTGCGTGCCTGCGACGTCGCGGTCTTCTACCGCACCAACGCGCAGAGCCGAGTGTTCGAGGAAGTCTTCATCCGCGTCGGTCTGCCGTACAAGGTGGTCGGCGGTGTGCGCTTCTACGAGCGGCGCGAGGTCAGGGACGCCCTTGCCTACCTGCGCGCAATCGTGAACCCCGACGACACGGTGTCACTGCGCCGGATCATCAACGTCCCGAAGCGGGGGATCGGCGACCGCGCCGAAGCGGCCATCGAGAACTTCGCGGAGCGGGAGCGGATCAGCTTCGCCGACGCCATGCATCGCGTCGACGACATCCCCGGCCTCGTGCAGCGGTCCGTCAATGCGATCAAGTCGTTCGTCGAGCTGTACGACGAGCTGACCGCGATGAGCGAAGACTCCGCCGGGGACATCCTCGAGGCGGTGCTCGACCGGAGCGGGTACGTCGCGGAGCTGCGGGCGAGTGCTGATCCGCAGGACGAGGGGCGAGTCGAGAACCTCGAAGAGCTGATCTCGGTCGCGCGTGAGTTCGAGCAGACCCGCCCTGACGGCACCCTCGTCGACTTCCTCGAACAGGTCGCTCTCGTCGCCGATGCCGACCAGGTGCCGACGGATGACGGCGGCGAAGGGGTCATCACCCTGATGACGCTTCACACCGCGAAGGGCCTCGAGTTCCCCGTCGTGTTCATGACGGGGCTGGAAGACGGCGTCTTTCCCCACATGCGCTCGCTCGGCGACGCCAAGGAGCTCGAGGAGGAGCGCCGCCTCGCCTACGTCGGGATCACCCGCGCCGAGAAGCGGCTGTACCTCAGCCGCTCCAACGTGCGGTCGGCGTGGGGCTCTCCGGAGTACTACCCGCCGTCGCGCTTCCTCGACGACGTACCGGCGGACCTCGTCGAGTGGCAGGGTGATCTGCAGGCGAAACCGACGCAACACGTCGTCGCTCGCGCCAACCGGGCCGGCCGCAGCGCGGGCACCGGGCTACGGGTCATCCCGTCGCTGGCGCCAGGCGATCGGGTCACTCACGATGCGTTCGGGATGGGCACGGTGGTCGCCGTACGCGGCGTCGACAGCTCGGCGGAGGCCGAGGTCGACTTCGGCGACGAGGTCGGCCGCAAGCGGCTGCTGCTTCGCTACGCGCCCCTCGCCAAGCTCTGACCGACCTGAACGCGCCCTCAGGTTGGCTTCGTAGTCCCCGATAACCTGAAGCGGAACCAACGGGAAGGGTTGTCGTGGGACGCGAGACCAACAGGCAGCGGCGAGAGAAGCAGGCGGCCACCGCGCGGGAGAAGGCCGCCGCGGCCCGGGCCGCGCAGGCCCGCGTCGACCAGCGACGCCGCGCGAAGGCAATCCTCGGTTCTGTGGCAGCCGCGGCCGTCGTCATCGTGATCATCGCGGTCGTGGCGATCACCGGCGGCTCCGGAAAGCAGAGCGCGGGTGGCAACCGGACGAAGGCTGACGCAACGCTCGTCCAGAACGTCACTCACGTCGAGCAGGCCGCCCTCGACCAGGTCGGCAAGGGGACGGTGCAGTTCCCGCCGAAGGCGATCAACGACCCGCCCTTGACGCTGAACGGCAAGCCTCAGGTGTTCGCCGTGCTGGCGGAGTTCTGCCCGTACTGCGCGGCCGAACGATGGCCGTTGGTCATCGCGCTATCGAAGTTCGGAACGTTCTCGAACCTCAACACGGTCAAGTCCTCGTCGACCGATGTCGACCCGAACACGTCGACGTTCAGCTTCTACAAGTCCTCCTACACCAGCAAGTACATCTCGTTCGTGCCGGTGGAGAACGAGGACCGTACGCAGAAGCCGCTCGTCAGCCTGTCCAGTGCGCAGAACGCCATCTTCCGCAAGTACACGAGCGGGTACCCGTTCCTGGACTTCGGCGGCAAGTACGTGATCACCGGCCCGTCCTTCGACCCCGGCGATCTGAAGGGCATGAGCTGGCAGCAGATCGCAGCCGCCCTGAAGAACCCGACCAGCAAGGCGGCCACTGACATCCTGGGCGAGGCCAACGTCATCACGGCCATGATCTGCAAGATGACGAACGGTCAGCCGGCTTCGGTCTGCTCGGCCTCAGGTGTCTCCAAGATCACGCTTCCGCAAGCCAGTGCCTGAGGCTGCGGCGGCGCCGAACGCGCGCTGGGCGTGGTGGTACAGCTTCCCGCTGGCCCTGCTGGGCCTGGCGGACTCGGCGTACCTGACCTACACCCACTTCCACCCGGGTGCCCTGCTCTGCAGCGCCACCGGCCACGTCAACTGCGCCAAGGTGACGACCAGCTCGGAGTCGGAGATCTTCGGCCACATCCCGGTCGCGATCGTCGGCCTCGTCTACTTCGCCGTGATGACGTTGCTGATGACACCGTGGGCGTGGCAGATGCGCAACGAGTGGGTGCATCGGTTCCGGCTGCTGGCCACCGGCGGCGCGATGGGGATGGTGGTCTACCTCGTCAGCGTCGAGATCCACCTCAAGGCGATCTGCGAGTACTGCACCGGCGTGCACATCATCAACTTCCTGCTGTTCTTTGTCGTGCTCGCGGCATTTCTGTATCGGCCGGTTCCCGGCGCACCAGCTGCCGCGCCGACGCGTAAAGCGGGTAGCCGGCGAGGGTGAGGGCGATTCCTGCGAGCAGGTCAATCGTGTAGTGGTTTCCGGTCGCGAGCACAGTGACGGCGGTTGCGAGCGGATGCAACGCCTCGAGCACGCGCAGCCACCATCGCGTCGTGATCGACCAGAGGGCGATCGCGACCCACAGCGCCCAGGCCATGTGGAGTGACGGCACGGCGGCGTAGAGGTTCGCGCGCGCAGTCTCGACCTTGTAGGCGAAGGGCAACGTCGAGGCCACCGTGTCGTGGAACCCGGCGGCGATGAGCCGCGGCGGCGCCGTCGGGTACACCCAGTAGACGGCGAGCCCGATGAGGCTCGACATGAGCAGGACATCGCGGTGGTGGCGGTAGCGCGGGCCGTTGACCCACAGCACGACCAGTGTCAGTGCGGTCATGCCGAGGTGCATCACGACGTAGTAGCCGGACAGTACGTCGGACAGCCAGTCGTGGTGGACGAGCCAGTGGTTCATCGGCTCCGACCAGTTCACGTGCAGCGTGCGGTCGATGTGGAGCATCGCCCTGCCGTGGCGCATCCCCGCGGCGACGACGTCGCCGTGCAGCGAGCGGACCTCGTCGTAGGCCCACGCGAAGCCCACGATGATGAGCACCTGGATCCACCACGTGGGGCGCTTTGCCGCAGGCGCAGGCTGCTGCGCGTGCTCGCTTCCTTGCCCCGCGCGCGGAGCGCGACGCTCAGTGATCGTCATCAGCTAACCGATCCCCTCGGCGCTGAAATGTAATGCAACTAGCTGGCGGGCAACTAGCTGGCGCTCACCCTGCGATTCGGGCGCAGCCGAGCGCGGAGGCCGTCCTGGGCCGGGCTCGGCGCGAGACGGGTGACGCCGGGTGTGACGGTGGCGCCGTCGGAGTCGAGGTGAGCCAGCGTCGAGACGATCTCGTGGACGATCCGGCGGTGGATCGGCAGCGACAGGTGCCCGACGCCGCGAACGAGGATGTTGCGCGCGCTCAGGTCGGGGTGGTCCAGGCGGGCCGACTGCTTCGGGGTGATCAGCGCGTCGATGTCGCTCCAGAAGCAGACGAACCGTGTCTGGCAGGTCGGGGCCGGCTCGTCGAGCTCGTCGAGCACTTCGCTGCCTGGCACCAGCTGACGGCAGACGCCGGTCGGGACGAGCCGCGCGGCGTGGGTGCCGCGGTGCGGCGTACCGAGGGTCACGATCGTGTGGACCCGCGCATCGCCACCGAGCCGCTGCACGTAGTAGCGCGCGATGAGACCGCCCATCGAGTGGCCGACGACGTGGATGCGCTCGTACCCGGTCTGCTCACAGATCGCCTCGATCGTCGCGCCCAGCTGCTTGGCGGCGGTGCGGACGTCAGAGGTCCAGATCTTGTAGTTCATCGTGGTGACCCGGCCGAAGCCGCGGCGGCGGAGCTGGCGGCGAAGCAGGGTGAAGATCGAGCGGTTGTCAACCATGCCGTGCAGCAGCAGGATCGGCGTGCCCGCGGCTTCGACGTCGTTGATGAGCAGGCCGCGCTGGATGGGCTTGAGACCGTCGAGAGTGAACGGGTCCTCGATGTGTCGCGCCTTCTCCTGCACGACCCCGAACGGGTAGCTCGCGACGTGAGCGGCGAGCCATGCGACCTCGACGACCGTCCCCGTGACGGTGCCGACCGTCAGCAGAGCGCGCGCACCGCGGCTGATGCCCAACTCCTGGTCCTCCGTGCTCCATAGTGCTGGCGGGGGAAGCACCGTTGTAGCGGGGAAGGCCTCTCGGCGGCCCGGCCGACGCTACCTTTCCCATCGTCGTGACACGCCTCACCTTGAACGTGTCGTGGTGTTTTTCACAGCGGCGATGACCAGCGGGTTCGTCGTTGCGCGAGTAGTTGCTCCGTCGGGATGTCCCGTAATGCGTCGATTGCAGTAGTGAGCCACGCGGCCTCGTCACCGGTCGCGACATATGCGTCAGCCACGCCGTCCGAGAGCAGGTCGCGGGGGGTGATCCGCATCAGCCGCGCGGCGTCATCCGGTGTCGACCGCAGCGCGGCCGCGGCGCCATCCGGGCCGAGCGCGCCGAACCAGCCGTGTGGGCCGACGCCGACCCGGTCGGTGGTGGCGCCGGCAAGCGCGCCGCCCGAACCGCCCTCGCCGTGCACCAAGGAGACGGTTGGGGCGCGAGTGGCGAGGACGGCGGTCATCGCTTCGGCGATCGACGACGACAGGCCGGCCGCCTCGGTGTGCGGGTCCGCGCCCGGGGTGTCGACGAGGACGACGAGCGCCAGGTCGAGCGCACCGGCGAGGCGGGCGGCGCGGCCCAGCAAGGCAAAGCCGCTCGGCCCCGGCATCCCACCCCGGTGGCCGGCCAGGGCCACGGCCGCGATCCGCCGGCCCGCGAGCCGGCCGATCGCGGCGGTCGTTGCGTCGTCGCCGCTTCGCAGCGCGACGCGGTCGGTGAGGAGGCGCTCGATCAGCTCGCTGCCGCTCGGTCTGTCGACCTCCCGGCTCGCGGCGAACTGCTCGGCGGCGTCCACCTCCGGCGGAGTTGCCTCGGTGGGTGCCCCGAGGGCTTTGCGCTCGCCCGCGGCGTCGGGGCTCAGCGCTTTCAGCGCTGTCGCCAGCCACCCCGCCGCTGCTTCGTGGTCCGCGATGGCGTCGACCAGGCCGGCGTCGTACGCCGCTTCGGCGGTGTTGGCGCCGGATACGAGCTCGCGTCCGGTCATCACCGGGACGACGCGAGGGCCCGAGAAGCCAACCGTCGCGCCGCGCATCGCGAGGCGCACGTCGGCCTGGGTGCCGATGGCGACCCAGACGCCGCCGGTCGTCGGGTTGTCGGCGATCGACAGGTGCGGGACACCCGCCGCGCGCAGGTCGTCGAGGGCAAGCGTCGCGCGCGGGATGCCGACGAGTGCCCGCATGCCCTCCGGCAGCCTCGTCCCGCCGGAGCGGGTGATCGTGACGAGCGGAAGCTTGCGCGTGGTGGCGGTGCGGACCGCGCCCGCGAACACCTCAGCCTCGCCGATCCCGAAGGTGCCGCCCTGCCGGCCGAAGTCGAACCGGACCAGCACGCACTGGTGATCGTCGATCGCGGCGACGCTGCAGTGCAGGACGTCGGAGCTCGCCAGCTCCTCACTCACCGAGGCGAGTGCCTCGCTCCACCTCGGTACGCGTGGCTCGTCTCCGCTCATGATCCCGGTAGTCTTGCAGCGTGCCGATCCGGGTCGTCATCGCGAAGCCTGGCCTCGACGGTCATGATCGCGGCGCCAAGGTCGTCGCTCGCGCGCTGCGCGACGCCGGCATGGAGGTCATCTACACCGGACTGCACCAGACCCCGGAGCAGATCGTCGCGACCGCCGTGCAGGAAGATGCGCAGGCCATCGGCCTGTCGGTGCTCTCCGGTGCGCACATGACGCTGTTTCGCAAGGTCATCGAGCTGCTCGCGGAGCAGGACGCGCGCGACATCGTGGTCTTCGGCGGCGGCATCATCCCGGACGCCGACATCGCGCCGTTGAAGGAGATCGGCGTCGCCGAGGTGTTCACCCCGGGTACGCCGACCGGCACAATCGTGGACTGGGTCCGCGACCACGTCCCCGCGACCGCCGGCGCCTGATCCCTCGGGTCAGTCGCGCACGAGCGGGAGCTTCAGAGTCACGGGGCGCGCTTTGCTCGTCGAGATGTAGACGGGCTGCACCAGGTCCGCGTTGCGGTAGGCGGTGTCGGTCGCCGCGATCGCCAGCTCGATTCGGTGGCCCTTGGGGAATCGGTGCACGATGCCCGGCAACAGCACGTGCACTGCGCCGGAGTCGTCCTGCACCCGCACCGGGGCGACGAGACGGTGCACCAGGGTGAGGTCGCCGTTCGGCGCGACGTCATAGACCTTGACGAACAGCTGCAGCTCCGTCGCGGCGGTGGCGTCCAGCGATACGGGTGTTTGGACGCGAAGCTTCACGGCCGGGATGCCGGCGACGTCGAGCTGGTGAGGCAGCGGCGCACCGATCCAGCCGACATAGCTGCCGGGCGTGTCCTTCGGCGGGGTCGAGGAGTCGGGCAGCGCCGAGCCTTGCACCTCAGAGATCTCGGAGTACGACAGTGGCGCCGGGCCGGCGAGGTTGGAGTACGCGCCCGCACCGGTGCGCACCTCGCTTCGGGCGGTGACGAGCGAGGACCCGCCCGAGGCGAAGAACGTCTTCACGTGACCCACCGGAAAGTGCGACGCCGTTGCGAACTGCACGGTGTCCGGACCCACGCCATGAAACGGGATGTAGTCGCGGTAGTAGGCGAAGGTCGGGCCGGTCGAGACGTCCTCGCCCTTGAGGTAGTGCGCGAACCAGGCGAGCACGCGCTGGCCTTCGTAGGTGTTGGCCATGTCCGCACCTTGGCTCCACTCGCCGGGCGCGGGTGAGCTGTCGCTGTGACCCCAGGACTGCCAGATCATCTTCACGGGCGTGCCCTGCTTGCGAAGCTCGCGGAACGTCGTCGCCGCTTCCCGCAGGTTGAACAGGGTGTCGCCCTGGCCCTGCATGAGCAGGGTCGGGATCCGGATCTTGTTGACGTAGGTGCCGACCGATGCGTGCGCGAGGAAGTGCAGGACGCCCTGGGTGAACACGGCGTTGGCGGAGCTCTCGACCGCGAACGGGCAGACGTCGAAGAGATAGTCGATGCAGGCCGCGTCGCGGGTGGGATCGACGCGCACGCCGGTCAGCCCGTCGACCAGGCCGTCGGCGAAGAGCAGGAGCGACCACTCGAGCTTCTGGGTGCCCGGGGTGTCGGGGTCGCCGGCGACCGTCGTGACCTGGCCCGGGTGGTGCGCGTTGTTCGGTGCGAGTGAGTAGCGCAGGTCGTTCCACGTGATGATCGGGACGATCGTGTCCAGTCGCGGGTCGACCTTCGCCACCGCGAACTGGATGCCGCCGCCGTAGGAGCCGCCGATCATGCCGACCCGCGGATCATCCGGACCGTCGTGGACGATCCAGTTCACGGCCGGGTACGGGTTGCCGGACAGCGTGCGCGCGATGCCGGTCTTGCCGCCGAGGAAGCTGATCAGCTGGCTGCCGGCGCGGCCGTCGTACGACGGGTCGTCGAGGGAGATCTTGCAGCCGGAGCCGCCGAACCCCAGACCGGAGTACGACAGCACGCCGTACCCGTAGTTGCCGGCGGCGAGCTTGGCGAGGCTGGCCTGGTCGTTCTTGCTGCCGCCGAAGCCATTGGTGGTGAGGATGACCGGCACTCGGTGCGACGGGGATGCACTCGCGGGCTTGTAGAGGTCGCCGAGGATGAGACAGGTCTGGGTGCCGATGCCGTCGGGTGTCTCGTTCGGCACCGTGACGTAGAAGTCCAGCGTGGTCACGGAGTACGTCGCGGGCTTCGCCGACGCCGCGGCGGGCGAGACGATGCTCGCCGCCGAAACGGCGGCAGCGCAGAGCAGGAGCAGCTTTCGGGGCATTCACCTACGTTCCCCGCATGCCCGCGAAGTCCTGCCGGTAACGTTCCACGCTGAGACGTATTTCTGACGGAGCGGAGCGAGGCGCAGTGGACCTGTTCGAGTGGCAGGCGAAGGAGCTGTTCGGCAGGTACGGCGTGCCGGTGACCAAGCAGCGGGTGGTGTCGACGCCGGAGGCGGCGCGCGCGGCGGCCGACGAGCTCGGTCTGCCGGTGATGGTCAAGGCGCAGGTCAAGGCGGGCGGCCGCGGCAAAGCCGGTGGCGTGAAGTTCGCGCCCACCGCGGACGACGCCGAGTCGCACGCCAAGAACATTCTCGGGATGGACATCAAGGGCCACACGGTTCACACGGTCCTGATCGCCGAGGCCGCTGACATCGGTGAGGAGTACTACTTCTCCTTTCTTCTCGACCGGGCCAACCGCTCATACCTCGCGATGTGCTCCGCCGAGGGCGGCATGGAGATCGAGCAGCTCGCGGTCGAGAAGCCGCATGCGCTGGCTCGCGTCGCTGTCGACCCGGTCGCGGGCGTCGACGACGCGAAGGCCCTCGAGATCGCGACCGCAGGGAACATCCCGGAGGCCGTGCGCGGCCAGGCCGCCGACGTCATCCGCAAGCTGTGGGACGTCTTCGTCGGCGAGGAGGCGACGCTGGTCGAGGTCAACCCGCTGGTGCGCACACCCGACGACAAGGTCCTAGCACTCGACGGCAAGGTGACCCTCGACGACAACGCGTCGTTCCGTCATGCCGAAGTGCACGAGGCCTACCGCGACACCTCCGCGACGGACCCGCTCGAGGTCCGCGCGAAGGAGCTCCACCTCAACTACGTGAAGCTCGACGGCGAGGTCGGCATCATCGGCAACGGCGCGGGTCTCGTGATGTCGACACTCGATGTCGTCGCCTACGCCGGCGAGGACTTCGGCGGTGTCCGGCCGGCCAACTTCCTCGACATCGGCGGCGGCGCGTCAGCCGAGGTGATGGCCAACGGCCTCGACGTGATCCTGTCCGACCCATCGGTGAAGTCGGTGTTCGTCAACGTCTTCGGCGGCATCACGGCGTGCGACGCCGTCGCCAACGGGATCGTGCAGGCGCTGTCGCTGCTCGCCTCACGGGGTGAAGAGGTCAACAAGCCGCTCGTCGTACGCCTCGACGGCAACAACGCCGAGGAGGGCCGCCGCATCCTCAGCGAGGCCGCGCACCCCCTCGTCGAGCAGGTCGACACGATGGACGGCGCGGCACGCCGAGCCGCCGAGCTCGCGGGAAAGGTGGCATAGGCGTGGCCATCTGGCTGACCAAGGACAGCAAATTGATCGTCCAGGGCATCACGGGCTCGGAGGGCGCCAAGCACACGCGGCGCATGGTCGCATCGGGCACGAACGTCGTCGGTGGCGTCAACGCCCGCAAGGCCGGCACGGACGTCGACGGCATCCCGGTCTTCGCATCCGTCGCCGAGGCGGTTGCCGAGACGGGCGCTGATGTGTCGGTCGGCTTCGTCCCGCCTGCGTTCACCAGAGACGCCGCCATCGAGGCGATCGATGCCGAGATGCCGTTGCTGGTCGTCATCACCGAGGGTGTGCCGGTGCAGGACACGGCGTACTTCCGGTCGTACGCGGAAGAGCGCGGCGTCACCCGGATCGTGGGGCCCAACTGCCCGGGCCTGATCTCGCCGGGACAGTCCAACGCCGGCATCATCCCGGCCGACATCAGCGGCCAGGGCAGGGTCGGCTTGGTGTCGAAGTCCGGCACGTTGACCTACCAGATGATGTACGAGCTGCGGGACATCGGTTTCACGACGGCGGTCGGCATCGGCGGTGACCCGGTCATCGGTACGACACACATCGACTGCCTGGCGGCCTTCCAGGACGACCCGGACACCGAGGCGATCATCATGATCGGCGAGATCGGTGGCGATGCGGAAGAGCGCGCGGCCGACTTCATCAAGGCCAACGTCACCAAGCCGGTCGTGGGCTACGTCGCGGGCTTCACCGCGCCCGAAGGCAAGACGATGGGTCACGCGGGCGCCATCGTGTCCGGCTCTTCGGGGACGGCGGCGGCGAAGGCCGAGGCCCTCGAGGCGGCGGGTGTCCGCGTCGGCAAGACTCCGAGCGAGGCAGCGCGCATCCTCACCGAGCTGATGCGTTAGGGCCCAAGGAGGAGCAATGTCGCAACCGCCACCAGAGCCGCCGCCTGGTCAGCCGCCACCGCCGTACGCCTACCCGCCGCAGTACGGCTACCCGCCCGCGCCGTATGGGCAGGGCTATCCGCCGGCGCCGTACTACGGCTATGCGGTGCCGCGGCGCACCAACGGCATGGCCATCGCGTCGATGGTGCTCGGCATCCTGTGGATCTACTGGATCGGCAGCATCCTCGCGCTCGTCTTTGGCTACATCGCACGACGGCAGATCCACGAACGGGCAGAAGGCGGCGGCGGGATGGCGATCGCCGGCATCGTGCTCGGCTGGATCGGTGTCGGGTTTCTCGTCGTGATCTTCGTCGTCGGCTTCGGGATCGGCGTCAGCTCTCCGTAGCCGTCCGGCGTGTAACCCGGGTGCGGCGCGCGCGGGCTGTCACGATCGGGCGGTGACACAGGTCCTCGACCGGCCGCGCTCGACTGCGCGGGGCAAGCCGGCACCGGTCGAACGACCCCATCCGTTGTGGTTGCGCAGTTTGTTCGGGGCGGTGTGGGCGGCATCGCTCGGCCTCGCAGTGCTCGTCGTCGTGGCGCTCGTCGTGTGGTCCGCCGACTCCCGAACGACCTCGAGCGCCGGCTCCGCGATGCGTTTCGCGGTGGCCTTGTGGCTCGATGCGCACCGCACGGCGCTGAGTGTGCCCGGTGGGCGGATCGCCCTGGCGCCGCTCGGACTCACCCTGGTGCTCGGAGCGCTGCTCGCGCGATTCGCCGCCGTCGTCGCGCGAGGTGCCTCGAGCCACGAGCCCGGCGCCGTCGGCGCCATGGTCCTCGTGATGACGCTGGCGTACGGCGGGCTCGCGTCGGGTCTCGCGTACGTCGGCAGGACCGCCACGATCCGACCGTCGGCCGGCGCGGCGTTCGTCACCGCCGCGATCGTGAGCCTGGTCGCGACCGCAATCGGTGGCCTGCGCGGTGCCGACCTCCGGGGAGCCGTCTGGGCCGGATTGCCGCCGGCATTGCGTGACGCGCTGCGCGCCGCCGGGGTCGCCGCTGCAGTCCTGGTCGGAACCTCGGCCGTCGTCACCATCGCGTCGCTGTTCCACCACGCGAATCTGGTCGGCAACAGCATCGACGGCTACAGCAACGGCTCCGGTCGGTTCGCGATGGCCGCGATCAGCCTGTTCATGATTCCCAACGCCGTGTTGTTCACGATGGCGTATCTGACCGGCACCGGGTTCGCGGTGGGGGCGGGGACCTCGGTCACGCTCGCGGGCGTACACGTCGGCGCGACGCCTGCACTGCCGATCCTCGCCGCCTTGCCGCGCGGCGCGGCGCCCTGGCCCGTCGTCGCGGTGGCGGTCGCGACGGCGCTCGGCGCCGGTCTGCTTGCGGGGTGGCGGATCCGCCAGCACGCGGGAGGTGACATCGGCGCCCAGCTGCGCACGGTCGCTGCCACCGGAGTCGTGATCGGTGCGGGGGCCGCGCTGCTCGTGGCAGTCGCGGGCGGGCCGTTCGGTCCGGGCCGGCTCGCGGCTGTCGGGCCATCGCCGTGGAAGGTCGGCCTCACGGTGGGTGGCGAGGTCGCGGGGGTCGCGCTGCTCGTCGTTGCAGTCGACGGCTGGTGGCGGCTGTGGCGCTCGCTGCCGGGCGTCGGACGCCGCTGAGGGCTACCTCGTGCGCACGGCGATCGTCTTCGCCGCGTAGTCGTACCAGCCGCGGTTGCGGTGGGTGGAGTCGAAGAAGGGCGAGAGGTACAC
>JAICMG010000214.1 GCA_025929365.1 Frankiaceae bacterium
CAGCTGGACGCTCGCCTTCGCAGCCGCGAACTTCGCCACCGCCGGCGGTGGCGACGGCAGCTACACCGTCCGCGTCTACGCCACCGACAACGCCGGCAACACGCAGGCCGCAGCTACCAGCCAAACCTTCACCTACGACAACACCCCGCCCACGGTCACGATGAATGCGCAGAATGTCACCGGCGTTTCGATTACGCCGACCTTCTCAGGTACGGCGGGCAACCAGGGGTCTGACGCCACCCACAGTGCTGATGACAGCATGGTCACGGTCTTCGTCTGCGCCGGCACCCAGGTCTCCTGCAGCGACGGCAGCGGCACACTCGCCCAGACGTACACGACTACGCGCACCGGAACGACCTGGACGGTCACGCCGGACCTCGCACACGCCCTCTACACGAACACGACCTACACCGCCCAGGCAGCCCAGTCGGACGGGGCCGGCAATACGGGTAGCAGCTTCGGCGTTACGACCTTCACCACCAGCAACTCGTTTACACAGTCGACGCCGGGGACGTACACCCTCTCGGTCGCGCCACACATCACCTCGTTTACCTTCACCCTGAACGGTGCAGGCGGCGGCGGCGGCGACGCGACCAAAGGAGGAGCCTCTGGCGCGGCCGGCGGCAGCGTCTCCGGGACGATACACGTGCCCGACAGCGTCTCCACGACCACGCTCACCTTCGTGATCGGAGGCGGCGGCGCGACCGGAAGCGGTGTGACTGGCGGCTCAGGCGGTGCTGGTGGCGCGGGCTGTGCCGCCGGAGGCATGGGTGGCTCTGACCACATACAGGGCCTCGGAGGCGGCGGCGGTGGCGCAGCCACCTGCATCTACAAGACCAGTAGCTTGCCGATCGCAGTCGCCGGCGGCGGCGGCGGCGGCGGCAGCAAGGCTGGAGGCGCCGGCTCCGGCGGTACGAACGGAACGGCTGGAACCTCTGGTACAAGCGGCAGCGGCGGCGGCGGCGGCTCGAGTTCGGGACCGACGGGCGGCGCCGGCGGTACATCTGGCGGCGTGGCCGGAGGTATCAACGGAAACCCCGGCGGTGCCGGTGGTGGCGCAACGACGGGGAATGACAACAGTGGTGGCGGGGGCGGCGGTGGATACGCCTCCGGCGGGGGCGGCGGCCACTCAACCAACTCGGGTGGCGGCGGTGGCGGCTCCGGCTTCAGCGGCGGTGACAGCACCTTCACGGTTATCGGCGCTACGACCGGAACGGGTAGCGGAGGGGGCGCCGCGGGGAACAACGGAACGGGCGGCTCCGTCACCTTCGCGGGCGCAGGCCTCACCGACCCGGTTGCGGATCCGTCGGCCGGAGAGCCGGGTCCGCCGCCCGCGACCACCACCGACACCACGACCACCGATACGACCACGACGGCGACGGACACCACCACGACTGACACCACCACGACTGACTCGACGACGACTGATCCGACGAGCACCGCTACGTGCACGGCCGACGCGACCACGACGGACACGACGACGACGTCCACCGCAACGGACACGACGACCACCGATACGACCCCGACAGACACCACGACCACTGCACCGGCCGGTACGACGTGCGCGGGCGGAGGCATGTCCGGGCCCATGTCTATGGGCTTGAGCACTGGTCGCGAGGTGCTGTTCTTCGCGGTGCTCGGTGGCTCGGTACTCGGGTTGGTGGCATTGCTGACGATGCCTATTCCAAGACGTCGGCGTGCGCGTCGGCGTAGGGTGAGCCAATGACTCGCAGTCCTGTGAATCGCGACGACTCGTCCTGGGCGTTCCTGGCTCCTCTCGATCTGCGGGAGCACGATCTTCCGTCGCAGGCGGCCCTGGGTTTCCACCGCGGTCTCACCGAAGAGCTCCTGAGGCGCGCGGCGGACACGATCGAGCGGTTGCAACGGGAGCTGCTGTTGGCGCAGGAGGCGAGGGAGGTCGACCGGCTGGAGCGAAGCGCGTTGGAAGGCCGCTTGGAGGAGGCGACCAAGCGCGCCGAACTGCTCGTGGGCGAGGCCATGCTCGACGCACACAAGGCGGGCCAGGCACTCAAAGCGGAGGCCGAGGCCGACGCGAAGGCGCTCAGGGCAGAGGCAGAGGGCCTGTTCGAGCCGGCGCGCCGGGAGGCGGACCGGCTACTCGACGACGCGCGCGGGCAGGCGAAGCAGCTCATCGCGAACGCCGAAGCGGAGCGCGAGCGGCTGACGGCCGAGGCGCAGCAGTACAAGCTTCTCGCCGCAGACGTGCAGCGCCGAACGGTTGAGTTCCTGCAGCGTGGACTCGAAGCGCTCGGCGCCGAACCTGCCGCCGCGGAGGTGGCGGACGACGACGTCCGTCCCTTTCGCAGCACCGACGGAGAAGCCGCAGCCAGCTGACTCCGAGCGAAGTCCGAACGCCGAACTTCAACCCCCGCTGTTAGCTGGCCCCGAGCCCGTTGAGGAGACGGACGCTACCGCCGTCGAACTCGAGCCTTCGGCGCACCTACCAGCGGTCGAAAGCGCAGACGAACCCGAGTCGCGGTTCAAGAACGACACCATGGCCCGCCTCTGGCAAGACGCCGCGGATCCCGAGACCGGCGCCGATGCGATCGCGAAGCTCCGCGCTCGGCAGCAGCTCCGCACCGAGGAGCGTGGCGGCGGATGGCAGCGCTTCCGGCGCAGCCGCTCGTAGCCTCGACTGGCGGAGGGGCGGTTCCACCCGATCGGCCGACGACCCGCGGTCGCCTCCGGACGACGATGAGTGGGAGATGATCCGCGTCGCCCGCCGGCTGCCCGAGATCCAGTTCGTCCGCTTCTGCGTCGTCGGCGCATCGGGCTACGCGGTCAACCTCGCCGTCTACGCGGCGCTCCTCGCGGCCGGCCTGCACTACCTCGCGGCCGCGGCAGGCGCCTTCCTCGTCGCCGCGGGCAGCAACTACCTCTGGAACCGCACCTGGACGTTCCGTGCGTCGGGCGCGCCCGTACTCGGCCAGGGCGGACGCGCGCTCGTCGTCTCGGGGCTCTCGCTCGGCGCGAACCAGCTCTTCCTCTACGTGCTCGTCGCCGCCGGCGCAGGACACCTCGCAGGCCAGGCGATCGCGATCGTCCTCGCCACTCCGTTCAGCTTCGCAGCGAACAAGTTGTGGGCATTCGCGGAGCCGCCTTCCTCCGGGGTGCTGCAGCCGGTGGAAGTCGGCGCGCGAGAACGCAACCGCTAGGCCTTTCGTCAGCCGGCGGTGGTCTTGCGGAAGAGCGCGACAGCCTCGTCGCGATCGGCCGCGCCGAGCTTGTGGACCAGAGCCGAAATGTGGGCCCGGACGCCGCTCGGCTTGATCTGCAGCCGCCGGGAGATCTCGCGGGTCGAGAGGCCTTCCGACAGCGCGGCGAGCACGTCCCACTCGCGGCTCGTCAGCCGCGGGCCGAGATCGGTCGACACAGCGGTCGTGCGGAAGCGGGGCTCGTTCGTGTGGAACTGCTTGACCATGCGTGCGACGAGCGCGCGCGGGATCGCGGCTCGACCCTCGGCGACGTCGCGCAACGCGCGCGGGAGGAGACGCAGGTCGAGATCCTTCACCAGGTAGCCGACGGCGCCCGCACGCAGCGCGCTGAAGAGATCCGTGTCCTCGTCGGACACCGAGAGCATCACGACCTTCGTCGTCGGCAGGCGGGCCGAGATCTCCCAGGCCGCCGCTACTCCTCCCCCCGGCATCCGGACGTCGAGCAGGCAGATGTCGGGGCTCGTCTCGAGGGCCAGCTGCACCGCATGCGCAGCGTCGGACGCCTCGGCACAGACCTGCAGGCCG
>JAICMG010000199.1 GCA_025929365.1 Frankiaceae bacterium
GACGATGAACGCGGCGGAGTTGCGGGCCAGCAGCGCCACCCGGTCGCCGGGGCGGATGCCACGCGCGGCCAGCTCCGCCGCGACGATGCTGCTGCGGCGGTCGACCTCGGCGAAGGTGAGCGTCTCCCGCTCGTCGATGATCGCGATGCCGCCGGGATCGCGTGCCGCGTTCGCCGCGTAGAGGCCGGCCGGCGTCCGCCCCCAGTGCCGCAGCGCCGCAACCACGCCGACGAGCCGATCCGGCCGCACCGGTCTGGTCAGCCCGATCCGATGCGCGACTTTGGCCGTGGCCCAGCCGCCGCGGGCGGCATCGCCGGCGAGCGCCGTGAACCGGTCGACGATCACCGTCACCCTCCCGCGTTCCCGGTTGAGCCGGCTGTGACTCCCCACCGACCCTGCCACTCGGCGCCCGGCTCGAGCACCACCAGGCCCTCCCCCGATGCGAGCGCGTTCGGTGGCGCCGACATCGGCTCGACGCCGAGGCCACGGCGGCGGCGACCCGGATCGGGCAGCGCGTCGCCGGTGAAGACCTCGAGATAGGGGTAGGCGTCGTCGACCCAGACCGTCACCGCTCGCCGCCCATCCGGCGCGGCCAGCTGAAGGCGGGCGATGCCGTCCCGGTCGCGGGTCAGGCCGGTGTAGGTGTGGTCGATCTCGAGCTCACCGAGCCGACGCGGCTCGGTGAAGTCGTACGCCGTACCGGCGACCGGCTCGCTGCCGACCGGGGTCTGCTGGTCGCCCGTGAGGATCCGCGTGGTCGCCGGGATCGTGAGTACGGCGTCATCGATGAGCGGTGTGCCGGCCGTGATGTAGGGGTGGAAGCCGGCGGCAACCGGGGCAGGCTCCGAGCTCATGTTGCGGATCGTCGTAACGACCGTGAGGCCGCCGTCGTCGAGGGACCAGGCGTTGCTGACCGCCAGGCGCCACGGATAACCGGACTGCGGCGCGCACGTGCAGCGGAGCTCGATGGAGGCGTCGGCCTTGTGAACGACGTCCCACGCAAGCCAGCGGACCAAGCCGTGAATCGCGTTGTGCTGCTCCGGCTCGGTGAGCGCGAGCTGCTGGTCCGCACCGTTCCACCGCCACTTGCCGTCTCGCACCCGGTTGGGCCACGGGATCAGGCTCTGGCAGCGCGCGCCGTCGCACATCGCGTCCTCGGCGTAACCGTCGAGGACGGCCTCACCCGCGACGGTGTAGGTGCGCAGGCCGCCGCCGACCTCGACGGCCACGGCCTCCTGGTCGCCGTACCGGATCGCATGCTGCGCGCCACTCGGCGCAGCGGTCGCCGCCACCACGGCCCTAGTTCATCGTCGGGTCGGGAGGGAAGTTCGCGACCGCGCACAGCGGCCAGGGTTGCCGCCGCAGCACCGCCGACCACAACCGATCGGGGACGTCGTAGAAAGCATCGTCGGGCATCCGGTCGACAACGAACCACGAGCCGTCTTCGATCTCGCCCTCGAGCTGACCCCCTGACCATCCGGCATAGCCCGCAAACACGCGTAGCTCGCGCAACGACGCCGCGAGCAGCGCCGGGTCGTAGTCGAGGTCGACAGTGACCAGCGGTCCGACGACCGGACGCCACGCTTCGCCACCCATCGGACTGGCAGTCGCGCTCGGCTCGATCACCCCGAGCGCGATCGCGACGTTCGGCTCGACGGGTCCACCGCTGAACAGCACGGCCGGGGCGCTCGCGATGTCGGCGACCGGCGGGACGACCTCCATGAGCGAGGCATCCCCGGGCCGGTTGATCACCACACCGAGCGCACCCTCTTCGGTGTGCTCCAGCATCGCGATCACCGTCCGCGCAAAGATCGGCGACTCGAGCGCTGGGCTCGCAACGAGGAGCTTGCCTGCGAGTCCGGCCGTCATGGGTGGGCTGCCTCCATCAGCGGACGGCAACCGGTAGATGCGTGAGGCCACGAAGGTTGATCCGTCCGTTGTGAGTGACCTCACCGTCGAGGCCGATCTGCCGAAACCGGCGGAACAGGCCGGCGATCGCGGCCCGACCTTCGCGCCGCGCGAGCGCGTTGCCAAGACAGTGGTGAACGCCCCCACCGAACGACACGTGCTGCTTGGCGTTCTGACGGTCGAGGCGCACCCGGTCGGCGTCGGGGCCGAACACCGCCTCGTCGCGGTTGGACGACCCGAGGCTGGCGATGATGAACCGGCCCTGGGGGATGACGAAGTCATCCACGCGGTAGTCCTCGAGCGTGACCCGGCGCGTGAGCTGAACCGGACTGTCGAAGCGCAGCAGCTCCTCGATCGCGTTGTCCTCGATACCGGGCTCGCGGCGTAACAGCTCGGCCTGCTCAGGATCGTTGAGCAGCGCGTACGTGCCGTTGCCGATGAGGTTGACCGTCGTCTCGTGCCCGGCCACGTAGAGCAGGATCACCTGTGACACGAGCTCGTCGTCGGTGAGTGCGTCGTCACCGTCGTGGACGTTGATCAAGGCGGTGAGCAGGTCCTCCGCCGGGTGATCGCGCTTCCACGCGATCGCCTCCGCCGTCCGGTCGGCCATCTCGATCTCGGCGGCGACGATCGAGCGGACGACCTCCGGGTCGGGCACGGGCTCCAGCGACCGCACGATCGTCGCCGAGAGCTCGCGGAGCCGTTCGACGTCGTTCTCGGGCATGCCGAGCATCGCCGAGATCACCGCGAAGGGCAGCGGGAACGCAAGGGCGTCGATCAGGTTGACCGAACCTTCGTCCTCGATCCGGTCAAGAGCCTCGGCAACCAGCGAATCGATGACAGGCCCGAGTCCGTCGACGGTCTTCGGGGTGAAGGCCTTGGCGACGAGCCGGCGCAGCCGGGTGTGGTCCGGCGGGTCGCGATCGAGCATCGACAAGCCACCGCCGCGACGCCCGTGGTCGGCCTCGTTGTAGATCTCGTCGTAGACGTCCCGCAGCGGCCCGTGCTCCGTGACGTGCTGGTCCTCCACCGACATCCGCGACCGGAGCAGCTCGTCGACGTCGCGATGGCGCCACAACGCCCAGAAGCCGAACTCGTGCTGCTCGACGGGCATCGCCGCGCGCAGGGCGGCGTACTGCGGATAGGGGTCGTCGGTGAATCCGGGCTCAAACGGCTGGAACGACGGATCCCCCTGGCCGGCAGAGCCGAACGCCGCCTGCGTCATAACCCGAACCGTATCCACCCGCTCACCGCACAACACCACAGGTTGCGGTCAGCCGGTGACCGACGGGAAGGCGACGCCGGCCTCCGCCAGGTCGGCCTCGCCGCGGCGCCTCGCGCGGGCACTGTAAATGCCCGTGAAGGCACCGAGCGCGCCGAAGGAGACGAAGGCGAGCGCCGGTGAGACGGCGAGAAAGGGGCCCGTAGGGAGGACGGTCGCGAGCATGATCCGTGCCGACGCCTCGGCGATCAGGCCCATTCCCCAGACGACGGTGATCACCGCGAACACCCGCCTCGCGTCACCGATCTCGTACAGGTCGTCGTACGCCGCGCGCCGGCGCGGATCGTCGCCCGCCGACATCGCCTTGCCGATATGGAACATCAGAGGCCGCGGCGCGAGCAGCGACAGCAGCGAAGCGATTCCGAACGCGACCGTGAAGGCAGAGTCCCGGATCTTCAGCACGAACGCGCTGCCGCCGAGCAGCTCCGACGCCGCGACACCCACCACGAAGCCGAACAGCACGATCGCGCCGATCGGATCGAGTCGCCGCGTCCGAATCCACTGCACGGCGATCCACACCGCGGGAAAGAGCCCGGCGATGAGCAGCGCGCGCTGGTCGCTCGAGACGTGGTGACGAACGGCGTAGTAGACGGTGAGGGGCACGACCGCCCCGCCGACGACACTCGGTGCAATCGCGCGCAGCGAGGGTGGCCCGGGCTCCCACACGGAGGCGGGCGCCTCAGCGTCTGTGTCCGGCACGTTCACAACGATCGCGCCCCTTCCCCGGCCGGGCAACCGTGGACGGCTGAGATGATCACCACATGCGCGGCAAGGACACGGTCTATCGCTATGGCACGCGGCTGCATCAGCGGCTGTACACGTTGACCGGCGGCAGGCTCTTCCACCGCGGCCGCGGGATGCCCATGGTGAAGCTGACCACGATCGGGCGCCGCACCGGCCAGCCGCGCACGATCATGGCGACGACGCCGTTGCAGATGGGTGAGTCTCTCGTCTTGATCGCGTCGTTCGGCGGCGACGACCGCGAACCGCAGTGGTGCCAGAACATTCGCGCGAACGGCGACGTCGAGGTGACGCTCGAAGGCCGAACCCGCAAGATGCGCGGTCATGTCGCCGATGCCGCAGAGCGCGCCGAGCTGTGGCCGAGGGTCGTGGCCAATCCGAACTCCGCGTTCTACGACGACTACCAGAAGAAGACCGAGCGAGAGATCCCCATCGTCGTCTTCGACCCGGTCTGACCCTCAGCCGATCGTCGACAGCCCGCCGTCGACCGCGATGGTCTGGCCGGTGATGTAGCTCGCCGCGTCGCTCAGCAGGAAGACAACGGTCGCCGC
>JAICMG010000233.1 GCA_025929365.1 Frankiaceae bacterium
CAATGCCGCGTTCGGCGAGCGCTGACAGCATGCCGACCTGCACCGCGCCGAGGGTGCCGCCACCGGACAGCACGAAGGCGGTCGTCACCGGGCCTGCGCCTCGCTGTCCCACGTGGTCGAGTGCGCGGCGAAGGCGTCGGGGGACTGGACGCGGATCACGCAGAAGGCGTTGCCGACCGGGTCCTTCATGACGACCCAGGTCTTGATGCGCGCCACTTCGGTCGCGCCCAATGCCGCCAGGCGCGCGACCTCGGCGTCGACGTCGTCCGTCTCGATGTCGAGGTGCACCCGCGGCTGGTCGTCGCCGATGCCTTGGACGTACAGGTTGATCCCCGTCTCGGCTTCGCCGTACGACGCGTACTCCGGCTCGTCGGGATCGATCGTCGCGGCCTTGCCGAGCAGGGCGCTGTAGAACCTGACCGACTCGTCGAAGCGTGGCTTCGGAACATCGACGTACGCGCTGTACAAGCGGCTGCGATGTCTCGACTTGGGCTGCGTCATTCCATGCACCCACTCGCCGGGCAGACGCAGAACGGATGGCCGGACGGGTCCCGCATCACGCCCCACATGTGCTCGCGGGTGACCTCCTCGGCGCCCAGACCGGCAAGCCGGTCGAGCTCTCCGTCACGGTCCTCCGCCGCGAAGTCGAGATGCACGCGGCTCATCGCGTCGCCGGTCGCCTGGACCAGCACATAACACCCGGGCGCGACGTCATCGAACTGCGCGTAGTCGGGGTACTTCTCGCTCACTGCCGGCTCGCGGCCGAAAGCCGCGCTCCAGAACTCCACCGCGCGAGCATGGTCAGCACGCGGCACGTCGATGACAAGTCCTTGCAGGCGGGGGCTGTTGCTCACCCTGCGACCGTAACCTTTAGCTGTGACGGCGCGGACGTATGAGGTGCGGACGTACGGCTGCCAGATGAACGTGCACGACTCCGAGCGGATCGCCGGGCTGCTCGAGGCCGCGGGCTACGCGAAGGCACCTGCCGGCGACACCGCCGATGTGGTCGTCTTCAACACCTGCGCGGTGCGGGAGAACGCCGACAACCGCCTCTACGGCAACCTCGGCCACCTCGCCCCGGTGAAGGCGGCCAAGCCTGGCATGCAGATCGCGGTCGGCGGCTGCCTCGCCCAGAAGGACCGCGGCGCGATCGTCGAGCGCGCGCCCTGGGTCGACGTCGTCTTCGGCACGCACAACGTCGGTGCGCTCCCCGCCCTGCTCGAGCGGGCGCGGATCGAGCAGGAGTCACAGGTCGAGCTGCTCGAGGCGCTCGAGACCTTCCCTTCGACGCTGCCGACGCGACGCGAGTCGGCGTACCGAGCCTGGGTGTCGATCAGCGTCGGGTGCAACAACACCTGCACGTTCTGCATCGTGCCGTCGCTTCGCGGCAAGGAGCGCGACCGCCGCCCGGGCGAGGTGCTCGCCGAGATCGAGGCGCTCGTGGCAGACGGCGTCGTCGAGGTCACGCTGCTCGGGCAGAACGTCAACTCCTACGGCGTGGAGTTCGGCGACCGGCAGGCGTTCGGCAAGCTGCTTCGCGCGTGCGGAGCCATCGACGGGTTGGAGCGGGTGCGCTTCACCTCCCCCCACCCGCGCGACTTCACCGACGACGTCATCGCCGCGATGGCGGAGACGCCCAACGCGATGCCGAGCCTGCACATGCCGCTGCAGTCCGGCAGCGATCGCGTCCTGACGGCGATGCGCCGCTCCTACCGCGCCGAGCGCTACCTCGGCATCATCGACCGGGTGCGCGCGGCGATGCCCGACGCCGCCATCACGACCGACATCATCGTCGGCTTCCCGGGCGAGACCGAGGAGGACTTCGCCGCGACGCTCGACGTCGTGCGGGCGGCGCGGTTCGCCGGTGCCTTCACCTTCCAGTACTCGATCCGGCCCGGTACGCCGGCGGCGACCATGCCCGACCAGGTCCCGGCCGAGGTCGTGGCGGAGCGTTACCAGCGACTCGTCGCCGCCGCCGAGGACGTCGCGTGGGCGGAGAACAGACGGCTCGTCGGCGCCGAGGTCGAGGTGCTCGTCGCGGTGGGCGAGGGCAGGAAGGATGCGAAGACGCAGCGGTTGTCCGGCCGGGCCCGGGACAACCGGCTGGTGCATCTTGCGGCGTGCGGTGCCGAGCCGGGCGACTTCGTCACAGCCGAGGTGACCTATGCCGCGCCGCATCATCTGGTCGCGGACGAGGTGGTTGCGGTACGTCGCGGACGGCGCGCTCCGTCGGAGCACTTGCCCGCTGCGGTCCTGCTCGGGATGCCCTCGGTTCTTTCATGACGCAGCTGGTCGCGGTCGTCGGGCCGACGGCGACCGGGAAGTCGGCGTTGGGCATCGCGATCGCGCGCCACCTGGGTGGCGAGGTCGTCAACGCCGACTCGATGCAGCTCTACCGGGGCATGGACGTCGGCACCGCAAAGCTGACCGAGGCGGAGCGCGACGGGGTCCCTCACCATCTGCTCGACATCTGGGACGTCACGCAGACCGCGAGTGTCGCGGAGTACCAGCAACGCGCCCGCGCGTGCATCGACGACCTGCTCGCGCGTGGCATCACGCCGGTGCTGGTCGGCGGCAGCGGGCTCTACGTCCGTGCGGTGATCGACCCGATCTCGTTCCCCGGGACGGACGC
>JAICMG010000180.1 GCA_025929365.1 Frankiaceae bacterium
ACGTCGAGGTCGAGCTGCTCCCACAACACGCGGTCGCCGAACCGCAGCGTGGCATCGCGAAGCGAGATCGCGGTCATCGCGTCATCCGCCGAGAGCGCGCAGCAGCGCCCGGTCCTGGTGGAGCTGCCACGCCTGGAAGTCTGAAAAGGCCGGCGGCAAGGTCTCGGAGACGCCGACGATCGGAATGCCGGCGCTCGTTGCGAGCTGTTCGATCTTGGTCGTCTGGGCGTCGACCACCTGTGCGTTGTAGAGCAACACCTTCACCTGATGGGTCGTGATGTCGCGGTCGAATGCCGCCGTGTCCTGCGGACTCGGGTCGTTGCCGTCCTCGATCGCCTGCGAGAACGCCACCGGCGTACCGAGGGCGAGGCCGGACGCCGCGACCAGGTAACCGGGCACCCGCTCGGTGTAGGCGATCTTGGTCCCGGCGTACCTGCGCTTGATGGTCGCGATCGTCGACAGCAGAGGTTTCAGGCTGGCATCGAAGCGCGCCGCCCCCGCCAGGAACGCCGCGCGATGCGTCGGCTCGATGGCCGAGAGCCGGCCGGCGATGGCGGCCGCCACCTCGGGAAGCCGAGCGGTCCAGTACCAGAGGTGGGGGTTGGGATTGCTGCCGGTGACCCCGAGCACCTTCTTGACGGACAGGACCCGCCGTCCGCGACGACCGCCGGTCGCCAGGATCTTGTCGATGAAGTCGTCGTAACCGAGACCGTTTTCGATCACGAGCTGCGCGCTGTTGACCTGGGCCGCGGCTCGAGGATCGCCCTCGTAGAGGTGTGGGTCGGTGTTCGGGTCGCTGATGACCGACGTGACGGCGACGTACCGGCCGCCGATCTGGGAGGCGATGTCGCCCCAAACGTTCTCCGCAGCGACAACGCCGACGACCCCCGGCGCCGTCGGCGCGCTACCGCTCCCGCAGCCACCGGCGAGCGCAGCCGTCGCAAGGCCGCAGGCGGCGGCGAGGGCGAGGCGGCGAGGCACGAGCCGAACGCGTGGCACCGCCGGACGCTAATCGCTACTGACAACCGTTGTCAATATCAGCCCCGAAGTAGCACACGAAGTACGTCGACCGGCGCCCAAAATCGGACATCGCAGGACGGACCACCACTCACGGTGGAGGATTGTGTGCTACTTCGAACTAGCGGAGGTCCAGTAGCGGTAGTCGTGGTGCACGCGGAAGTTGAGCCGGTAATAGAGCTCGACGGCCGCCAGGTTCGTGGTCTCGACCTGCAGGTAGGCGTGCCGGCCGCCGCGGCGCGCGGCCTCCTTCAGCGCCGCGAGCGTGACCGCCGCCCCCAGGCCGTGGCGGCGGCGCTGCGGCGCCACCGCCACCGCGAACAACCCGGCCCACCGGGCGTCGACCGCAGCGCGCGCGATTGCCGCCGCTCGATCCCCGTCGCAAAGCGAGGCGAAGACCACCGCCGGATGCGTCTGCAGGACCTGCCGGCTCGCTTCGGTGATCTGTCTGCCGGTGTCGCGATAACACGCGTACCAGGCGTCATCCGGCGCATCAGCAACTCGCAGCTCGAGCCCCGACCGGACGGCGTCGGCAACCGCGTTCGGCATCGCGCGAAGGGCGTGCGCGATCTCGCCGGTCATCAGATGGTCGTCGTCGCTCGCCTGCCAACCGCGCCCGCGCAGACGCCCACTCAGCTCGTCCGGGCTCACGCCGTCGATGTGCATCAGGCGGGCGGGGAGCTCCCGTTCGGCGTACCAGTCGCCGACCAGGTCCAGGGCACGATCCAGCTCCACGCCGGGATCCCCGAGCGCGAGCGCGGAGTTCGCCCGCTGCGTGAAGCCCCCCGACGCTCGCAGCAGCCAGTCCCCGAGCCTGGCGGTCTCGACGGCCCGCCAGCCGAACGCGGCGATCTGCTGGATCTCCCGCGCGGACGTCGTGGCCGAGCGACCGGGCGGGACCACGCGGCTGGCCTCGATCGAGGCCACGCTCACGTCGGCGATCTCACCGTCGCGGCGGCGCACCGCCCAGCGTTCGGCATCCGCGCTGACGATCTCGCCCACCACGCTGATCGGGCCCACCGGAGTGGCCACCCGGAGCGTGACGGCAGTCCCAGGAAGCGGCACCTCGCCAGGCTGCAGCGGCACTAAAGCGGCTCCCGGTTTCGTACGACGTCACGGCGACGGTGATACTAGAAGCCGTTGCAGTCTGAAGGAGGATCACCACCGTGACGTACGTCATCGCCGAGCCGTGTGTCGATCTGCTCGACAAGGCGTGTATCGAGGAGTGCCCCGTCGACTGCATCTACGAGGGTGCGCGGATGCTCTACATCCACCCGGACGAGTGCGTCGACTGTGGCGCGTGCGAGCCGGTCTGCCCGGTCGAGGCCATCTTCTACGAGGACGACGTTCCGGAGCAGTGGAAGGACTACTACAAGGCCAACGTCGAGTTCTTCGAGGAAGTCGGCTCTCCCGGCGGTGCGTCGAAGACCGGAAAGATCGACCGCGACCACCCGTTCGTCGCGGCGCTGCCCCCCCAGGTACACGACGAGCACTAGTTCGCGGATGGGAAGTCTTCCGGACTTTCCCTGGGACTCGCTAGCGCCGTACGCGGAGGCAGCGCGCGCCCACCCGGACGGCGTCGTCGACCTCTCGGTCGGCACGCCCGTCGACCCGACACCTGACGTCGTTCGCCGGGCGCTCGCCGACGCCGCCGACGCGCCCGGCTACCCGCTGACGGCGGGCACCCCAGCCCTTCGGGATGCGATCGCCGGCTGGCTGGCCCGCCGCTTCGGCATCGCCATCGACCCCGCCGCCGTCCTGCCGGTGATCGGTACCAAGGAGCTCGTCGCGTGGCTGCCGACCCTGCTCGGCGCGGCGTCTGTGGGCTTCCCCTCACTCGCCTATCCGACGTACGACGTCGGGGCGCGCATCGCGGGGGCGAAGGGCCTGGTCGTCGACGCGACGGTGTCGGTCGGCCCGGAGCGCCTCGACCTGCTGTGGGTGAACTCACCGAGCAACCCGACCGGCAAGGTCCTGCCTCCCGACCATCTGCGCAAGGTCGCGGAGTGGGCGCGTGAGCGCGGCACCGTCGTCGCGAGCGACGAGTGTTACGCCGATCTGTATTACGGCGAGGCCGCGCCGGTGTCCATCCTGTCGCCTGAGGTGTGCGGCAGGGCGCACGACGGTCTGCTCGCCGTGCACTCCATGTCGAAGCGGTCGAACCTCGCCGGGTATCGCGCCGGCTTCGTGGCCGGCGACGCGGAAGTCGTCGCGAAGCTGCTCGACGTGCGCAAGCACGCGGGGATGATCGTGCCCGCGCCGGTGCAGGCGGCGATGACGGCCGCGCTGCGCGACGACGCGCACGTCGTGACGCAGCGTGCCCGCTACGCCGCACGCCGCACGCTGTTGCTCGGCGCGCTCCGCGACGCCGGCTTCCTCGTCGAGAACACCGCGGCCGGCCTGTACCTGTGGTCGACGCGGGACGAGGACTGCTGGGAGACCGTCGGGTGGCTCGCGGAGCGCGGCATCCTCGCCGCACCGGGCAGCTTCTACGGCGCCGCCGGTTCGCGCCATGTGCGGATCGCACTCACGGCGACCGACGACCGGATCGCCGCCGCCGCCGACCGACTTGTCAGAAGCTGATCCGGCTATGACCGGTTGAGGTTCTGACAAGTTGACCCGCGTCGGGTTTCGAGCGATGGCGCGCGACGATCTGCCGCTGTTGTTCGAGTGGTTGCGTCAACCGTATGTCGCGGCGTGGTGGCGCGATGTCCCTGCCGACGTTGATGCGGTGCTAGCGGAGTACGGGCCGTGCATCGACGGCGAGGACCCGACCGAGCTGTTCGTCGTAGCCGTCGACGGCCGGTCGGTCGGCATGATCCAGCGCTACCTGATCGCCGACGAACCCGCATGGTGGCCCGCCTTCGACGGGATCATCGATGTCTCGAATGCCGCGGGTATCGACTATCTGATCGGCGAGCCGGATGCGGTCGGCCAAGGCGTCGGCTCGGCGATGATCGCGGCGTTCGTGCCGCTGGTCTTCGCGTGGCGGCCGGTCGACTCGATCGTCGTCACCGTGCAACAAGCCAATGCGGCGTCGTGGCGAATCCTCGAGAAGTCGGGCTTCCGTCGGATCTGGTCCGGCGAGCTCGACTCACCCGACCCGTCGGACGTTGGCCCCGAGTACGTCTACGTCGTGAACCGTCCGTAACGACGTCTACGGCCGACGGCCGACGGCATCCAGGAGGAGTTCCAGCGCGGGCGCGTCATCGGCTAGCAATCCACTCGCGCCGCGCCCGTACCCGCCCGCCGCGCGCATTTCTTCCAGATGCGGGGCTACCCGGCGCCAGAGTTCGTCAACGACTTCCGGATCGAGGTTCACCTCGACCGCGGCCGTGGACGCCACATCCCATGCGTGAATCACGAGATCACCCAAGCGATACCGCACGAAGGTCTCATAGTCGATGTCGCCAGACGGATGGTGCAGGGCACCACCGCTGTCTCCGCGTGCGAATACCTCGGTCTGGGCTGCGCAGGAATCCGACAACTCACGCAGCAGCTGGCATCCGCGGCCCTGCGGAATGCCTCGGACTCATCCATCAGGGATCAGTTGACCACAGCGATTTCAGCCGCGTGCCGATCGGCACCTCGGTTCGACTGCCGAGCCCAACGCAGGTTGCGAAACGCAGCGGAAGTTTGGCTACTTACGTTGGGCTCGGCGTAGAGGGCACCCGCACGCGAGCGCCGGTTCGGGTCGGCGACCGCCAGAGTTGCCGGCCGGGCCTAGCCGGTCAGTTCCTTGCGGAACCAGTGGGTGGCCTCGGCGTTGTCGTTGTACGGCGCGACCTCTTGCCACCCCGCGGCACGGTAAAGCGCGAGCGCCGACGTCAGCGTCGCGTTCGTGTCGAGCACACCGACCGTCGCGCCGAGCCCGACCGCCGCTGCCTCCAGAGCCTCTAGCAATGCCCATCCCGCACCGCGACCCCGGATCGACGGGCTCACCCACATCCGCTTGACCTCCGCGGTGCCGGACTCGACCAACCGCACCGCGCCACATCCGACCGCCGCGCCGCGCTCGTCGCGAACGACCAGGAAGGTCCCGGTCGGCGGATCGAAGTCCTCGTCCGTCACCGGCACCGCGCGCGTCGTGTCGTAGCCGAACGTCTTCTGAATCTCCGCGAGGTACGACGCGACCAGATCACGCGCTTCGCTCGATCGCGGATCGACCGCCTCGATCGTGACGGGCGGCTTCTCGACAGTCATTGCCGTCTGAAGACGCTAGAGCGTGTTGCAATGGCAATCGCGGAGTTGGACGGGATCACTGCGCATGCAACGCGGCGTTCAGGCCGCCCCACGATCCGCTGCGCGGCTTCGCCTCGAGCGTTCCCGTGACGCTGTTCTGCCAGAACGTCATGTTGTTGACGCCGGCCATCTCGCGCGCCGCGACCACCGACCCGTCCGGCAGCGTGACCTTC
>JAICMG010000234.1 GCA_025929365.1 Frankiaceae bacterium
CGCTATTGGCGTACCTGGAGAAGGCGGTGGCCGATCCGCTCGCCGCGATCCGCGCCGACCGATGAGAATCGCCCAGTCCAGCCGTCAGACGGTTGACGGGAGTGGCCCGGAGAAAGAGGAGCGGACATGACGGATGGACCTCGCGGACTGGTGTCGGAGTCGCGACGCATCAACGCGCCGGCCGAGCGAATCTTCGCGCTGCTCGCGGATCCCCATCGGCATCTCGATCTCGACGGATCGCAGATGCTGCGCGGCATCGCCGAAGGCGCGGCGATCACCGGCGTCGGTGATGTCTTCGTCATGAACATGTACTTCGACCGGCTCGGCGGCGACTACGTCATGCGCAACCACGTTGTCGAGTTCGCGCCCCCTCGCCGGATCGCCTGGGCGCCGGCTCCCGGCGACGAGCGGTCCGCCGGCGACAGGTTCGCCATCGACGAGTCGGTCGGTCACCGCTGGGTCTACGACCTCATGCCTGACGGACCCGACGCGACTGTCGTGACGGAGACCTACGACTGCACTCGGGTGCCGCAATGGTTCCAGGAGCAGATGGAGTACGGCGAGGTCTGGCGCGGTGCGATCAGCGAGACGCTCGAGCTGCTCGACAAGGTCTGCACGGCGTGACGGCGAGAGCGCGATCCGGCTTCGTTGCTTCGCCGATTGCCGAATCGCGTCCATGACCCGCATGGCCGCGACACCGTCCGCGAAGGCCCACCAGGGCGCGCACCTTCGAAGCCGGCGGCGCGCAGCGCACACACATGGGTCAACGTCCCGAACCCGGTCCCGACCATGCCACGCGTCCATTATCTGACGACCCGTCAGATAGCCTGCTGGCCATGTCAGGGATGCTCCAGGACAAGGTCATCGCGATCACCGGCGCGGGCCGTGGCATCGGACGCGCGGTCGCGCTCGCATGCGCGGCCGAAGGCGCGAAGGTCGTCGTCAACGACTACGGCGTTGCGATGGACGGCGCCGAGCCGTCCAGTGAGGTAGCGACCGCCGTCGTCGCCGAGATCAAGGCCGCCGGCGGCGAGGCGATCGCGCTCGCGGACGACATCTCGCAGATGGAGGCGGGGGAGCGCCTCGTCGCCGCTGCGGTCGACAACTGGGGTCATCTCGACGGCGTCGTGACCGTGGCCGGCATCCTCCGCGAGCGGATGCTGTTCAACATGTCCGAGGAGGAGTGGGACGGCGTCATCGACACCCACCTCAAGGGGACCTTCACGGTCTTTCGCGCCGCCTCCGCGGTGATGCGCAAGCAGGACACGGGCGGTTCGCTGGTCGCCTTCACCTCGGGCGTCGGGATGTGGGGCAGCGTCGCGCAGGCCAACTACGCCGCCGCAAAGGGCGGGATCGTGGCGCTGATGCGAAGCGCGGCGTTGGGCTTGTCCCGCTACAACATCAACGCCAACGCCATTGCGCCCGTCGCGAGCACCCGGATGCAGGCGAACGTCCCCGGCGGTACGGCGGAGACCGGCGAGCCGGAGGACATCGCCCCGATGGTCGTCTACCTGCTCTCCGACGCCGCGCGCGAGATCACCGGTCAGACCTACACGGTGGTCGGTGGCCGGATCGCGTTGTGGAGCCAGCCGCGCGAGATCAAGGAGATCTCGAAGCACGGCCGCTGGACCCCGCAGGAGCTTGCGGAGCGGATCCCCGCAGACGTCGGCTTCGACCGGCTTCCGATGCTCGACTACATGGACATGATGAAGAAGCGCGCGGCCGAGGCCGGCGCGTCAGAGGGATGACCTCAGGGCCTCCGCCGTACCCGCTCGGGCACGGCCTTCTCGCGGGCAAGCGCGTCCTCGTCACGGCGGCGGCCGGCACCGGTATCGGATTCGCGACGGCCACGCGGTGCGCGGAAGAAGGCGCGATCGTCGCGATCAGCGACCGGCACGAGCGGCGCCTCGCCGAGTCCGCGCAGCAGCTTGCCGAGGTGATGGGCGCCGAGCCGGTCGCCGTGCCGTGCGACGTCACCGTCGAGGATGATGTGCAGCGCATGTTCGAGGTGGTCGGCGACCTCGACGTCTTGGTCAACAACGCGGGTCTCGGTGGTACAGCGGAGCTCGCGGAGATGACCGACGAGCAGTGGACGAAGGTCCTCGATGTCACGCTGAACGGCACGATGCGCTGCACCCGCGAGGCGCTGAAGCGGATGCGGGCGGCAGGCAACGGCGGTGCCATCGTCAACAACGCCTCGGTGATCGGCTGGCGGGCGCAGGCCGGGCAGGCGCACTACGCCGCCGCGAAGGCGGGCGTTATGGCGCTGACCCGCACCGCCGCGGTCGAGGCGGCGTCGTTCGGCGTGCGCGTCAACGCGGTCGCGCCGTCACTGGCGATGCACGAGAACCTCGCGAAGGTGACCACCGACGAGCTGCTCGCCGAGCTCACCGCCCGCGAGGCGTTCGGCCGCGCCGCCGAACCGTGGGAGATCGCCAACATCATCGTGTTCCTCGCCAGCGACTACGCGTCGTACCTCACCGGCGAGGTCATC
>JAICMG010000244.1 GCA_025929365.1 Frankiaceae bacterium
CGTAACCGACGTCGCCGCAGATCACGCGGTCCATCGGGTGCGGGGCCTGCATGTCGGCCTTGACCTCGTCGATGGCCGCGAGCTGGTCGGGCGTCTCGACGTAGGCGAACGCGTCTTCGAGCTCGCGCTGCCAGGGCGTGTCCGGGCCGAAGGCGTGACCCGGCGCCGACATCCGCGCGGCATAGAGGCGGATGAGCTCGGCGGCGATCTCGCGGACCGCCTTGCGGGCTCGACCCTTGCGCTTCGCCCAGTCGCCGCCGCCGAGCTTGTCCAGCGAAGGCGACTCCCCGCCGACGTACCTCGTGACCTGGTCGAGGGAGTCGGTCGGCACGTACAGGCGGTCACCTGGCTGGCCGCGCCGGCTCGGGGCATATTCGATGACGAGGTACTCGCGGGTGGCGCCGGCCACGGTGCGTTGTACGAGGTCCACGTAGCGGCCGACCCCGTGCTGCTCGTGCACGACCGGGTCGCCCGGCTTCAGGGTCAGCGGGTCGATCGTGCCGCGCCGCTTGCTCGGCATCCGGGTGCCGTCGCGCGCCGTGCCGCGGACACCGGACAGGTCGGAGTCGGTGAGGACGGCGAGCTTCAGCGCGGGCGAGACGAGACCGGTGTCGAGGCAGCCAGTCGTGACGTGCACGACCGAGGGCGTGATGTCGGCGTCGAGCGTCTCGTCGAGTCGCGCGGCAACGTCTTCCTCGCGCAGCACCTCGGCCAGGCGTTGCGCAGGCCCGTGGCCCTCGGTGGCGACGACGACTCGCCAGCCGTCACGTAGCCACCCGCGGAAGTCGTCGACAGCGCGCTTCAGGTCGCCGCGGTAGGGATCCGGCGGATGCGCCGAGGAGGCGACCGAGTCGTCGTCGAGGTCGGCGTCCGCCGAGAACGCGCTGATCGACCACCACGGCAGCGCGAGCTCGATCGCGCGCGACCGGACGTCGGCGACAGTCCGGTACGCCGCCGCGCCGAGGTCGATCGGTGCCTTGCCTCCGGTAGCGGCAGCGGCCCAGGACGCCTCGAGGAACTCCTGGCTCGTGCGCACCAACTCGGCGGCGCGGGTCCGCACCCGCTCCGGGTCGCACACCACGATGTGCGTGTGCGCCGGGAGAACGTCGAGTAGCAGGACGAGGTCGTCGACGAGCACCGGCGCGAAGGCCTCCATGCCGTCGACGGCGATCCCGTCCGCAAGCTGGCCGAGGATCTCAGCGAGCTCAGGACGCTCCGCGGCAAGTGCCCGGGCGCGGTCCCTCACCTCGTCGGTGAGCAGCAGCTCACGACACGGCGGAGCCCACAACCCGTGCGGAGCGGTCTCGAGCGATCGTTGGTCGGCGACCGCGAAGCTGCGGATCTCCTCGACCTCGTCACCGAAGAACTCCACCCGCAACGGGTGGGCCTCGGTGGGCGGGAAGACATCCAGGATTCCGCCGCGCACCGCGAACTCGCCGCGTCGCTCCACCATGTCGACCCGGCTGTACGCGATGCCCACGAGGGCACGGACGACGTCGTCGAACTCGACGGTCTCCCCGGCCCGGAGGACGACCGGCTCCAGCTCGCCGAGGCCGGCGACCTGCGGCTGCAGAACGCTGCGCACCGGAGCGACCACAACGGAAATCGGCCCGGTCGACGGGTCGGACGGATCGGGATGGCAAAGCCTTCGCAGCACGGCCAACCGCCGGCCGACGGTGTCGGCGCGCGGAGACAGCCGCTCGTGCGGCAGCGTCTCCCAGGCAGGGAAGTCGACGACC